>DASRSO010000190.1:0-93530 GCA_035656375.1 Cyclobacteriaceae bacterium | reverse complement strand
GGGGGTGAACAGGATTGTTAACAACGCGACCCAAATAATAGAGATCAAAATAGTTAAACGACCGTTGTTGTTGAGTGGTGTATTGCTAATTTCAGTCAACACCAATTCAGGATCTGACGGTGATACTTTGATTAGCCTGGTTCCAGCGATAAAATCACCAAGTCTTCGATCGGGGTTCGCGAACAGGAAGATCATTTCCACCATCCACAGGGGAGCAGTGATATTCCTTACCATACATTTTAATTGTGTCGCTGGTTGTCCGGTTTTAGCATCGACTACCTGGAATCCAATCTTGCGGTGAACGGCACTCTGCCCGTTAAAGAAGTCTTTGTTGACCAGCATAACCATCATTACGTCGTAGATGAAGGTACCCAACATTTCGGGCCATAATATGTCTTTCGAACCTTGCCCGAAAGTTAACATCTGTGGTATCATCAGGACGAAAAACCACGGGATGAACATGGAAAGAAAGAACCACATTTCCAGTGCGACGGCCTTCACACGTTTATTGGAATCAAGTAACGGCAGCTTGACATTGAGATACAGTTTGACGAGTGGATTAAAGAGAAAGAATTTTAGCAGCATTTTAAGCAAGTTAAGGGATCACTTGAAGCTCCAGTTAATGATAGGGAACTGTCTTTTTTCATTTCGATTCCACAGACCAAATTGAAATCCCCGCAGTCGGGAGGTCTTATTCACCAGGCCTATTTGTACACCTTTAGTTTGGATCGTGTTATTTATCAGACCTGCTATTGAAACCCCATTTACAATGCCGCTCATATTAATAACAAGAGCGGCGGAGAACCCATTCATTTTACCGGTTAGTGTTCCCACGCCTCCGAGATTTAACCCGTTGACTGTAATATCATGCCCGCCGGTGCCACCACCTGCGATCGAAATGCCGTTTATTTTATAGACGGGAGAGTGGTATGGTTTAAGAATTACCTCTCCGTTCTTTCCATTGAGGTCGTACATATCAACTTCTGAATAAAATGGATCGCCGGGAGTAACAGGCAGGAAAAACCCGGCACCTAAAATCTCGACGCTTAGGCCGTTCACTTCCGTCATTAAGACGGAGTCCGTCTCTTTCAAGCTGTTGATCATAAAGCCGATTGCAAGGCCGTTTACTCTTGTGTTGAGGGATGGGATCCATGAAATGGGCCTGCTTTTTAATTTCTGACCACTGACGTCAATAGCCGAGAGTGTTAACAGTATGATCCCGAAAATTGAACTCTTCATTTGGGGTAGGGCAGGACAATTTACTTAAAACAACAAACATTATCGTGGCTCCGTTATCTTAGCCTGGCCCCAACCAAGATTGCCCATGATAAACGCTTCAGAACTCGTCATCCATACATCGTTCCGCCTGTCGGTTTGGATCATCTCGCAATTTCATAATATGAATATTTATAGAGCCAAAGTAGATAAGCTTAGATCTCTGAAACCGGGAACGCTCGGGCGCGATATTGCCGAGTGCCTGGATAAAAACAAGCTGAGATTGGTTCCCGGATATGAGTCGCACGATCTGAAGCACGTCTTGCTGAAGTATGAAATGACACCTGTCGACGAGATCCGGATGCAAGCGTTTATGTTGGGTAATGGAAATATAACGTTGCCGAGTATTGCTATATTTCTCTATGGCTTCATACTGCTTCCACATAAGTGGTCACAGTTTTTAAAGGACTTTAAGCTGGGGCTGTTTTCTATGCCGATCAGGACGTGGACGATCGAGGAATACGCAGAAGCGTCTACTGAGGAATTGCGGAAGCAAGTAGTGAGCACACGACAGTTCGACCTGGGCAGAAGGTTGGTTACAATGGGATCGTTTGCTGCTGTTGCCGCAGGGCTCTTCGGGATGATCTATTGCCTGCCGTATTTGTTTTCACCGGTCCTGGAAGATCTTGTCGGCGCCGGATTCCCGTTTGTGGGTGGGGCAATATTGTCTGCGGGAGGGCTTGTTAGCCTTTCGTTGAGACAGAGAGAAAACGGTAGGGCTCAACTTTTATAGCGTGGAAGTCTTTAAGCCACTCGTGAAAAATACTTGCAGGTGTCTTACTCTCGTTCGTATATCTTAAAAAATTTTACTAATTTGATTTGGTTTTAGGAAAGAAATAGTCCCTGAAATGAAATTAGCTGCTTTTGAAGAGTTAGTACTGCTTGTGGTCGGAACCCTTGGCAACGAAGCCTATGGCATCTCGATAAAAGAAACCCTCCAGGAAAAACTGGGAAAGAATCCGAGCATCGGGGCGCTGCACTCTGCCCTCTATCGTCTTGAAAGCAAAGGATATGTTGTCTCCCGGGAAGGCGGTGCAACTGCCGAAAGGGGAGGACGAAGAAAGAAATTCTATCGCATCACAGCCTATGGCATACGCACACTCGAAGAAGTAAACGAGATGCGCATAAAGCTCGCGCGAAAGGTACCCGGACTAAAACTTGGCTTCAAATGAAAGATCACAACCCGCCCCGATGGCCCGACCGTTTTCTCCGATGGTTTTGCTCCGAAGAAGTACTCGAAACATTGCAAGGCGATCTTTACGAACTCTACGGGAAACGCCTGGCGAAAAGTGGAAAATTTATCGCCGACCTTTTCTTCATGTTCGACGTCATCAGCGCCTGCCGGCCGTTCGCATTTTCAAAACGCTGGAATACTAATTCAAACTACAACATTATGATAGGGCACTACCTGAAAGTATCGGCCAGGAACCTGGTGCGGAACAAGATACACTCCCTGCTGAACATCCTCGGGTTGGCGATTGGCATGGCATCGTGCGTCGTTATATTCCAATATGTTCTGTTTGAAAGCAGCTATGATAGCTTCCATTCAAATGCTGACAGGATCTTCAGGATACGTTTTGACTACTATCAGAATGGGCAATCGGAGGGTGGAAGCGCCGCAACCTATAGCGCAGTGGGCCCCGCACTCGGGCAGGATTATCCTGAAGTCGAGAGGTTTACCAGGTTCATAGCGTCCGGTTACGGAGCGATCTTGACTTATAACAACCAGGAGTATAATGAGAAGAGGGTCTTGTACGCGGAGCCTTCATTTCTTAAGATGTTTTCGTTCCCATGGGTAAAAGGAGATATTGAGACTGCACTTTCACAGCCCAACACTATCGTGATCACCGAATCGGTAGCGCGAAGGATATTCGGTAATGAAGACCCGGTTGGGAAAATCATTAAAGTGTTCATAGAAGAGCCGGCGTCTATGCAGGTTGTGGGAGTGATTAAGGATGTGCCGGAAAATTCGCACGTTAAATTCGACATCCTGGTCTCTTATGCTACTACGTATCCGTGGGGTTGGACGCAGAATGACTGGGGTAATATAAATACGTATACATACATACTACTTCACGAGGGCGTCGACTACCATACGCTGCAGGCTAAACTTCCTGCGTTCATTGAGAAATATGAGGGCGACGCGATGAGAAGCACAAACAGCCGTGAAGAACTTACCCTTCAGCCACTCAAGGATATTCATTTGTATTCGGATCTCGGTGGTGAACTGGATGTAAATGGAAACCCGGTCTTGACTTTCTTTCTCACGATCATTGGAGTTTTTATTGTGCTGATTGCATGGATCAATTACATTAATATCTCTTCGGTCAATCTCCTCGGTCGTGCAAAGGAAGTAGGTCTCCGTAAAGTAGCCGGCGCCAGCTATGGCCAAATCACCTCCCAGTTCCTTTTTGAAACCGTTGTGATCAATTGTATCGCTATCGTTTCTGCTGCGATACTCATCTTTATTGCGCAGCCCTACCTCGAAATGTTGTTTGGAAAATCGTTGACTCTTTCTGTGTTCAACGACACGACGATATTGACAGTTATCATCGCTGTACTGGTATCCGGCGTTGTGGTAACAGGAGCTTACCCGATCGTTGCTCTTTCTTCATTCCCAATTGCAAGTGTGTTGAAGGGCAAACTTCAAAAGTCGCCAACCGGCTGGATGCTAAAGAAGAGCCTCGTGGTCTTCCAGTTCACTATTTCGGTTGGACTTATCATCAGCACAATAACTGTTTACCACCAGATTAAACACATGCAGGCTCAGAAATTGGGGATTGCGATCGATCAGATGCTTGTAGTGAACGCACCGCAACAGATAACAGACTCGACTTTCAGGGCAAGAATAGAACCATTCAAGAATGGGCTACGACAGCTTGCACAAGTTTCGAACGTGACGGCATCGACTTCAATTCCTGGAGAAGAAATTGGAAGGGTTCAGAATTTCAGACAACCAAATCAGAAAGAAGAGTACAATAGTTTTTTCCGGATGGTAGGAATAGACGACGAGTTCCTCACTGCCTATCAAAGTTCTCTTGTGGCCGGTAGGAACTTTTCGAGGGAACTAAAGGGGCCGTCGGTGCTTATTAACGAAGGAGCTGTACAACGTTTCAAATTTAATAGCGCACAGGATGCTATCGGGCAATCAGTTTTATGGCACGATCGCAACGCAACATTCGAAGTTGTTGGCGTGATCAGGAACTATCACCAGCAATCCCTGAAGAATGATTTTGCGCCGACAGTCTTCTTTTATAACCCCGCTGCCTGGGGATATTTTTCGATCAAGCTCGACAACGCTGATCTGCAAAGCACTGTCAGGGAGGTAGAGCGCCAATGGAAGACGCTCTATCCGGGCAATCCTTTCACATTCTTTTTCCTGGATGATTTCTTCAATCAGCAGTACAAGGAAGATTGGCAGTTTGGCAGAATGTTCGCGGTGTTTTCTGGCATCGCCATTTTCATAGCATGTCTTGGTTTATTTAGCCTGTCTTACTTCACGGCCGTGCAGCGCACGAAGGAAGTAGGAATACGAAAGGTTTTGGGCGCTGGTGTTTCCAGTATTGTTGGCCACTTGTTGAGAGATTTTATTATACTGATTGTACTTGCAAACCTGGTTGCGTGGCCGCCGACGTACCTGGCTATCAGCAACTGGTTAGATGGGTATGCATTTCATATTGATATATCCCTGTGGCTGTTTATTGTCCCCGGTATGATAGTGATGCTGATTGGAGTGCTAACGGTGAGTTACCATACTTCGAGAGTAGCACGAACTAATCCTGTAAATGTGCTGCGATTGGAGTAGTTGAGTAGTTGACGAGTTGACGAATTGCCTAATTGCTGGGTGAGTTATCTCACTTAACGATTAACAATTTTGGAGTTGGATTATATACACTGAATATTTCTTCGACTTCTGCGTTACTCAGGTGCTGCAGGTTCACTTTTTCCATGACTTCCTTTTCAGTCATCATTGATCGAAGCGAATGGGATCGTGCGAGGCCAGGTCGTTTAGATACAGGCATCAGTATTTTAAATAGTTCCCTGAAAACCTGCGGCATTCCAGCCTTTCGTAGTAACTTGATGTTACACCCAACGAGCCCTTTTTCTCACTTACCAAACCAAATACTATGCGACGTAGGACCTTTATTAAGAATTCCACAATGACCGTCATTAGCATTAGCGCTTTCGGGGCGTTGAACTGGAACGGGAAAAGCTTTGAAGGCGACACGCCCACAACTACGGATATACTTGGCCCATTTTACAGGCCGGGCGCACCTCTTAAAACTAACCTCCGGCTAGCAGGGTCAAAGGGGACGCCAATCGTTTTGAAAGGAAAAATTTTAAAAGAGGATGGAAAAACCCCCATCAATAATGCATTGGTCGAGATCTGGCATTGCGATGAAAACGAGATATATGACAACACATCTGACGAATACAATTATCGTGGCGGACAAAGAACAAAAAAGGATGGAACGTATGAGTTCAAATCTATTCTGCCTGTGCCTTATAAAGCGGTTCCCAATAACGATGCGACGTGGCGACCTGCTCATATTCACATGAGAGTGTCTGTTCCCGATCAGCAAGACTTAATAACACAAATTTATTTTAAAGGCGGTAAGTATGTCGACACAGACCCATGGGCTTCTAACCCACAGGCTGTAAACAGGATACTTACGGTGAGCAACGATAATTCTGGCGAAAGCCAGATCATTTTCAATGTCACTATGCGTAAGGAAATTCCGCTCGACAAAATTGTTTACGATAAGATCGTGGGACTTTACGATGTTGGTGATGAAAACTTTATCGAATTTATAAAGAACGACGACCTGCTGTTTATGAAGCAAAATGGTCAGCTTGTAGCAAGCCTGAGATATATCGGTAATAACACATTTGAAGGTGGCGAAGGGTATCCTAAAGCAACCTTTGCCTTGCAAAAAGACGGTGTGGTAAAAGTTGCAGTTGTTACGGAAATACCTACGACTAAAACGTACGAGGGTACGAAATACCTGAAGTACAATTAAAGCGACCTAACTTCCTTTTAAATCAAAGGGAGTTTTCCTTTTGGAACCGGGTTGATATACGTCCGTAAATGGCAGCGCCACGGTGTCTACCTGGCGGATGGCGTATTCGGCGAATACTTAATTAGTGCAGCCGCAATTCATGAACAGTATAAGTATGCAAAGAAGGATAACGCCAGATTCTCTGCTACCGATACTATGTGGGTTTATCCTTCAGGGGGCAACTGATTTCATGTGGTCCTGGTAAAGTGAACCTGGTTTTCGCGGTCCTGTGCTTTTCGATTTGCCGGCGTTATGTGCATCACGCGATGCTTTTATGTTTGTTGTAAATCCGGTGTACGGTAGTTTGTCCTTCTCGCTAAACAAGATTATAGACACAGTAGGGTAGTGGCATTGTGGAAGATGAAGAGAATATTCATTCCGTGCCGAGCAGATGTGAATAACTGTAAGGTTTACCTGAAGCCTATTGTGAGCTAAACAATAATAACCTGGTTTTCCAGTCGGAGGTAGAACCATAAAAAAAGCAGATCTGAATTGCTTCAGATCTGCTTTATCGTAGTCCGTACGGGAATCGAACCCGTGTTACCAGAATGAAAATCTGGTGTCCTAACCCCTAGACGAACGGACCGTTTTTCTAAAGAGTCGCAAAGATATGCCGCCTACCACGATTTGCAAACCTGTGCACTAATTTTTTCGGCCTTCCCGGACCGCTTTCGTTTGTTTTCGCTCGACTGTAAGCTATTTTTGGCATCGCAAAATTTTAACCTCTTCACAGCAATGACAAAAATCGGTATCAACGGATTCGGTCGTATCGGCCGCCTCGCATTCCGAGCAGCCGTAGGCCGCAAGGATATTGAAGTTGTAGGTATCAACGACCTCGTTGATCCTGAATATATGGCGTACATGCTCAAGTACGACTCCACTCACGGCCGCTTCGACGGAACCGTAGAAGTGAAAGACGGAAACCTCGTGGTAAACGGAAAGAAGATCCGCGTAACCGCCGAGAAAGATCCCGCTAACCTCAAGTGGAACGAAGTCGGCGCCGACATCGTCATCGAATCTACAGGCCTGTTCCTCACCCAGGCCGATGGTAAAAAACACATCGCCGCCGGCGCAAAGAAAGTCGTTTTCTCAGCACCCGCTAAAGACGATACACCCACCTTCGTTATGGGTGTCAACCATAAAAAACTCACTAAAGACCATACAATCGTTTCTAACGCTTCCTGTACCACCAACTGCCTCGCACCACTCGCGAAAGTCCTCAACGACAAGTTCGGCATCGTCGAAGGCCTCATGAGCACCGTTCACGCAGTTACCGCTACCCAAAAGACCGTCGATGGCCCCTCTGCCAAAGACTGGAGAGGCGGACGTGGTGCTTACCAAAACATCATCCCTTCTTCTACCGGCGCCGCTAAAGCCGTGGCCCTCGTAATCCCCGAACTCAAAGGCAAACTCACAGGCATGTCATTCCGCGTACCCGTGGCCGACGTATCAGTTGTCGACCTCACCGCTCGCCTCGAGAAGCCCGCTTCTTACGACGCCATCAAAGCTGCCATGAAAGAAGCTTCCGAAGGTGAACTGAAAGGCATCCTCGGTTATACCGAAGACGACGTTGTATCACAAGATTTCGTAGGCGATGCACGCACTTCCATCTTCGACGCAAAAGCAGGTATCTCCCTCAACGACCACTTCGTAAAAGTGGTGTCATGGTACGACAACGAGTGGGGCTATTCCAACAAGCTCGTTGACCTCGTCCAGGAGCTCGCCAAAGTTTAAAGGAAAACTTTAAGTAAGGTAAAGCTAAGAATTTACGGCCCCGCGCTTCCACAAGAGGCGCGGGGCTATTTTTTAACAATACCTGTCAGGAAATCCTGAACAAGCCGCCCCGTAACTGCCTGACAATCAGCGACCGCCCCGAGGCGCCTCCCACGCCGCATCTTAGGATACGGATGTAGGATTTGCCCCCCAAAAGCAAAAATTTTGCTCTCCAGGTCGTGCATTTTTGTACTGTAGACAACGAAAAAACCACACGCAAAATGTACCAGTCGAGAGGAGTAAATGTCAACTATAGAAGGCGGATCAGACAGATTGTTGTTTTGGTGTTTACCATCATCATGGGTGTTCTGATCTCTCAGGCAACACAAGCAGAAGGACAAGCGGAAACCACTAACGCCAGCGTCACTTCAGCGAAATAATATTTAAAATTTAGGGTGTTTGGTGAATTGGCCCATGCGACAAGCAGGGCCTTTTCCTTTTAAAGCCCGTCACTCTTATATAACCCGTCACTCTTCGCAACCCCGTCAGCCCCCAAAACTTCTGCGGTTCAATATTGGTTGTTCGACATTCCGCGGTTTAACCCAACGTCCACTTAATTATTCTTCGGCTTTTTACGGCCAAGTGGCTTGCTCGCCCCGGCCGGTCTCCTCGACGTCTTCGGCTTATGCTCCTGCTTGATCTGGAATATCCTCGAGATCCCTACCGTCGCATATAAATAAACATCCCTTCTCTGCCCATACAGATCAGGACCCGGATTACTCGTACTCCCCGCCTTCAGATCATTTACATACGAACCTTTCCTGGGATCAAAGATCCCGAACATCGCACGCCCATCGAAGTTCACACTCCAGTCTTCACTAAAATCGAAGTCAGACCTGAAACCTATGCCTGCCGATAGCTGGAACGGCTTGAATGCACTCTTATCTACATATACCTGCTTGTTCACTTCAGGCACGAACACACCATCGTACACCGATGTATAGCCAGGCTCATCCGGAATAATCACACCCGGTGGATAGCGCTGCTTACTCGCACCATGTGTGATAATCTCTTTGCCACTCATCAGGTAATCGATATTAAGCGATGCTACCGCACTCAGTCGAAAGAATGCCAGGTCGTTGAGGTGAAGCTTCAGTGCCATCGGAACACTGAGATAATTCATTTGTATGTCCCGCTCACCAACATCACCACCCTGTATATTTTGTATGATATACTTTTGTCCGATCTGAACAAAAGAAGGAGTGATCACAAACCCATGACCCACACGATCATACCCATAGCTGACACCTACAGGCGTTCCGCGCAGCGTGAGCTTTCCGACATAACGCGGATCCTTATGCAGACCCTGGTCGATCGTAAACGGGAAGTTTATGCCCCCAAATACACCGAAAGATTCAATATGTTGTGCTTCGCTGAAGTGGGCGGCGAAAAAAAGAAATACTATAGAAACATTTCTTATCCGACGCTCGGTCATATGCTGGGAGTAGGATCGAGAGAACTCTTCACCATAACGGTCAAAATTAGGATAAATTACAATGAAGAGAATCCAACAATTGTCTAATTTTTGGCTTTTGAAAGCCTTACAATCTGACAAGATAGCTACCAAAGTCGTAATATGAAAGTTTGCGGATTCTCATTTCTAAAGAACGCGGTAAAGTTCGACTATCCGGCGTCGGAAGCGATAAGGTCAATTCTTCCTGTATGCGATCTGTTTATCGTTGCCGTGGGTGATTGCGACGACGGTACCGCAGAAATGGTGCAACGCATTGATCCTAAGGTGCGTGTAGTTCGAACCGTCTGGGACGAAAAATTTCGCGAAGGCGGTCGTGTTCTCGCTCTCGAAACAGATAAAGCTTTCCAGGCAATACCTGCCGAGTACGATTGGGCATTTTATATCCAGGGCGATGAGGTAGTTCACGAAAAATATCTACCCAATATTCGCAAGGCTATGGAAGATAACCTTTCGGATACCAAAGTTGAGGGATTGCTCTTCAAGTATCTTCATTTCTTCGGGTCGTACGACTATGTGGGACAGGCACACTCATGGTACCGCCGCGAGATACGCATCGTACGCAACCGTAAAGACGTTTTCTCCTATCGCGATGCACAGGGTTTCCGGATACAGCCCAACCGAAAGCTGCATGTAGTGCTTATCGACGCTTACATTTATCACTACGGCTGGACACGCGAGCCCGAAGCCCTGCAAGAAAAAGAAAAAGCGAAGATCAAACTTTACCACGACGACAACTGGATATCGAGCTTCTTCAAAAAAGGTAAGAAGTACGACTACGACGCAGCCCAGGAACCCATTCGTCGCTTCGATGAAACTCACCCGGCCGTGATGAAAGAAAGGATCGCCCGCAAGAACTGGGACTATAAACCGGATCTCTCCATTAAATTCTATTCTCCAAAGGATCGATTCAAAAGAACAATGTTCAAACTCACCGGCTGGATACCCGGCGAATACAGGAACTATAAATTGCTGTGATCAACAAGCTCCGACAGAACATATACGTTGCACTGGCATCATACCTGTTGCTTGCAATGATCCTGTATTCTCTCTGCAGGATCATCTTCTATTTTTTTAATACCTCGTTCTTTCCCGACATGACCTTCTCGCGATGGGCAACCATCATGAAAGGAGGACTGCGTTTCGATCTCACAGCCGTTCTTTATTCCAACAGCCTGTTGCTGTTGCTAATGATACTTCCTCTCAAGATCCGCTTCCAGCCCTGGTATAAGACGACAATCAAATGGGTGTTCGTGGTGATAAATTCTCTTTTCCTTGCCACTAACATCGCCGACTCGATCTACTATCAGTTCACACTGCGACGAACAACACTCAGCGTATTGTCACAATTCGAGAACGAACAGAATGGCTTCGCACTGTTCTTCCAGTTCATGCTCGACTATTGGTATGCATTGCTCACGTGGATAGTAGTTGTGATCGCACTCTGGTTCGGACAAAAGAAGATAAAGTGGGACGGACCGCAAGTCGCCAATAACATTACATTTTATGTCGCGGGTGTTCTTGCAATGCCCATCATCATTTACCTTTTCATTGGCGGTGCACGCGGCGGCTTCGCACACAGCACCCGGCCAATTACATTGAGTAACGCCGCCGAATATGCCACCATCCCCAAAGACGTAAACCTCGTTCTCAACACACCCTTCGCGTTAATGCGAACGGCACGCGCAAATGTTATTCAGAAGTCAACCTATTTCGCCGATGAGGCATCCTTAAGCGCGGTTTTCAACCCCGTCATAGAGCCCGACACCATTCCTTTCAATAATAATAACGTTGTCGTCATTATTCTCGAAAGCTTTTCAAAGGAGTTTGTTGGTGCATACAACAAGACACTCCCGATACAAAACTATCAAGGCTACACACCCTTCCTCGATTCCCTCATCAGCGTAGGAAGTTACTTTCAATATTCTCTTGCCAACGGCCGCAAGTCAATCGACGCCATGCCTTCCGTCATCTGCAGCATTCCCAGCATCGAAGTGCCATACGTGCTTTCGCATTTTTCCGGAAATAAGGTCAACAGCCTCGCTTCACTTTTGAAAGACAAAGGTTATCAGACCGCTTTCTTTCACGGCGCGCCCAACGGATCCATGGGCTTCCAGGCTTTCGCCAATCTCTGCGGCTTCGATAAATACTACGGTAAAGATGAATATGAATCGGAGCCCGAAGGTGGCACCGACGACGACTACGATGGCATCTGGGGGATATGGGACAGGCAGTTCTTCCAGTACTTCGACAAAAAGCTTTCTACCTTCAAACAACCTTTCTACGCCACTATATTTTCGGTGTCCTCACATCATCCATACAACCTCCCCGAAGATGCCAAAGCAAAGTTTAAAGGCGGCGATCGCGACATCTACCGGACCATCGAATATACCGACGACGCATTGAAACAATTCTTCGCCTACGCATCCAGGCAGTCGTGGTTCGAGAACACCCTGTTCGTCATCACAGCCGATCATGCATCTGCCGAGATCAAATATCCCGAGTACAATACCACATGGGGCTACTTTAGCATACCCGTATTCTTCTATCATCCGAAATGGGAGCCCAGGGCAAGTAACGAGATCATTCAGCAGGTCGACATCATGCCGACCATTCTTGGAGCACTCAACTACGATAAGCCGTATGTTGCCTTTGGCAGGGATGTCTTCAGCGACAAGACACCGTTCGCGTTCAACTACATCGACAACCTTTACCAGTTATTCCGTGGTTCGTATGTGCTCCGCTTCGATGGGCAGCGATCTGTCGAACTTTATGATTTCAAAAAAGATATTTACCTGAAGGAAAATCTCGTTAATACCTTGCCCGACACTGTTCAGTCGATGGAAACAGTTCTAAAGGCTTACATCCAGCAATACAACAACCGGATGGTCGACGACAATCTTACAATGGAAGGGCCTCAGTCGGGAGTGCAGCGCGCGCGTCGTGAATCGCAGCCTTAGCGCCTTTGTAAGAGAGCAGGAACATTTTACTAGAAGGATAGTCGAAGATCACGATGTGTTTCTTCAGGAACGCAGCCCCGATCGATCCGCAGAACGTGAATTTTTCGTCGGGATGTTCAGTCACACTTACAAGATGCGAGGAAATCGATTTCACTTTCAGATCGCCAAGGAACACGTGTTTAAGATATAGATCGAATCCCCGGATGATCCCGTTCAAACCGATGCCCACCGGCTGCTGTTCGGCAGAAGCGTAAGCTCCGAACTGATCTTTACTGAATAATGTGAGCCCTAAAGAGGATCCTGTATCGACAAGCAGTCGTAGGTTGACTTTGGTTTTATCGTTCAGCACAATGCTCGAAGCAACCTGCGGCATCGCCCTGTTGATCTCCAATGGTATCGACGTGAAGCCTGCTGCATGCTGGTAGGGCATTCGTTCGAAGAGGTAGATCGTTTTTGCTTTGTAGTTGATCTCCACCACGAACTTTACAAACAATTCGTAGCCGATAATGCCGTCGATGTTCGGCTTATCGTCGAATAGACTTCTCGAGGTAACGACTGCGATCCCGAGTGATTCTCCCTGGATGTGTCCGATTCTGATCGCATTTGGAAAACTGACCGCTGCATCGACGCCTTGTGGCGAGCCCCAGCCGGCCACCTTCACATGTTTGTTCTTCGACGTGTTCTGCAACCCCGCGAATCTTTTCCCGTATAGAAGCATCGATCTGGTTCCCGTATCGAGTATGAGTCGAACATTGAGTGTATCGTTGATCTTTGCCGGGATCACGATAAGGTCTTTGTATAATTCAAACTTGATGGCTGTGCGTGTTACGCCTTCGAGGAATCGGTAGCCGCCTGCAGCTAATCCCGATAGCGAAGAGAGTACGAAGAAGAAGAGAAGAACGGGTGCAACCATGGGTGAGACTGGTTATAGTGATTGCAAACGCGTGCATTTCTTTAAATGTTATCGCCCTCAACGCGGTAATTTTTCACTTCGTCTATACCTATCCCAAAAAAGTTTTGAAGTCGTAGGGGTAAGATCCTGTTCGGATGTCTTACATCCAGAACACCAATTAAGAAACATGAAAACATTACAATTCTTCGCATTTGCGTTCATTCTAACGTCATTAACCTCGTGCTTTAACAATGAGGATCCGGGTCCGCTACAGGAATCTGAACAAGAGTATACCATACTGGATTTCAACCGCCTCGAAATGGGCGATGCGCTCAACGTGACAGTCGAGCAGGGAAGTATTTTTTCTGTTAAAGTGAAAGGCGACCGCCGCAACATCGATGATCTCGAAGTAAAAAAACTCGGTAACACACTGAGGATGCGTTTCGAGAAGAATCACCACTGGAACCGTCAGTATACTACGTATGTCACCATCACGATGCCTTCCATTGAAGGGGCAACGTTCACAGGTGCCGTAAAATCGACCATCACCGGTTTCACAACTGAGGGAAAATTTGATCTGAAATTGTCGGGTGCATCGAAATCACAGGTATCGATAACTGCACACGCGTTGGATTTCGACCTTTCGGGCGCATCAGAAGCTAATATAAATGGTGTCAGCCCGGTGCTGGATGCAACTGTATCGGGTGCGTCGGAGCTGCGCAGCTTCGATCTCGAAGCAGAAACGGCTACCATTGATGCATCCGGTGCAAGCAAGATCAGGGTATTGGTAACGAAGCAGTTAAACGCAAGCGCGTCGGGTGCAAGTGATATTCGTTACCGCGGAACACCATTGCTCAACACGCACACAAGCGGTGCAAGTTCGATAGGGCAGGACTGATAAAAACGGATGCTAAAATTAAGCCAGGTTATGATAAACATTCTGTACATCGTCGTCTGCTTCCAGCGCCGTGATGCACTCCATAACCGCGTCTTGCTCTGCTTCTGATAATTCTTTGGTGGTAGTGGGGATGTATTGAAGCTCGGAACTTTTTGGTTCGAGCTTCTTTGTTTCCAGGAACTTCTGCATGTGTCCGAAGTCCACAAACTTCGTATAGATCAGCACCTCTTCGGCATCCTTTTGAATGTCTTCCGCACCGGCATCGATCAGGTCGAGCTCGAGCTCATCGAGGTCGATCTTTGCCGGATCGAACTTGAAGATCCCTTTACGCTCGAACATGAATCCGACAGACCCGAAGTTTCCCATCGAGCCGCCGTTCTTCGAAAAATGCAGGCGGATGTTGGCAACTGTACGGGTAGGGTTGTCGGTTGCACATTCTACCATCACCGGCACGCCATGAGGAGCGTAGCCTTCGTATACAATTTCCTGGAAGTCTTTTTCTTCCTTCGACGACGCTCTTTTAATTGCACCCTCAACACGGTCCTTGGGCATATTGGCGCCCTTTGCGTTCGCGATCGCCATGCGGAGGCGTGGGTTGTTGTCGGGATTGGGACCGTTCTGCTTTACAGCAATGGCGATATCCTTACCAATCCTTGTAAATGTCTTGGCCATGCGGTCGAACCGCGCGAACATTTTGTGCTTTCTTTTTTCAAATACGCGTCCCATGACTAGTAGTTAGAGGTGCGAAAATAAATTAAAGATGAGGTAGACGCAACTTTACAACTATCTCGCTCATCCCTATAGTAATTTAGTCGCCTATGCTTCAAAACTACCTCAAAATTGCCCTCCGAAGCCTTTTGCGGTTCAAGGGCTTCGCTATCATCAACCTTTTTGGATTGTCCCTCGGCCTCACCGCCGGTATTCTCATCATGATGTTCGTGGTCGACGAGTTTTCGTTCGACAAATTTCATTCGAAGCGCGACCGTATCTACCGGGTCGTTTCCGAATTTTATACCAACGACTCGGGTGCCGAGAACGCCATGGAAACTAACGCCTGGCCCATCGGCGACATCCTCCGGCGTGAGTTTCCTGAAGTCGAAGCCGCCACCTACATCACAAATGGCTCGAGGTTCCTCATCAAGCAAGACGACAAGCGGATCCGCCAGAATATTCAGATAGTTACCCCCGAATTCCTTCAAATATTTTCCTTCCCGCTCCTGAAGGGCAACGCAGCAACCGCACTGAACGAGCCATACTCTATCGTGATCACCGAAGACATGGAGAAGAAATACTTCAGTGGCCAGGATGCGATCGATAAAAACATAACACTGTCGGACACACTCAACTTCGTGGTGACGGGCGTGATGGCCAACGTGCCGCAGAACTCCCACATGCAATTCGACATGCTCATGTCTTTCAGTACCTACCAGGATATTTTCCGTGACTTCAATTTCAGCGAAGGCTGGGGGAACATCAATATGCGGAATTATATTCTCGTAAAGGAGGGTGCAGATGCGAAGGCACTCGCAACAAAAGCATATTCACTTTACACCGAGCGTGTTCCCGGGATGCTGAAGAGCTGGAATGCAAAGGCCAACGTATTGCTGGAACCACTGAACGACACCTACCTCCAGGGTATGGCCGGCAACAGCATGGGTCCGAAGGGAAGTATTCAACGCGTGTATCTCGTGGCAGGTATTGCCGTGTTCGTGATCCTGCTTGCGTGCATCAACTTTGTGAATCTTGCTACAGCCCGTTCGGTATATCGTGCCCGCGAAGTGGGCCTGAGAAAAGTATCCGGGTCGTCGCGCAACGGATTGATCCGCCAGTTCCTTACCGAGTCGTTCGTGCTTACGGTCATCTCATTTGCCCTTGCGTTGGTGATGACGTGGCTCTTCCTGCCATGGTTCAATCAACTGTTGCAGAAAAACTATTCGATGAACTCGTTCAGTAACCCGGTCATCATTTTTGGAATGCTCACGTTGCTTGTGGCGATCACGTGCCTCGCCGGATTTTATCCCGCACTCGTAATGTCGTCTATGAATCCCGTAGAGGTTTTGAAAGGAAAAGTGCAGACAAGCAATAAAGGTGTTCAACTGCGGCGAACACTGGTCATATTCCAGTTCGTGATATCATCCGTGCTTGCGACGGGCACCCTGATCGTTCTCGACCAGCTCGACTACATGCAGCAACAAGAACTCGGCTTTGAAAAAGATAACATAATTGTCCTGAATACCGGGCGCGCACAGGCGCCGACTGCCGAAGCACACGAAACATTCAAAAACCAGTTGAGGTCGATCGCCATGGTCGATGCAGTTACAAATTGTAATGCCCTTCCGGGTATACCCGGCTGGGACGGGCAGATAGCATACCCCGAAGGCGCCGCGCAAGACGCCGCGGTCAGTCTTCATTACATGGCCGTCGACCCCGATTATGTTCCAACGATGGACCTCGAGATCGTTGCCGGCCGCAACTTCGACGTAACGCGCGCCCCGGACATAAAAGACGGACTCCTCATCAACGAGACCGCCGCCGCACTGATGGGCTGGAGCCCCTCCGAAGCAATCAACAAGAAGATCACATCCCCCTCGGGCTACCCGGAAGGAGAGGTGATCGGCGTGTTGAAAGATTATCATCAGGCCGGCCTTCAGCAACAGATCGGTCCGCTCGTAATGGATATTCTTCCCCGAGCCAGTTATCTCTATGCCATTCGTTACAAAGCTTCCGACACAAAGCAACTGATCAGCAACCTCGAAGGTCTTTGGAAGGAGAACTTTGCCGGACACGACTTCAACTATTTCTTCCTCGACGAAACTTTCGCGAGGCAGTATAAATCTGAAGAAGAACTGGCACTCGTATTCGGATTGTTTGCAACCATCACCGTTGCCATCGCAGCGATCGGTCTTTTGGGACTCGTATCGTTCATGGTAGTTGCGAGAACAAAGGAGATCGGTGTGAGGAAAGTGTTGGGCGCCGGGGTCGTGAGTATCATCGGTTTGCTGTCGAAAGAATTTGTGATCCTGGTTGCCGTTGCCAACATCGTAGCCATGCCCGTTGCGTGGTACTTTGCAGGTGAATGGCTGGCCGGCTTCGCGTTCAGGATGTCGCTCAACCCAATGTTGTTTGTGTGGACACTGGTTGCTGCGCTTGCACTCACATTGGTGACGGTAAGTTTTCAGACAATTAAAGCCGCGCTCACAAATCCTATAAAATCGTTGCGATACGAGTAACCTTTTACTGGCGGTGAAGTAATCTCTTGAAATCAAACCGGCCTGTCGGCTGGCGAAGCTGATATGTTCAAAAATTACTTCACTTCCGTTTGGCGTTACATCGCACGCAACAAGGCTTTTACAACGATCAATATCCTCGGCCTGGTAATGGGGATGACGGCCTTTATACTCATTGGCTCGTATGTCATCCATGAAACAGGCTACGACCGTTTCTGGAAAGACTACGACCGGATCTATCGCGTACAGCTCGATCGCTACGACAATGGCCAGCTCACCACCCGATGGGCGGCCGGTTGCCCGGGCATCGGCCAGGACATGCGGCGCAATCTGCCCGAAGTCGAGCATTCAGTAACCATGCATGGAGCTCCATCTCTGCTCTCCAACGGCGACACGTTTTTCCAGGAAGGCTTCGTGTATCATGCCGGTAAAGATTTCTTCAAGGTCTTCAATTACCCCTTGATCTCTGGCATCGATTCGACAGCACTCATAGGCCTCAACAAAATGGTGATATCCGAAAGCATGGCGAAGAAGTATTTCGGCAACGAAGATCCCCTCGGCAAAACTCTTCGAAACGGAAGCCGCACCGATTGTGAGATCACCGGGGTGTTCAAAGACCTTCCCGAGAATTCACACATGAAGATCAACGCGCTCGTATCCCTCGATACATACGCAAAAGCCAACGGCCGCAAGAACGAGTCTGATTTCACAGACTGGTATTGGGACGGATGGCTCACGTACATCAAGCTGAAACCCAACACTACCGGTGAGGCTGTCGAAGCCAAACTGCCCGACCTCGTTCAGAAGCTTAAAGGCCCTGAGCTTAAGAAGGGGAAACACATGATGGTGTTCCACCTCCAGGCGCTTCCCGATATCCATCTCGACTCCGATTTCATGGAGGAGATCAAACCAAACGGCAGCCGCCAGACAACGTACTTCCTCAGTGTGATCGCGATACTTATTGTAATCATTGCCTGGATCAACTACGTCAATCTTTCGACAGCAAAGTCGATCGAGCGTGCCCGCGAAGTTGGCGTAAGGAAAGTGATGGGGGGCTTCAGGTCTCAACTGGTTCAGCAATTTCTTTCGGAGTCTGTGCTGTTGAATACCATCGCGGTGCTGATCGCCGTTGTTGCAGTGATCCTGCTTACGCCTTGGTTTAGTGAGATCACCGGTCGCCAGATCGGCTACACACTTTTGAAAACTCCAATGTTCTGGGGCTCGGCGGCAGCGCTTATCATCTTCGGTTCACTTCTTTCAGGACTTTACCCGGCGTTCGTTCTTTCGTCATACAAACCTGTAGATGTTTTGAAAGGAAGGTTCCGCAATACATCACAGGGTTCGTCTTTCAGAAAAGGAATGGTGATCGTGCAGTTCGTCGCATCCATCACACTCATCGTTGGCACCTACACGGTTTACCAGCAGATCCAGTTCATCCGCCAGCAGGAGCTCGGTGTGAACATCGATCAGACGCTGGTCATCAACACACCTGCTGTTACCGATTCGACGTACCGGAACAAGAGTGAAGCATTCAAGCAAACCGTCCTTTCATTTCCTGAAGTCACAGGGTTCACGTCGGCTACCGCCGTTCCCGGGCGACAGCCAAACTGGAATGCCGGCGCGATCCGTCGCCTCAGCCAGGCAAGTAACGAAGGCCAACAGTATCGCATCATCATGATGGATCACGACTATGTGGAGACTTACGGACTGGAAGTTGTTGCAGGGCGTTCGTTCTCAGCGAGCACCTCGAACGAACGGGAAAGCATAATGCTCAACGAGGCCGGTACGAAGCTCATGGGCTTTAGCAACATCGAGGAAGCGCTTGGCGAGCAGGTTTATTTCTGGGAAGATACATTCAGGATCGTCGGTGTACTCAAGAACTATCACCAGGAGTCGTTGAAGAAACCTGTAGAACCATTGCTTTACAGGTATAGCAGTTCACCCGGTGGTTTTTATTCGGTGAAAATGGATGTCGCGAACGTGACGGCCTCGATTCAGAAGATCGAACAACTGTGGAAAGAATTCTACCCCGGCAGTCCGTTTGCATACTTCTTCCTCGACGATTACTACAACGAACAATACAAAGCCGATCAGCAATTCGGGAAAGCTTTCGGATTATTCTCGGTGCTGGCGATCATCATTGCATGTATGGGTTTGTTCGGACTGTCGTCGCTGATGGCTATACAGAGGACGAAGGAGATTGGTGTGCGCAAAGTTCTTGGCGCCTCGGTCGGAAGCATTCTTACGCTTGTCAGTAAAGATCTACTGCTGCTTATCGGTATTTCTATTCTCGTGGCGACCCCCATTACGTGGTATGTAATGGACCAATGGCTGGAAGGTTTTGCGAACAGAATTCATTTAGGATTTTTAACATTCGCATTGCCTTGTCTTAGTGTTTTAATAGTAGCAGCATTAACAATCAGTATTCATACATTGAAAGCTGCACGAACAAACCCGGTGAAGTCGCTTCGTTATGAATGATGAAGAAGTTGTCGGTGCCGGACACTCGCGAACATTTGTTGAAGTATTTTAAAATGCACATGTGTTCTATTAAAACTTTTGTAAAAGAACAAACATCTTAATACCGTTTAATAATAAGGCCCGTTTATAGACAAAGTTTGGGGATGGCATGCGGAGATCTCATCCCTTAAACGAAGGTGGACCCATTTGCCCATGACCAACTATCATATCCTTACTGGTGACTCACTAGCCGGTACTTTTAGGAGAACGAACATCGACGGCCCTGTTATAATCAGCAGGGAATGCTTCATCGACGGTCCCGTCGCCGACGATAACCCCGACCTTTTTTGGAAGAAGCGAAGTCAGTTTGTGAAGTCGGCCTTCGGTGCCGACCCGAGCGAATATTACGCGACTGTCAAATCAGAGTTCGACCGGATCGATGAGATCGGTCCCGATGATGAAGTAAACCTGTGGTTCGAGAACGACCTGTTCTGTCAAACCAACATGTGGTTTGTCGTCTCACTTCTTAACAAACGAGGCATCACCCGGGTGTTTCGCATCAGTCCGCTCATTCGCACTAACAATAAGTGGGAAGGCTTCGGACGACACACATCTACCGATCTTTTGAACTGTTTCGAGAAGCGGCAGGGCTTCACAAAAGGCGATTTCAAACTGGGGGAGAACCTGTGGGACGCGTATCGCACCGCCGACGTAGTCGCACTGGCCTTTTTTTCCAGGTCTTTGTCACCCTGTTTTCCCTTCCTCGAAGAAGTATGCCGGGCCGAAGTAGAGCGAAAACGTAACGCCCGGCCCCGAAAAGTGCTCGAAGACCTCCTGGCTAAAGGCTACACAGACTTCAGCGACATATTCACCCAATTTACGGCAACCGAAGGGATCTATGGATATGGGGATCTCCAGGTGGAACGAATGCTGAAAGAACTAAAGTAGGGTTCGTAACCTGTTATAGACGGTTCAATACACAAGTTGCGGTGTCGCCCGGGAGGCCTGCGCCTTTTTCGTAATATTTACCTAAACCATCTTCTTATGCTACGAAGTATCCTGGTTACCGCCCTGCGAAATATTACCCGTCAGCGCGCCTTCAGCATCATCAATCTCCTCGGTCTTTCGATCGGGATGTCGCTCGCCCTGCTGATCATCATGATCGTGCGGGATCAATACACATTCGATAAGTTTCATGCTGATGCCGACAGGGTCTATCGTGTGAACACAATGGCGCTGAGGACCGACGGCGGACAGGAGCCGTACGCGAGCTCGCCGTTACTACTGGGCAAGGCAATTGCCGAAGACTACACGTTTGCCGAAAAGGTTGTGAGGCTCAATCATTCGTTCAGGGGAGATGCTGTTTACGGCAGCGTGAACGTTCCGCTTGGCGGATTCATGACGGACCCGGCTTTCTTCGAAGTTTTCAACTTCCCGTTCGAAAAAGGAAATGCATCGACAGCACTGAAGGATGCCCGGTCGATAGTGCTTACTCAACGCGCTGCCGAAAAACTGTTCGGTGACCAGGACCCGATCGGTAAATCAATTTCATTCGGTGAACATGGCGAGTTCCATGTTACCGGTGTTCTTAAAAAATTTATTGGTAAGACACATTTCGATTTTGAGGTTGTAGCATCACTGGATGCCGTTCCGCGTAACGACACCTGGACGAATTACTATTCGGGCTATAATTACATCAAACTGAAAGACGGTGCTACCGAAGAAGATGCCGCTCGTGCATTTGCCGGGATATCTTCGAAATACTATGCCGATCTCAAACTCGAGACCCGCGATAAAGGATATCAATTTTACCTGCAGGCACTTCCGGACATAACTCCCGGACCAAACCTGTCGAACGACATGGGCAACGGTGTACCCGACATCGTCCTGATCTTCATGGGAGTGTTGGCTGTCGTGGTGATGGTAATGGCATGTTTCAATTACACCAATCTTATGATCGCAAAATCACTGACGCGTGCACGCGAGATCGGTGTAAGAAAGGTAATGGGCGCACAAAGACTGCAGGTGTTCACACAATTCGTTGGCGAAGCAACAGTTTTTGCATTGATCGCACTGACGTGTTCGTGGGTACTGCTGCAGTTATTGAAACCTGCTTTCATGCAACTTGGACTGGCACGTTCATTCGACATCACTCTTCAGGAGGACATCAGCCTGTATCTCTATTTTCTTGCCTTTGCAATATCGGTTGGCATCATCGCAGGCCTTCTTCCTGCTGGATATCTCTCTGCGTTCAAACCTATCAAAGTCCTCAAAGACTCCGGCTCACAAAAGATCTACTCGCGACTTGCATTCAGGAAGGTGCTGATCGTAACTCAATTTGCACTTTCGATCGGGTTCATCATTGTTGTATTGGTCATCTACAACCAGATCAACTACACCATTAACAAAGACTACGGGATCAATGAGAAGAATACCGTGAACGTTCGTCTCCAGGGAATGGCTTTCGAAAAGTTTGCAAACGAAGCATCGAAAGTTCCGGGCATCGTTCGCATTGGCGGCGTTTCTCATCCGCTTGGTACATGGGCAGATCGCTCCAGCGATTACAAACGCAACTCCGGCGACACACCGTTTGGCATGCGCGACTTCATCGTCGATAATAATTACGTAGACAACCTCGACCTGTCGTTCATCTCGGGGAAGAACTTCGACCCTGCACAGGAAGGAGAGGTGGAACGGCATGTGATACTCAATGAAAAAGCCCTTGCGAAATTCGGTTTCAATGACCCTATCTCTGCAGTTGGCCAGACATTGTACGCCGATGATTCAACCATGCTCACCGTGATCGGTGTGGTGAGGAACTTTCACTTTCGTCCACTGAGCTACGAGATCGGTCCCGTAGCATTGAGATATAGGACTAATTTGCTCTCATTCATGAGCGCACGAATTGTTCCCGGCCAGGAAGTTGCAGTGAAAGCTCAACTCGAAGCCGTATGGAAACGCCTCGACCCCGTACATCCTTTCCAGGCAAAAATGATGGAGGAGGAGATCGACGAAGCATATACCAAAGGCGGGTTTGTCGACATGCTGCAGATCATCAGCTACGTATGTTTCCTGGCGGTAACGCTCGCTTGCCTTGGCATGCTCGGCATGGCGATGTATGCAACCCAGACGCGTATCAAGGAGATTGGAATTCGTAAGGTGATGGGAGCCGACTCGTGGCAGGTCGTGATGGTACTCAGTCGCTCGTTCCTGGTGTTGATCGCCGTAGCCATTCTTGTTGGTGCGCCATTAGGCTACCAGTTGGGCAGTATGTTCCTTGAGAACTACGCCTACAAGATTGACATTTCGTTTACATTGCTGTTATCGGGCGTAATGGTGATCGTAATTCTGGGCACTATTACGATTGCGTCTCAAACACTTCGAGCGGCTTCATTGAACCCCGTAAATTCACTTCGCTACGAATAGCTAAAAGCATATATTTAGGTCAAAAGTACCCCTTATGGCTCATGGTCTTTTGATCGACATGGACGGCGTTATCTATGGCGGCAATAATTTGATACCCGGCGCAGATAAATTCATTGAACGATTGTTGAAAGAAGGCATCCCGTTCACGTTCATGACCAACAACAGCCAGCGTACACGGCTCGAAGCCACACGCAAGCTGAAACGGCTCGGCATCACCGTCGAAGACAAACACATATACACCAGCGCAATGGCTACCGGCAATTTTCTCGCGAGCCAGGCACCCAACGGAACCGTGTATGTTCTTGGCGAAGGCGGACTGCTTACAAGCCTTACGGAACACGGTCTCACGATGGTTGATTCCGAGCCTGATTTCGTCGTGATCGGGGAGGGGAGGAACTTTACACTGGAAATGGTGGGCAAAGCAGTGAACATGATCCTCGAAGGAGCAAAGCTCATCGCAACCAACCGCGATCCGTCGCCCAAGAAGAAAGGATGGGACAACCTGGGCATTGCTGCTACGACCGCAATGATAGAAGAGGCAACCGGTAAGAAGGCGTTTGTGATAGGAAAGCCCAGCCCCGTGATGATGCGATCGGCACGCAAGTACATCGGGCTGGAAACGGCAGAGACTACTATTATAGGCGATACGATGGACACCGACATCCAGGGCGGAGTTCAAATGGGATACAAGACGATCCTGGTCCTTTCGGGTGTGTCGAGAAAAGAAGATCTGAACAACTATGCGTTTAAGCCGGACATGATCGTAGAGTCGATAAATTCAATTGAATTACCACTGAAATGGTGGTAATTTATTTATCTATTTTACATACATTTAATGAATAAATGAAGGATCCCGGAAATTATCATCCGCCCGCGTGGGCAAAACGGCTGATAGAATGGTATTGTAGGCCGGAACTGGCGGAGGACCTTCTCGGTGATCTCAATGAATACTTCGAAAGAAATGTGCAGTCGGTTGGTGTTCGCAGGGCGAAGCTCATTTACATCATCGACGCCGTCAAATTCTTAAGGTCGTATACTGTTCGTAAACCGCAACCAATATTCAACGCAATCATGATCGGCAGCTACGTAAAAACATCCGCACGCAACCTTGGTCGCAACAAGCTGTTCTCGTCAATAAATATCATCGGGCTTGCGATCAGCATGTCGGTGGGATTGTTGATGATCTCTTTTGTTCACGACCTGCTTTCGTACGACAGGTTCCATAAGAACGGCGACCGGATCTACAGGGTTCTTACGTGGCCAGGCAGTGACAAGAACTGGGGACAGTTCGCATCAACGTCTGTAAGAGCTGCGAGGCTTATCCAGGAACGAGTGCCTGGCATTGAAGAGTCGACCATACTTCGCCAGGGGTTTGGTGGTGATGCCGAAGTGGGAGAGACCAGGCTTCCGATGGATGGATTGTGGGCCGATAATTCGTTTTTGAAAGTCTTTACGTTCCCGTTGGTTAGCGGCGATGTAACCACAGCATTGAAGGATCCGTATTCGATCGTTCTCACCGAAACTTCGGCAAAGAAGCTGTTCGGCGACAAGGATCCGCTCGGCCAGGCGATACGGTTCGACACGGTAGAATACCAGGTTACAGGTGTGCTGAAGGACGTGCCTCGTTTTTCTCATATCGGTTTCCAGGCACTTATCTCCTTCTCAACCATCGAGCAACAGAAAAAAGATGATCGCGAATTTAATTCATGGCAGAGCATCTGGTCGAACTACATGTACCTGCTGTTGCCGGGGAATGCAGATATAAATGCAATAGAGGCACACCTCGACGAAATCGCAAAAGAGGAGAACGCGGTCAACAATGCAAGCGACTACCGGGAGCTGGACCTCCAAAGATTGTATGACATTGCGTTGGGTAAAGATCTAAGCAATTCGATCGGCCCTACGATGCCGGCGACGATCGTGTGGATAGTTGGAGGCCTTGCCTTTATCGTAATCCTTTCAGCGTGTTTCAACTACACCAATCTTTCCATAGCGCGTTCGATCCGTCGGTTCAAGGAAGTTGGGCTGCGAAAAGTGATCGGTGCTGGTCGTGGCCAGGTACGTCAGCAGTTCCTGTACGAAGCGATCATAGTTTCACTACTTGCACTCGTGATCTCATTCGGAATATTCCTCCTGCTTCGCGATCAGTTCATGGGTATTGCACCGGAGCTTCAAAACATCGTGTCGCTCGATCTTACCCCGAGAATGGTACTTACTTTTATAATTTTCTCAATGCTTGTTGGGGTGATGGCGGGGTCGCTCCCGGCACTCTTCTTTGCGAAAGTGAACATCATTACTGCACTCAAGGATGCATCATCGGTAAAAGTATTTAAGCATGTGGGCCTTCGTCGTGTACTGGTGGTTGTTCAATACACCCTTACGCTGATCTTTATTACGGCCACGTTTATAGGCTACTCTCAATACAAGACGTTCCTTGCATTCGACCTGGGATTCGAAACGGACAACATTCTGAATGTGAGAACACAGGGCAATAACGTAGCAACACTTGTGAAAGAGTTCGGAGAGCTTCCTGAAGTGGAGGGCCTTTCGAAATCACAAATGGTTACAAGTGTGGGCAACTACTGGGGCGGCTACGTGAAGTATAAGATCATGTCCGATTCAATTATGGTATGGTATAACACTGTTGATGAGAATTATATCCCACTTCATAATCATCAATTACTCACAGGACAAAATTTTATCGCTCGACCTGCAAAACAGGATGAAACAACGGAAGTGATCATCAACGAAGGACTCGTGAAGAAACTTGGCATGGAAAGCAACGAAAAAGCGATCGGTGAAGAACTGATCGTCGACCAGAAGAAATTGAGAGTCGTCGGGGTGTTGAAAGACTTTCACTATGGCAAGGTCGACAACAAGATCGAACCCGTAATGTTCAAAATGTGGTCGGACGAAAAAAACGGGTGGCTCAATCTCAAAGTGCGCACCGACGACCCGGTGGCGCTCATGACCAAAATAGAGCAAGTTTGGAGGCGGGTCGACAAGATACATCCAATGGAAGCGAAATTTTATAAAGACGCGATCGAACGGGCGTACAGCGAATTCTCGGCGATGATAAAGCTCATCGGTTTCCTTTCGTTCCTCGCCATCTCAATTGCATCGATGGGATTGTTCGGGATGGTGGTGTTCACAACCGAAACACGATTGAAAGAAGTAAGCATACGGAAAGTAATGGGAGCAAGCGTTTCCAACCTGATTGTGTTGCTTGGACGTGGATTCATCGTCATGCTTTGTGTTTCCGCAGCGATCGCATTGCCCGCCACGTACTTTTTCTTCGACGCAGTCGTACTCACAAAATTTCCTTATCATAGTCCCATTGGAGTGTTCGAATTGTTCGCCGGTGTGCTCGGTGTCCTCGTCATTGCTGTCGTCATGATCGGTTCACAAACATTCAAAGCCGCCCGAACAAATCCTGCCCAGGTCTTAAAGAACGAATAACAATGAAGGGTACAAATCTTGGTGAATTCGAAGAGCTCGTGTTGCTCACCGTTGCCGCACTGATGGCCGACGCATACAGCGTTGCCATTTGCGACGAGCTTTCGAAACACACCGGCCGCACGGTGAAACTCGGCGTTGTGCACGCTGTTCTCAATCGCCTCGAAGAGAAAGACCTCGTAAAGAGTACCCTCGGTGAAGCGACTAAAACGCGCGGCGGCAAACGAAAGCGCTTTTATCAACTCACCATTCCCGGTAAGGCAGCCCTCGTTCGTGCCAAGTCAATGCGAGATCAGTTGTGGGACAGAATTCCTGAATTGGCCTGGAAGAAGGTCTGAGTAGTTCGACATAATCGATTTTTTTCCACTACTTTCATGTATGCCCGAGGAAAAGATGTCCCCCCTGATGACGGTCGTCTCCCGGATCGTCGCTCCAATTGAACTGATCAGTGCCGTAGCGGCCCTCGCAGGCGTCGCACTTAAATATTTGCATCTGCCGGGCGCCGACGAGATAATCATGGTCTCCATGTCATCACTCAGTGCCGCTTTGTACCTCCGGGCATTTCTCAAACCCACGGCCATCGACGAAACGGGTGCACCGAAGTCCGGTTTTAGCGCACTGCTCGGGACGTCGCTCATTCCAAAGACATCATGGATCGCATGTTCTGTTGTCGTGATCAGCGCTCAGTTCGCTTTGCTGCACCTCAATGCTGCCAGGGAAATGGCTATGATCGGCACGTATGTTCTTACCGTCTCCTGTCTTTCTATCATTTACTATGTGATGACAAATTCCGTATTTGCTCCAGACTTAAAACCTATTCTCTACCGTGGTGTACCGCTCTGTTTCATTGGATGGTACCTACTCATGAATCTCGCGCCAGGCACCCGATGATCCGAAATTCCTAGTATCTTCGCCGCTTTAAATGAAGCAGCGAAATTCGTTTTAAGGCCACTTTTTGAATGGTATTTGCCAGCCTAATTTTCATTTTTTTATTTCTCCCTCTTAGCCTCACGCTTTACTTCGCCTCCGGCAACAAGGCATACCGAAACTGGATGCTCGTCACCTTCTCCATGTTCTTCTATGCGTGGGGTGAACCGTTCTGGATCATCGTCCTTATTTTCTCAGCCTCGGTCGACTTCGTGAACGCCATCCTCATGGAACGAAACCGGCAACATGCGAAGCTGTTTTTAATACTCTCACTCGGAGTTAACCTGGGTTTACTCGGACTTTTCAAGTACGGCGGCTTCATCGTTGAGAACATCAACGCCGTTCTCGGGATCGGGATGCCCGTGCCGTCGTTCGCGCTGCCTATCGGTATCTCGTTCTATACATTTCAAACCATGTCGTACGTCATCGATGTGTATCGCGGTGAAGTACGGGCACAGCAATCATACCTGCGTTTCCTCATGTACGTGTCGCTGTACCACCAGTTGGTGGCCGGACCGATCGTGCGATATGCACACGTGGAGCAGGAGATCAACAACCGAAGCGTCTCCGGATCTGAGATGAGCCGGGGCTTCATCCGATTCTGTTTTGGATTGTTCAAGAAAGTATACTTCGCCAACATGGCCGGCGAACTCGTCGCACAGTTCCTCGATGTCGATCCGTCGGCATTAACGACCGGCGGAAGCTGGTACGGGTTGCTCATGTTCGCGCTGCAGATCTACTTCGACTTCTCCGGTTATTCCGACATGGCCATCGGCCTCGGGTGGATGTACGGTTTTCATTACCACGAAAACTTCAGATATCCTTACACAGCAACGTCCGCCACCGACTTCTGGCGCAAGTGGCACATTTCACTCGGTTCCTTCTTCCGCGACTACTTGTACATACCCATGGGAGGAAACAAGAGCAATACTACCCGTAACCTGCTCGTCGTATGGTTCCTCACCGGGCTGTGGCACGGCGCAAGCTGGAACTTTATACTCTGGGGATTATACTTCGGCTTGTTGATATGGATCGAGCGTGCATTCCTGATGAGTGTACTCGAACGCATTCCAAAGTTCATCTCTCACGTTTACCTGATATTTATTGCGTTGCTCGGATGGGCGATATTTTACTTCACGGATCTTGGTAAATTGGGGCACTTTTTCAAGGTATTGTTCGGAGGAGGAACCAATGAAGGTTGGAGCCTCGAAGTGACCGAATCGCTGAAGAGCCACATGTGGTGGCTATTACTGGCCCTCGTACTGTGCATGCCCGCCTACGGAGCAGTCACAGCATTTTTAGAAAAGCGCGTTTCGATCAAAACACATTTTTGGATGATGGCCGTGCTGGCGTTTGTACTCTTCCTCGTTTCGGTAGCACTGCTCGTTGGTAAAACATTTAACCCCTTCCTGTACTTCAGGTTCTAGACATGAGCGACCAGGACAAAGATCTAAAGGACAACAACAAACACTGGCCAGATAATGGAACAGGTTTGATGTACAGTGCCTTTTTTATCTCCGTGCTGTGCATCGGGGGGTTGATCGCTATACTCGTTCCCAAAAACACAATTTCCGAAATAGAGAATCGTGCCCTTGTGCCGATGCCCAGGTTCTCGTTTATCTCGCTCTTCGAGGGCGGATATACCGACAGCCTCGATCTCTATTTCTCAGACAACTTTCCCGCACGCGAAGACCTGGTCCAGGTTGCCTCAAATATTAAAGACCTTGGCGGGATTTCAACAGGCATAAAATATTACCAGGGATCAGGAGGGGGCGACGTAGAGATCAAGGATACTTTTCAGGTCGTTGCCGTCGACACGCTTAAAAAGAAGAAAACCCCTGTTAAGAAAGATACCGTAAAAGCTGTCGCCGATTACGACAAGTCTTCCTCGATCATTGTTTACGAGGGGAGAGCTATCCAGTTGTTCGGCGGAACGCAGGAAGCCGGCCGTCGTTACGCCGAAATGGTGAACCTTTACCGCGAGACGTTCGACAGCTTGCAGATCTATTGTATGATCGCACCGACTCCGATCGACTTCTACCTACCCAAAGAATACAAACGTCCTTCGAACAACGAGAAGAACAACATCGACTTCGTAAAGTCGCAGCTCGACTCCACCGTAGTCTTCGGCGATGCTTATTCCGAGATCGCAAAACATACGGACCGCTACATCTATTTTAACACCGACCACCACTGGACCGGCCTCGGGGCTTATTACGCTTACCGCGGATTTTGCCGCAGCGCGGGCCTGGAGCCCTACGATCTTAACCAGTTCGAAAAAAAGAAACTGAAGAAAAAATTCCTCGGTTCCCTGTACGGCATCACACTCGACAAACGCCTCCGGGACGTGAAAGACAGCGTGGAGTATTACAAGCTCCCGATCGCTGCAAAGGCCTTCCGGTACAATATCGACTCCACCAGGTATGAAAAAACGAGTCTTTTCAGCAACGTATCGAACTACGCCAACTTCCTCGGTGGTGACCATCCGCTGGTGAAAATAGAGAGTGAAGTGAATGGTCAGAAATTGCTGATTATCAAGGACTCTTTCGGAAATGCCGTCGCGCCGTATATGGCCCTGCATTTTGGAACAGTTTATGTGATGGATTACCGGTATTTCGACGTGAATCTGCCGGATTTTGTAAAATCGAATGGAATCACTGCAATTATGTTTTTACATAATACCTTTGCAGTTAATAATAAGTTTACGTCCTATCGTGGACGCTATTTTTTGAGCTATAAGCCCAAGGCAGTGGAGAAACCCCAGGTTGTTGAAGATGTACAGGTGCAGAAAGATTCGGTTGCTAATCACCCATAGGACTTTAAAAAAAGTATGAGAGCAATTTTTTTGACTTTGAGTTTAGTGTGGTCCGGGTTAAGCGGATTTGCTCAAGACTCGCTAAATGTTGTAGCCTCAATCGGAACCGACTCCACCGGGGCTGGGATCACCGTCGCGTCAGCCGCTCCGGCCACCCCGGTCGTGAAGGATTCGACCGGCATTGCCGCCGATACCATTGGATTCCGGTTCTTCCACGACGAATACAACTACATCGAATTCTACGATCGTACCGCGCTCTCCAACTTCTTCAATAAGTGGAAAGACGACTCAACTCCGAAGATCACCATCGCACACTTTGGCGACTCGCACATTCAGCCCGGCATATTCAGTGGCGAAGTCCGCAAGTTCATGCAGACACAGAAAGGTGAAGGAGGATACGGACTCGTGTTCCCATACTCAGCTGCCAAAACCTATTCTCCACTCGACTACAAAACGGTTCATTACGGAAAGTGGCAGTATTCGAAAGCACTCGAGCCTCGTCCACGCTTGCCTCTCGGTGTTTCCGGGATGACGATCCGCACCATCGATCCGGCTGCCGGCTTCAACATCACTTTCCGCGAAGCATTACCCGCACACTATAAACGCCTGAAGTTGTTCTTCAAGCCCGGACCACAGAGCTTCGACTTCCGCGTGTTGACCAGGAACCACGAGACTGTCGTTCCCGCCGCGTCGTACCCGGAGGACATGCCCTTCACCGAGATCATCATTCCCGACAGCACGAATTTCATTCACATACAATTGCTGAAGACACGCGACGAGCAATTGAACTTTGAGTTCTATGGTATCAGCCTCGAAAGCGAACAGAACCGAGGACTCGTTTATCACCAATTGGGAGTAGGAGGGGCGCCATATACAGCTGTTCTCGAACAGGTGATGATCGATACACAACTTCCTGCATTGATGCCCGACCTGGTTATACTCGACTACGGCACGAACGACTTTTTGTACAGCCAGATGATCCCCGCTCAACTCGGCCGCCAGATCGTTCAGACCATCAACTGGATAAAACAACTTGCGCCAGGTACATCCATATTGTTGACCAGCACACAAGACATGTACCGGCGCGGTGCAAATGTCGCTGCCGCGAAAGAGTTCTCGAACATGATGCGCAAGATCGCAAAGGAACAGAACTGCGGCTTCTACGACTGGTACAGGGTTTCCGGAGGTCAGTATGCGATGGCAAAGTGGGTATCGGCACGCCTTGCCCGCCCCGATTACATTCACCTTACGAAGGAGGGATACCTGTTGAAGGGACGATTGTTCACGCAGGCATTCAATCACACCTATAAGCGATTTGCAGAGAACGGCTTGCTTGATTCACTGATCATGGAGGGCACGTCGGGCATCAACATCGATTCGACGTTGATCGCGAACGAGATCGTGATACCCAACCTGATCACGACACGTCACAAGATCAGGGATGGTGAAACCCTTTCGGGGATTGCCGACAAGTACAATGTGAGCGTGGGATCCCTGATGGCGCGTAACAACCTGAAGAACTCACGTATTGTAGCGGGCAAGACGCTTATCATTGATCATCGTCCTTTGAAAGCAAACAGTACCGCGGTTGCGTCTGTGGCGCAAGAGGCGCCGGTAAAACCCACGATAAAACCAGATGATCCGAATGTGATCCAGCACAAGGTGGTGTCGGGCGATACGCTTGGGCATATTGCAGAGAAGTATCATGTTTCTGTGAAAGACATTAAGAGGATGAATGGGCTAAGGAGTTCGCGGATTATTGAAGGGAAGGTTCTTCTTATCCAGGTGAAGTAGGGAACCGCAGAACAGAAGAACGACGGAATATCCAACCGCAGAAGTGGCCGCCGGCCAATTGAAACCTGCCGGATCTTCGTTAGCATAGCAAGCATTCCTTCGGTTCGACATTCATGTATTCAGCTGTTCTGCAGTTCTTGGTCTCATTTTTTCAACGGCCCCTGTATTAAGGCCTCCCGCAATCTTTTCAACTTCGTCAAAAAACGACTACCACCGCCGCCCAATTGAAACCTGCCGGATTTTCGTTAGCATAGCAAGCATTTCTGCGGTTCGATATTCACGTATTCACCTGTTCTGCAGTTCTAACGGCCCCGGCATTAACGACTCCCGCAATCTTTTCACCTTCGTCAAAACAACGACTACCACCGCCCAATTGAAACCTGCCGGATTTTCGTTAGCATAGCAAGCATTTCTTCTGTTCGACATTCATATATTCATCTGTTCATCTGTTCTTATGACTAAAGACCCCTCTACTGAAATCGATAACTACATCAACGCTCTTCCGGATTTCTCGAAGGCCCTCTGCACCCGTCTTCGAGCTCTGATTAAAAAGGCCGCCCCCGGAATTACCGAAGACTGGAAATGGGGTCCCCACTATAACTCCAACGGCATGGTGTGTGGCTTCGGTGGCTTCAAGAAACACGTCGTGCTTCATTTCTTTAACGGCTCCGGAATGTCCGATTCCCACAAGCTGTTCAACTCCGGAAAGGACAACGACTACGGCCGCAGCATCAAGTTCAATGACATCACCGAGCTAAAGGAAAAAGAGAAGTTCATCATTGAATACGTCAGGGAGTCTGTTGCCCTGAACAAGAGTGGTTTCAAAAGAACAAAGAAAGAGAAAGACGCCATTTGCCCCGAAGACCTGTACAAAGCGCTGCGTAAAAAACCGCTTGCACTGAAATTCTTCGAGTCGTTGGCGAATGGATATAAAAATGAGTTTATTGAGTTGGTAGAAGCAGCGAAACGACAGGAAACGCGGGAGCAACGGGTTGAGAAGGTCGTGACGCTTTGCGGTGCGCAGACTAAACTCAACGACAAGTATAAAAAGTGAAAAAACTCATTCTCCCGCTAATCGCTTTGCTCTTCCTCAGCGAGTGCGATCAGAAAAAATCGGAACCTGTAGCGAAAGCCGGATCTGTTCAAAAGTATTCTGTTCCGGTCTTTACCGACGAGGCCTCGTTTGACCGATTAAAAGACTTCTTCCCCGTTGTCGACAAACTATTCAAAGACTACGCAGATAAGAATCATTTTCCTTCCATTGCGTACGGGATAGTTGTTGGAGATCGCCTGGTCCACTCGGGCGCCGCCGGCATCGCCAACATAAAGAATAATACACCGGCGTCTACCACCTCGCTGTATCGCATTGCTTCGATGAGCAAGAGTTTCACTGCGATGGCAATATTGAAGTTAAGAGACGAGGGCAAGCTCAATCTCTCCGATCCTGTTTCGAAGCACATCCCGGATTTCAACAACGCAGGCGCACTTACGACCGACGCTCCGCCTATAACGATACTGAATCTTCTTTCAATGTCTGCCGGATTCCCGGAAGACAACCCATGGGGTGATCGACAGCTCTCGGATACCGACCAGGACCTGCTCGACCAGGTGAAGGGTGGAGTTTCATTATCGAATGTTCCCGGCGTTGCTTACGAATACAGTAACCTGGGCTTCGCGTTGCTTGGAAGGATCATCACCAACGTGTCGGGTGTGCAATATCAGAAGTATATAACCGAGAACATCATGCGTCCTGTCGGGATGAATGATTCGAAGTGGGAATATACCGAAGTGCCGGCAGAAGCTCTGGCGATTGGCTACCGGTGGGAAGACGAACAGTGGAAAGAAGAACCTATGCTTCACGATGGATCGTATGGTGCAATGGGAGGGATGATCTGCTCGATCGAAGACTTCGCAAAATATGTTGGCCTGCACCTGTCTGCATGGCCTCCAAGAAACGACGCCGAAAATGGTCCCGTAAGTCGAGGCTCTATCCGTGAGATGCATCGGCCTGAAACAATCAGCGGATTTTTTCCCAATGCAAAGAAACGAACCGGCGAATCGTGCCCTGCAGTTGGCGCTTACTGCTACGGATTGGGCTGGAGACAGGATTGCAACGGCACAGTTCGCATCGCGCATAGCGGCGGACTTCCCGGCTTCGGAAGTCAGTGGGCCATCTATCCCGAGTACAACCTCGGAGTCGTGTCATTCAGTAATCACACGTATGGAGCACCCAGCCTTACGAACTCCATTGTGCTGGACACATTGGTTCAGCTTGCTGGCTTGAGGAAAAGAGAACTGCCTGCATCCGACATTCTAAAGGCGCGTAAGGAGCAGATCATGAAACTGGTGCCCGATTGGAAAGAAGAACAGAACGAAATTTTTGCGGAAAATTTTTATCCTGACCGCGACATCGAGCACAGGAGAAAAGAGCTCCAGGAATTGTTTAAAGACGCGGGCGCCGTGGTGAAAGTCACCGACATTACTCCTGAGAATCAGCTTCGAGGCACCTTTACAATTGAATGTGAGAAGAAGAAAATAAATGTATTCTTCACACTTACTCCCGAGCCAACTGCACTGATTCAACAACTGGACTTTTATATAAAATGAGAATAATATTATTCTGCCTGGCTTTCGCCCTTTGCTGTTGCTCGCAGGACGAGGCAAGCCTGTTCAATGGAAAAGATCTTACCGGCTGGGATACATACGTGGGTCCCGCGTACGACACGGCTCGCAAGAAGTTCGATAGCATTCCGGGGCCGGGGTTGAACAACGATCCCGACAAGGTCTTCTCGGTAGCTACCGTCGATGGTGGCCCTGTATTGCGGATCTCAGGCGAACGGTTCGGCGGGATCTCTACCAAAGAAGAGTTCTCCAATTATCATTTTACCGTTGAATTCAAGTGGGGCCAAGCGAAGTATGCTCCGAAGCTCAACGACAAACGCGACAGCGGACTGTTATATCATGGGGTTGGCGATCATGGCGCCGACGGAGGCTTCTGGCTCCAGAGCCAGGAATTCCAGGTGCAGGAAGGCGACTGCGGAGACTATTGGGGTGTTGCGGGCGGCGGATTCGACGTACCTGTTGTGAAAGTCGGTAACGGTTACGTCTACAACGAAACCGGGGAGATGTTAACGTTTCACCAGGACAGCCCTAACGATCGTCACGCGGTGAAAAGTCCCGATGCAGAAAATCCGACAGGGGAGTGGAATACGCTTGAACTGTATTGTTTAGGAGACAGCGCTGTGCATGTTGTAAATGGTGTTGTTGTGATGAGACTATACAACTCAAATCTTAAAAAAGGCAAGATCCAGTTCCAGAGCGAAGGTGCTGAAGTCTTCTACCGTAATTTCAAACTGGAATCTATAAGCGCGATGCCATTGTGAATAACTCGGTGAATAACTTGTTCAGTACTTTTTTCATTTTTCTTTTGAGTACAAGAAGAGTGAATATATCTTCATATCACTAAGTCGATACTAACACATCGGCACAGCAAAACCGAAAAACAAAAGTCAGTTTTCTCCGGAAAGCGGACGACAAAAAAGCGGTGTGCTGTGTTGCGTCCGGGAGGTCCTTCGGGATTGAACGAAACGTGTGGCTTCAACAAAGTTGAGGTTGGCCAGTATCAGTTATCGAAAGGTAACAGTTGAACGGGCAACGGTGAGTAAAGGCGAATTTAGGGTCAAGCAAAAGCTACGGCTTAGGCCTGACAAAACGGGAATGATCAAGTAACTCTTGTATCGTTCCCGTTTTTTTTTTGGAGGAGGAGCAAGGAGATGTCGCTACCCTGATGCCTCCTTACTCCTTGCTCCTTACTTCTTACTCTTGCTCCTTACTCCTTGCCCGTTCCCGGACACTTGATTTGTTAATTCGCACATCCGCCCTGATTCCCGTTCCGATCCAGTACAACTTTTTCCCGGTTCAGAACATCGAATTGTCATGTGACTTCCTATTTGCTCATTTTGGCTTGAAATTGACTAATCAACTGCATCCGAACCCAAGTCTATGATTAGAAACTATATCACCATCGCCTTCCGCTCAATTCTCCGCAGCAAGGCCCACTCCGCTATTAACATTGTTGGACTCAGCCTCGGTATCGCATGCTGTGTACTGATAACCCTGTTTGTGAAAGACGAATGGACATTCGACCAGTTCCATTCTAAAGCCGACCGCATCTACCGCGTCTTCGGCAAGGAAAACTGGGGTGAGAACCAGGAGTTCTTCTATACGGTAACGCCATACCCCATGGGCCCGGCGCTGAAAGACAATCTTCCTGAAGTCGAAAGCCAGGTGCGGATCAATAAGCTAGGTACCCAGGTTCGTATCGGCGACAACATATTCAGTGAAACCGTCGCAATTGTCGGTCGTGATTTCTTTAAGATGTTCGACTTCGAATTCGCGCGCGGGAATGGTGAAAGCGTTTTGGAGAAACCTAACAACATAGTTATATCAGAATTTGTGTCAAAACGATTCTTTGGGGACGCGGACCCGATCGGTAAAACCTTGTCGCTCCAGCTAGGCGAGAACTTCGAAGAATTTACTGTTGCCGCAATCACGAAACGAGTTCCGACAAATTCCAGCGTTCAGTTCTACATGGCCATCTCGGAGCTCAATTTCGAGAAGACCGTCAATCCTCAAACACTCGTACAGGGTTGGTTCAATATCGCTCCCGAAACTTATGTGCTGCTCCGCGAAGGAGTCGACGTTAAAACTGTCGAAGCAAAGTTTCCAACATTGTTCCGAACCTTGTTAGGCGAGGATAGATTCAATGAAAGCAAATATGCTCCCGGCTTGCAACCGCTTACTTCAATACACCTCGACACAGACTATCCTGCGGGCGACTCGGCCGTCAGCGATCCAAAATACAGTCTCATACTCGGAGCTATCGCACTACTAATATTGTTTGTGGCTTGTATCAACTTCGTCACTCTTTCTATCGGGCGTTCATTGAAGCGTGCAAAGGAAGTCGGTATTCGCAAGGTTGTCGGCGCAGCACGCAAGCAATTGATCACTCAATTCATCGGTGAAGCACTTATCATCGCAACGATATCTATGGTCATCGGGATCGCAGTGTCTGTTCTAAGTCTTCCCACATTCAACAGGCTTGCCGCGAAAGAGCTCGTTTATCCTACTGATGGATTCCTGCTTTTGGTCGTTGTTGCCCTTATGTTGATCATCGGCCTGATCTCCGGAAGCTACCCGGCATTCGTGCTGTCGGCATTTCGCCCAGTCACCATTCTGAAGGGTGCCGTTCAATCGGGGAACAGCAAACAATTTCTCCGCAAGGCCCTCGTCGGAGTGCAGCTCGTCCTGTCGATATTCCTCATCACGTGCACACTCGTAATGCGCAACCAACTGTCGTTCCTCCAGGAGAAGAACCTCGGCTTCAATAAAGAACAGTTGGTCGTTGTGCGAATGTACATGCCACGCTTGCGTATGGTCGACATGATCCGCCAGGGTTTCGAAAAAACAGAGATATTCAAAACAACCCTGGCCGGCAAGCCCGGCATCAGCGAAGTGTGCTCCGCAACACATTCGTTTGGCGACGGTTGGGTCAACTTCGGTTACACCGACGATAAATCAGTTTATCGCACATTCGATGCCATCGTTGTCGACGATGAATTCATACCCGTAACAAAGATCGAGATGGCCATGGGCCGCAACTTCGACGACGCCAATACGTCCGATGTGCGTCGCTCTGTGATCGTCAACGAGGCATTCGTCAAAGACCTCGGCTGGTCGGATCCCATCGGTAAGAAAATTCCTGGGCCGAATTTCATCGACCATGAGATCATTGGTGTCGTGAAAGATTTCAATTACAATTCTCTTTACACGAAAGTAACCCCGATCGTGATGGTGCAGAATCCCGAGATACTCACCAAAGGCACCGAGAATGTTAACGTAAGCTCAAGGCCCGTCCCGAAAGTCATCGCACGTCTTAAAGCTGGCGAAACAGCCGCCGGACTTGCCGAGTTGAAGAAAGCATGGGAGACCATTATCGGCCCCGAAGAGTTTACCTTCACATTTGTCGACGAAGCACTCGCCGCCCAATATGAAAGCGATCGTAACCTGGGCAAGATCGTAAGCATCGCCACCGTACTGGCGATACTCATCGGAAGCCTCGGGCTCTATGGCCTGGCATCACTCGCCATGCAAAGCCGCACGAAAGAAATTACGATCCGGAAAGTCCTCGGTGCTACCGAAGGATCGTTGCTGGTTCTGTTGTCGCGCGAGTACGTTATATTGATCGGCATCTGCCTTTTGATCTCCGTTCCCCTCACGCTCTATATGATGCAGGGCTGGCTGTCTACATTCGAATACCGGATCAATGTCGGCTGGTTTGTATTCCTGATCTCCGGCGGCATTTCACTTGTCATTGCCCTCCTTACGATCGGTCATCAAACCATGAAAACGGCTTCAACGCAACCCGCTCAAACGTTAAAATACGAGTAGATGATAAAGAACTATCTCAAAACCGCTCTGCGCAGCTTTCTAAAGCACCGCACGTTCACTTTGTTGAACGTGGTCGGCCTTTCATTGGGTCTCGTCGCAAGCCTGCTCATTCTTCAATATGTAAAGTATGAACGCAGCTTCGACAGGCATATCACTCGTGCCGACGACATCTATCGCGTGGAGTATGACTTTTGGCAAAACGGAAAGCTGCGCTTCGAATGTGCTGCAGCCGTGCCCGCCGTCGGCGCCGCCCTGAAAACCAACTTCCCCGAAGTCGAACGTTTCACACGACTTTACCCGGTAGACGGTGTGATTTCTTATGAAAGCCCTGAGAACGGTCTGATCGCACACCGCGAAGAAAAGATCGAGATCACCGACAGCTCAGTGTTCAAAGTATTCAGCTGGAAGCTCATAAAAGGCGAAGCCGATAATGTTCTCCGCGGACCGAATAAAGCCGTGATCTCCCAGAAAGCTGCAAAAAAGTATTTCGGAACAACCGACCCGATCGGCAAGACTATCAAGTTTAATGCTGATCGCTTTTTTGAAGTGAGCGGCGTGTTCGAGGATGTTCCCGAAAACTCGCACATCAAGCCCGACTTCCTTTTATCGTACGAAACGATCTACGAGCGCAATGTTCCTGTTGCGGAACAAGGTGCGGAGACTAATTGGGGATGGTATGATTTCAATACGTATGTTCTTTTACAACCCGGTACCGATGTGCCTGCGCTGCAGGCTAAATGGGACGAGTATGTCTACAAGCTTCGTCACGAAGCATGGGAGCAACGAAACAACAAGCAGGCCTTCGTACTGAAGCCGATAACTGACATTCATCTTTATGCAAATCTCCTGCAAGAGTCGGAACCCGACGAGCGTGGCGATGGAGATTCGGTGTATGCGCTCACATTCATAGCACTGTTCATATTGATCATTGCGTGGGTAAACTATATAAACCTCGCTACTGCGAAGTCATTCGATCGAGCGAATGAAGTCGGTGTCCGAAAAGCGATGGGGGCACAGGCATCGCAGCTCAGGGGACAATTCCTTGCCGAGTCGTTTCTCGTTAACCTGTTTGCTTCCACGATTGCAATTCTTGCCGTAGCATTACTCTGGCCCTTGTTCTCAAAGTTGTCGGGCCGACCGATCCCGATCTCCTATATGCTCGATGCAGACTTCTGGTTGTTGCTTATTGGACTCTTTGTTGGAGGCACATTATTGTCCGGATTTTATCCTGCAATGGTACTCTCGCGATTCAAGCCGGTGTCGGTGCTGAAAGGTAAAGTGGTTGCAACATCGCAGGGCAGTCTTATGAGGAAATCGCTGGTCGTATTCCAGTTCAGTGCATCGGTAATGCTGATCGTGGGGTCGATAGTTGTATTTCAGCAGCTTCGGTTCATGAGTGGACAAAAACTTGGTATCGACATCAACCAGACTCTCGTGGTAAAAGGCCCCGGCGTTGTTGACTCGACATTCCAGTTGAAGTCTGCGAGCTTCAAGTCTGAGATAATGCAGATCGCAGGTGTAAAAAGCGTTGCCTCGTCCAGCAACGTTCCAGGGGACGAGATCTTCTGGGCGAATGGTATCCGCCGATTGAGTGGAGGACCTGAAGGAAATATACAAGGATATAACGTTGGCATCGATCACGAATATGTGAAAGGCTTCGGACTTACAGTTGTCGCAGGGCGGAGCTTCGACCTTGCTCATCCCAACGACGAACATAATGTGATGATGAACCGCGCGATGGTCGAAGCGCTCGACTTCAAGAGCCCCGAAGAAGCGATAGGACAACGGATCATCCAGGGGGATACGATGGAGATCGTTGGTGTACTTGAGAACTATCACCAGATGTCATTGAAAGAAGCTGTCGTACCGCTGGTGTTCCGTTATACCCCGACGTTCGCTCGTTTCTTTGCGATCAAGGTGGAGGGTGACAATAACTACAACAACGTGCTTTCGGCAATCGAGGAGCCGTGGAATCGTTTCTTCCCGGGAAACCCGATCGACTACTTTTACCTGGATCAGTTTTTCGGCCGTCAGTACGAATCCGACCGCCAGTTTGGAAGCATCTTCACGCTGTTCACGGGGCTGGCGATCTTTATCGCTTGCCTGGGATTGTTCGGGCTGGCGTCGTTCCTCACGACGCAGCGCACGAAGGAGATCGGCATCCGTAAGGTGTTGGGTTCCAGCGTGGTGAATATTGTGCTGCTGTTGTCGAGGGGATTCATTCAACTGGTGCTCGTTGCGAATCTCATTGCGTGGCCGCTGGCGTGGTATGCGATGAACAACTGGCTACAAGGTTTTCCTTACAGAATTACACTTAACCCATTATGGTTTATATTAGCGGGTGGTGGTGTAGTACTGATTGCGTTTGCCTCGGTAGGTTTCCAAACCCTGAAGGCTGCGCTGGTGAACCCCGCCAGGACTCTTAAATACGAGTAATCGAAAATTCTATGATCCGTAACTTCTTCCTTGTTGCCTATCGCTCAATGGCGCGGCAGGTGTCGTACTCGCTTATCAATATTGTTGGGCTTGCCATCGGCATCGCGTGCAGCCTCGTGATATTCCTTTTCGTGTACGGCGAATGGAGCTACGACAAAGGATTTGCAAACTCAAAGCGGATCTACAAAGTTGGTGTGTCATTCTTCAACATGGGTGGTTTTGCAACCGCCCCGGAGAAACTGTTCAATGTCCTTCCCACAGAATTCGAAGGGATCGAAGCAGCTACCCGCATCAGTCGCTCGGGGAATGTTCCTTTCGAAGTGGGCGACCAAACATTGCGGGAGCCGCTTATATATTATACCGATTCTTCCTTCTTTAAAGTTTTCCAGTACCAGTTTGTCGCCGGCGACCCCAAAACCGTTCTGAAGGCGCCCAATGAGGTGGTTGTCACCGAAAGTGCAGCCATCAGGTATTTTGGTAACACCGATGTTGTCGGTAAGATGATCGCAGTCGGCAACGACAAGAAACAATTCTTCATCACCGGTGTTGTAAAGGACCTGGATTTTAATGCTACTGTAAAGGCCCCGTTCTTTTTCTCTAACCACGAAACACTCACTGGTAAATCCGGCTGGAGCTCTGCAAGCGCCTACAATTTTCTTTTACTAAAAGAAAATGTGGATCGCAGTGCACTCGAAGCAGCCCTCGATCGTGTGATCGAGAAAAATGTATTCCCGGAACACGGCAAAGACATGGGCATCGCTACCGTGGATGCTTACAGGCAGGATCCTAAAGCTGTGAAGTTCCATGTGTTCGCTCTCGAAGACATCTACCTGAAATCAAAGCTCAACTTCGAGATGGTCGCTGGCGGCAACGAATCGAACGTTTACGTTTTCTCAGCTATATCGTTGTTCATCCTCGCACTCGCAGGTATCAATTTTATCAACCTCACAACAGCACGCGCTTCCCGTCGCGCAAAAGAAGTCGGTATCCGCAAAGCTATGGGCACCTCACGCAGTAAACTGATCTTTCAGTTCCTTGGCGAGTCGATCATGATCACAACCATCGCGATGGTGCTTGCATTGGTGCTTGCCGAGCTCTTCCTCCTGGCATTTACATACATCACGGGAAGTCCGCTGCTCACAACCATCTGGAAAAACGCACCAACTGTGTTGCTGTTCGTCGTGTTCTCGATCACTGTCGGGATCTTGTCGGGCTTGTACCCGGCATTCTATCTCACGGCGTTCAACCCGGTGAAAGTGCTCAAAGGAAATGTCTCCGTCCAGGGAGGACTCAGCTTTCGCAACATCCTCGTTGTATTCCAGTTTGCTGTGTCGATGATACTGATCGTATGCGCCGTTGTTGTTCAGCAACAATTGCATTACGTTCAAACGAAAGAGCTTGGCTTCAGTCCTGACAACATTCTTACAATCGATCAGGGTCACCTGATGGGATCCAGCAAGGCGAAGGCATTCAAAAATGAACTCGCAGCCCACACAGGTGTAATCACCTCTGCCTTCTATCGCGGCGAGCCCGGCAGCAAACGCGTGATGTCGTTCTGGAGCTACAAAACTCCCGACATGCAGGATGGTCTCAGCATCAATACCTACCTCGGCGACGCCGACTACGTTGATCTCATGGGCATGAAGCTCATCCAGGGAAGAAAGTTCAATAAAGATCTCGCTTCAGATACAGCATCCATTATATTGAACGAGTCTGCCGTTGCTGCACTCGGACTTCCCGATGATCCGATCGGCGCCATCGTGAACAAAGGTGAGAGAGTGATCGGTGTCGTAAAAGATTACCACTGGGAGTCGCTTCATAACACAATTGCTCCTTCATCAATCCGGTTTACAGACAGCGACTTTTCAATCGGCTTCAAACTCGAACCCGAACACGTAAAAGACTTCCTTGCTACAGCAGAAAAGAAGTGGAAAGAAATGATGCCCAACGAATCGTTTGTCTATCATTTCGTCGACGACAATTTCACAGAGCTTTTGAAGAAAGATGAGGTGTTTGGTAAAGCTATCAACTTCTTCACCCTGCTTGCGATATTAATCTCATGTCTCGGATTGTACGGACTCTCCGCGTTTACCGCGGAGCAGCGCACAAGGGAGATTGGTATCCGGAAAGTGCTCGGCGCTTCATCGTCGCAGATCGTGATCATGCTTAACCGGAAGTTCACTGTGCTGGTAGTGATCGCCATTTTAGCGGGCGTTCCCACGGCCGTGTGGCTGGTGTCGCAGTGGCTGGAGGATTTTGCTTACCGCATAACACCCGGAGTAGGGGTGTATCTCGGATCTATCGCGCTGGCTCTTCTCACGGCGTGGCTTACAGTTAGTTACCATTCGGTACGGGCATCGTGGGTAAATCCCAGCGAAGCACTCAAATACGAATGATTTTTCGGAGCTCCGAAGGAATAATATAGGCTTTGTGTTTTGGGTGTTGGGTGTTCTTTATTGGATATACTGCATATCGGTATCGGAATATCCATCAAAAGAACACCCCACACCCAAATTCCAGGGCCTCCCGATGCTTTTCCTCGTCCTCTAAACTTTTTCGCGGGATTTCTTTAACAAAATATATAGATATCCGTACATTAGTTTTACAAACTATATAGAAATCCAATGAGCAAGGAATTTCTCGGCGAATTTGAAGAACTGACCCTCACCATGGTTGGAATCCTCCAGGAAGAGGCGTATGGCAACGCAATTGTCAACGAGATCAAGCAGCGTGTCGGGCGCGACGTAAATCTCAGCGCCGTGCACGTTACGCTTTATCGCCTCGAAGACAAGGGCTATGTTAAGTCGTCGATGGGGGGCGCTACAAACTCACGAGGCGGCCGGCGCAAGCGTATCTTCCAGGTAACCAATGCTGGCATCGCCATGCTGCAGGCAATGAAAGAGGCGCGTACCGACTTGTGGAAGCTGGTACCTCAACTGAAGATCGTGGGGATCTGATAAGTGAATACGAAGGAACCTGTTATAGTGCGCTGGACCATCAGCTTCGTGCGATGGTTTTGTCCTGAATCCCTTATAGAAGGGATCGAGGGCGACCTGATGGAAGCTTATGAAGCCGATACTATAAATAATGGGAAAAGGATCGCGTTGGGAAAACTGGTTTGGAATTCATTAAAGTTCTTTCGGCTGTCGATCATACTTCGAAATAAAATCAAGAACAGGAATAACTCCCTAATCATGTTAAAGAGCTACTTCAAACTTACCCTTCGCAACATTTCGCGCAGCAGGGGGTATTCATTCATCAACATTTTCGGACTCTCATTGGGCATCGCGTGTTGTCTTCTCACTGCCAATTATGTTGCGTTTGAATTCAGCTTCGACAACTTTCATCCGAATGTAGATCGCACGTATCGTGTCGACCAGACGCTGATATGGCGTCCGGGAGGAGGAGTGTGGGGATCGACAACTCCGGGACTGGCGCCACTACTGGCTCGTGAGTATCCGGAGATAGAGGAGGTGATGAGGATCAACACGCCGGGAGACTACGTGATCCGTTACGCCAAAGAAAATGGTGAGGTGCTGGCGTTCAACGAGACGAAGGTCTTTGCAGCCGATTCGAACTTCTTCAACTTTTTTGGCTTCAAGCTTAAGGAAGGCAATACGAGAACGGCTCTTAACGGACCTGATCGCGTGGTGATTGCCGACCATGTCGCAAAGAAATTATTTGGCGATGAACCTGCGGTAGGCAAGATCATCCAATTGGGAAACGATCGTACCTCGATCGAGATATCGGGTGTAACAGAAAAGCAACCGGAGAACACCCATTTTCAATTCAACTACCTGCTGTCGATGAGCACCAATCGCGCGGTTCGAAAGAACGAGCATAACTGGTTCTGGACCCAGGTCGTAACCTATGCGAGGCTTGTGCCGGGAGCAGACCGTTTTGCGCTCGAGGATAAGCTTGGGCGACTTGGTGAAGAGGTAATAAAACCATCTTACCAGAGCGCGGGCGTTAACTACGACGACTTTATGATGGACAAAGGCAAGATGGAATTTTACCTGAGGCCGGTCCGTGACGTCTATCTAAAGTCGGGTGACAACAGGCTGGGACCAATTGGTGATGTGCGTTACGCGTATGCGTTCGGTGCGATCGGTTTGTTTGTGCTGCTCATTGCCGCGATAAACTTTGTGAACCTTTCGACAGCCCGCGGAACCAAGCGTGCACGTGAGGTGGGAGTGAAGAAGGCACTTGGTGCGCTGCGCAATTCACTCATCTCGCAATTCCAGACGGAGTCGATATTCCTTGCGATCTTCTCGATGGTCCTTGCTATTCCCCTGGTTGAGATACTTCGCCTGCTCATCGTGGCGATCATGAAGAACGACATGGCCTTTACATTGTGGGATAACCCCATGTTGCTGATAGCCCTGCCCATTGTGGCGATCGTTGTCGGTTTTCTTGCAGGTCTGTACCCTTCATTTTACCTCACGTCTTTCCGCCCCGTACAGGTATTGAAAGGCAAAGTGGCGACAGGTATGGGGAACTCGGCGTTGCGCGGTACATTGGTTGTCATACAGTTCACAATATCCATTGCTCTTCTTATAGCTACGGTGGTGGTCGTTCAGCAGATGAACTTCATCCGCACAACGAACCTGGGCTTCGACAAGGAACATACGTTGGTTATCAACTATGCGGAAAAACTTGGTGGTCACATTAAAGGTTTTCGCAACGAACTAAGCAACATGCAGGGTGTTCTGAGTGCGTCGATCGCACAGGATGTTCCGAGGAACATCGGCTACCAGGATGTATACATGGCCGAAGGCAGCAATGTGAAACTTCCATGTGCTGGCCTGAAGATCGATGAGAATTTCATCAGCTCGTTTGGCCTCACACTTATTGCCGGACGCGCACACGACCAGGAACAGAATGCCTCCGACAAAATGGGTGTTGTGGTGAACGAGACATTAGTAAACCTCTTCGGCTGGACTCCCGAAACGGCTATCGGAAAAAACATGATCTATCCTGGCGACGACAGCGTTCGGTACCCGGTCATCGGCGTAGTGAAAGACTTTCACTTTCAATCGCTGCGTGAAAACATTAACCCATTGTTTATGGCCTCCATCGATTCAAGAACATGGGGCGATATGCGTGTGATCGCTGTAAAGTACAAGACCGACGATCTTGCCGGACTTATCCGTTCGATAGAAAACAAATGGAACGCTACGGTAGAACAGACGCCTATGGATTTCTCATTCCTCGACGACGACATCGCCCGGGCATACAAGGAAGACCAGCGTCTTGGCGACCTGTTTGCAATATTCGCGTGTCTCTCGATCGTAATAGCAATGATCGGCCTCGTGGGACTTGTTGCTTACTCGGCCGAAGTGAAGAAGAAGGAGATCGGGATACGAAAGGTTCTTGGAGCAACGCGGTCGCGCATCGTGGTGATGATGAACGGAAGTTATGTCAGGCTGATCGTTGTTGGTCTGCTGATATCGACACCGCTGTCGTGGTACGCGATGAACTACTGGCTGGAGACATTCAAGTTCAGGATCGAGATCAGCCCGCTTGTCTTCATTTTATCGGGAGCGGCGGTGATGATCGCAGCCCTGTTGAGTGTTGCCTACCTGTCGCTGCGGGCAGCGTCGGTTAACCCCGCAAGTGTATTGAAAGAAGAATGATCGAGCCGCCAAAAATAGCGTCGAGAATCCTCGAAAAGTTCTGTCCCCCGCAGCTCTACGAGGGCATCGAGGGCGACCTTACGGAGCAATTTTATGCCGATGTGGAAATACATGGTGAAAAGATAGCGAGGCGAAAATTTGTGTGGAACGTCGTCAGGTTTTTCAGGTTTGAAATACTTCTGAGGAACAGGTTCGTATTAAAATTAATCAACATCATTATGGTAGGAAATTACTTCAAGGTGGCGGTAAGGAACATCCAGAAGCGCAAGCTCTATTCGTTCATCAACGCCTTCGGCCTAAGCATTGGCATTGCCTTCTGTATGCTCATCTGGTTGTTCATACAGGATGAGCTCAGCTTCGACCAGTTCCATGAGAACAAGAAGGATATCTATCGCATTGAAGCAATCACCTACAACTACTGGGATCCAAAGTTGAAAGACGAAGAGCGTACCGGCAGGGACGCATGGTTGCAGCTCGGGCTCTCGAAAGCAATCAAAGAAGAGTGTCCCGAGGTGGTGAGAGGTGCCAGGTTCTCGGGCGGTGGTGCAATCTTTACTTATAAAGACAAGGTATTTTCCGAACGGCTTACGTACACCGACAAGGATTTCTTTTCAATGTTCTCTTTCAAACTTCTGCAGGGAAGCGCCGAAAAAGTTTTCACCGACCGGTATGAACTTGTACTTACCCCCGAGATCGTTGAAAAGTACTTTGGGGATGCCGATCCCATTGGCGAGACCATGAGTCTCAATTTTGGTCAGAAAGAGATCCCGTTCACAGTTACGGGTGTTATCGAGGCACCGCCTGCAAACTCAAGCCTGGTTTTCAAGATCCTTATTCCCCAGGAGAACAGGGGAAGCTATGAGAGGCAAATGACCAGTTGGGGCAACTTCAATACGCCGAGCTTTGTTCAACTTCGAAGTGATGCCGACACTGCACTATTCAAAAGAAATCTTGCCGCAATGGCCGATAAGCATGTAGGTCCCACGCTCGCGAAATGGAAAAAAGAAGGAAACGTACCTGATAATATCAATCTCCTGGTTTACACATTTTCTCCGTTAACGAACATCCATTTGATGAAGGAGATAGGCTGGGAGAAAGTGAGCGACAAACAATACTCTTACATCCTTGGCGGTATCGCATTACTTATCTTGCTTATCGCAAGTATCAACTACATTTCTCTTGCCCTTACAACTTCGGCAGCGAGAAGGACAGAGGTCGGTATCCGGAAAGTTGTTGGAGCCATTCGTAGACAACTGTTCTACCAGTTTGGATTCGAGTCGATCGTGCTCGCCGTGATCTCTTTGATGGTAGGTATTGTACTGGTGTTGTTGTTCCTTCCTTCGTTCAATACATTCACGAATAAGGGCATTGCATTAAAGGACGTAAACTGGGTGCAATTTTTGTCGGTAGGCGTCGGTCTTGCGTTGCTCGTAGGGGCGCTCGCTGGCAGCTATCCATCTATTTTCCTCGCGCGGTTCAAACCTGTTGCGGTCCTTAAAGGAAGATTCACCACGAAGATGCAGGCAGGCTTCACGAAACCATTGGTCGTTATCCAGTTTGGCATGTCGGCGTTCCTAATCATCAGTTCGGTGATCATGTACCGGCAGATGAAATTCATCGCGACGAAAGACCTCGGCTTCAACCAACATGCGGTGATCAACGTGCCTCACCATGTAGGATGGACCAACGAAGCCGAACGCGTGTTTCTTACATTCCGATCGGAGCTCGAAAAAATTCCGGCTATCGAAAGCGTTGCCGGGATCAGCCAACCCTTCGCCGAGGGGTACAACGTTTATGGTTTCAAAGTCAACGATGTCAACCACTCAGCTTACGTTTATGCAGTAGATCCAGCGTTCATTCCAACTATGGGCATGACAATGACTTACGGAAGGAATTTCGACCCCGCTGTTCAAACCGATTCCATGGGTGTTGTTGTCAATGAAGCACTCGTGAAAGATCTTGCGTTTAATGATCTGTCGGATGCGTACGTGAACTGGAAAGAAGACTCAACGAGCCGTGGCTTTAAGGTGATCGGAGTGGTAAAAGATTTTCACTTCGGATCTCTCGAGTCGGCCATCAAGCCCATGTTCTTTACACTTGATCGCAAGGATGGCGGGCACCTGATCGCAAGCTATATCCGTATTGCAGCTACCGACATGCCAGCCACCATTCAGCAGATCGAGTCGGCATGGAGAAGATTGTTTCCCGACAAGCCTTTTGAATATAAATTCGTAGACGAGATGATCTCCGAGCAGTACAAGCGTTACAAGAGTCGCATGAATCTCGTCGGTGTGTCGACGGTGTTCGCGATCCTGATCTCGTGCCTGGGATTGTTCGGCCTTGCCGGTATCAACGCAGTCAATCGAACGAAAGAGATAGGAATACGGAAGGTAATGGGCGCAGACCTGAAGAGCATTTTCATCCTGCTCAACAGGCAGTATGTTTGGCTTTCGCTGATCGCATTCGCCCTGGCGATACCATTCTCGTGGTACGTGATGGACCTGTGGCTAAAGGGCTTCGAGTTCCGGATACCGATGGGATGGGAGCTGTTTGCGCTAAGTATGGTCGCCGGGCTGTTGGTGGCGTTGACGACAGTAAGCTATCATGCAGTGCGGGCGTGCCTGGTAAACCCGGCAGAAACGTTGAAATACGAGTAACTTTTCTTAAAACTTTCGGTATTATCGTAGCATCGTAACGATATGATCCGAAACTACCTGACCGTCGCCTTCCGAAATATCCTGAAAAACAAGGTTTTTTCAGCGATCAACATCTTTGGTCTGAGCATCGGCCTTGCTGCCTGCCTCCTGATCTTCCAGTTCGTAACGTTCCAACTCAGTTACGACACGTTCAACGAGAAGTTCGAGCGCACTTACCGGGTCACCAACGACCGGTTCCAGCACGGTAAGCTCATCCAGCACGGTACGATCATGTACCCCACGATCGGCCCCACGATGATCAAGGACTATGCGGAGATCGAAGAATACACCCGGATGATGCCCGGCGGTGCCCTGAACGTCCGCGTCGAAGACCGGAACTACCGCGGCGACGTAATGATCTTTGCCGATGAGCACATGCTTTCGGTGTTCACTTATCCATTGATTGCGGGCGACAAGCCTTCGGCGTTGAGAGATCCTCATACCATCGTGCTCACGAAAAAAACTGCCTCGAAATATTTCCCCGATGTCGATCCAACGGAAGTTGTAAACAGAACAATTCTTTCAGGCCTCGATCAACAGCCCTACAAGGTCACCGCTGTGCTCGAAGACATACCGGAGAACTCGCACCTCCGCTTCGACGCGCTGATGTCGTATTCCACGTTGTACGAAGGCGACAACAAAGGTGCCGACAACAGCTGGTCATGGTCCGATATGCGGCACTACCTGGTTCTCAAGCCGGGCGTTGACTACAAAACGCTCGAAGCAAAATTCCCCGAGTTCAGCGATCGTTATTTCCAGGGAGACAAGGTGTCGGGTAGTGTCGAGAAGTTTTACCTGCAGCCACTGAAAGAGGCACACCTGTATTCAGATTATGAATATGACATCGCCGAGACAGCAAGTGGAAAGGCCGTGTGGGGAATGCTTGTGGTGGCCGTGTTCATTCTCGTGATCGCGTGGATCAACTACATCAACCTTACAACGTCGAGGGCGATGGAGCGTGCGAAGGAGGTAGGACTTCGCAAAGTTATGGGTGCCATGAAGAACCAGTTGATGAAGCAGTTCATCTTCGAATCGGTACTCGTGAGTTTGATCGCTTTTGTGTTGGGCATCATCATCGTGCAGCTTTTGCAAAGCTCGTTCAACGAGATCATTCGGGGCAACCTGTCGTGGCTTAAAGTTTTCAGCGAGATGAATGCGGTAACAGTCGTTGCGCTTGTTGCTATCATGCTCACGGGTATCCTTTTGTCTGGATTCTACCCCGCTTTTATCCTGTCGGCGTACCAGCCGGTGACGGTGCTGAAAGGAAAGTTTCAACGATCGACGAGCGGCAACTTCATGAGGAAGTCGCTGGTTGTGGTCCAATTCTTCTTCTCGGCAGCGTTGATCACCGGAACATTGATTGTTTCGAAGCAGCTTAATTATATGAACGATGCCGACCTGGGCATCAACATCGACAACATGTTGATCGTTACATCTCCTGAGCTCACGGCCTGGGATTCTACGTTCATTCAACGGGTAGAAAATTATAAGCAAGAGATATCAAAGCTTCCCGGCGTGAAGTCCGTGAGCACAAGCAGCCGTCTTCCAGGTCATCGCCTTGGCAGATCGTTTGGCATTCGCCTGGCCGACATGCCCGCCGATCAGAAGTACACGCTCAGTAACTACAGTGTGGACTATGGTTTTTTCGATGTTTATGGAGTGAAAGTCCTTGCTGGTCGTGGCTTTATTCCAACGGATCACAACCCGGATTTCAGTGAGCTTAAATCTGTTATCATTAACGAATCGGCTGTAAAACTTCTTGGCCTTTCGAGTAACGAAGATGCGATCGGCCGCCAGATGGTGTGGGGGCAAACGAACCGTCCCGCCGGTGCACCGAGATCTGCCGGTGGCGGGGGAGTTACCCTTGGCCCTGTCGATCGCCTGTGGACGATCATCGGTGTGATCAACGACTTCCACCAGGAGTCACTCAAAAAACCCAAAGAACCTATCGTGTTCCGGCCAGTCTACAGTACCAACGCAACCACATCGATCAAGTATGCTGTTGGTGAAGAAAAACACGTTATTGCCGATGTTGAAAAGCTGTACAAGAAATTTTTCCCGGGCAACTCTTTCGAGTATTCATTCCTCGAAGAGCGGTATAACAATCAGTACAACGACGACAATCGTTTCGGTAAGGTCGTCGGTATCTTTACGTTCCTCGGCATCGTGATCTCGTGTTTGGGCCTTATCGGTTTGTCGTCGTACACTGCCGTGCAACGCACGAAGGAGATCGGGATACGAAAGGTATTGGGTGCCACAACGTTCAGCATCGTTTCGTTGCTTTCGTTCGATTTCATCAAGCTGGTGTTGGTGGCCACGCTGTTGTCGCTGCCTTTGGCGTGGTATGCCATGGATGGATGGCTGGCGTCGTATCCTTACAGGATTACGTTGGGGTGGCTTGTGTTTGCCGTACCCGTCGTCCTCATCCTGGTGATCGCGGCGCTCACCATTAGCGCGCAGGTCTTAAAAACGGCAATGGCCGACCCTGCAAGAACCCTGAAGTATGAGTAATTTGGCGACAAATGCGTCGTTAAAAGAACATGCCCTGCTTCTCCCGAGCGATCTGCGCTGTCGTGCTCTGCTCTATTCTTTTCAGTTGTTCTAAACCTATCGCCGTAACGCATTGGACCGCAAAGGACAAGGCCATGGTCAAGAAAGGCCGCACCGCCTTTGCCGGCAAAAAACCATTCGGGTATCCCAGTCACAAGTGGTACTCCAGGATCATTTGTTTCGACGACAAGTGCCGCAACAAGGCAGCATGGGTTAAGAAGCAACGCGAGCACCGGTTCAAAGGATTCAAAGATGGAGGTAAACTCCCGCCGAAGCCACCACGCAAAGAGGAGATCCAGGAGGATAGCACAGTGTTAATTGCACAGAAGCCCGCGGTTATCGTTCAGAAAGCTGCCGAGCCGCCACCAACCGTTGTCGTTGAGAAGAGCGATAGCCTGATCGTGTTAAGTGAAGTGTTGTTCGAGGTGAATAGCTTTAAGCTTAAACCGGAAATATTTCCGCAGTTAGACTCTCTTGTTGGGTTCCTGCGAAAAAATCCGTCGACGAAAATTGAGATATCGGGGCACACAGACAGTACAGGAAAAGAACAACATAATTTGCGGCTGTCGGAAAATCGTGCAGATGCTGTCGCCGAATACGTAGTCGACAAGGGAATAGCAACTTCCCGCGTTTCATTTAACGGTTACGGCAGCTCAAAACCAATTTCTTCCAACGATACAGACGAGGGCAGGAGAAAGAACAGGCGCGTGGAGATCTTGATACACAACAGGAATTAGATCGCTGACTTCATTTTCTCGCGTTGTTTTTCGTCGGGTAACTTTCCCATGGCTGCGCCGAGATTATCCATCAGGTGGGTGACCTTCGAAGTTCCGGGTATTGCACAGGTCACTGCGGGGTGCGACAGGATAAATTTCAGAAAGAACTGTCCCCAGCTTTTACAATCAAACTCCGCTGCCCATGCCGGCAGCTCTTTGCCTTTGGTTCGTTGAAACAACGCACCTTCTTCGAAAGGACGGTTTGCAATGATCGCTACTTTTCTTTCGATAGCAGCCGGAAGTAATTCTTTCTCTGCGTTCCAGTCCATCAGGTTGTAGTTCACCTGCACGAAATCTATCGGGTTATTCTTAATGATGTTAGCCAGCGTACTGTGAGATCCGTCGGTGTAATGAGTGATGCCGATGTATCTCACCTTGCCTTCATCTTTCCACTTACGCAATGTTTTGAGATGTGTCTGCCAGTCTACAAGATTGTGAACCTGCATGAGGTCCATCTTCTTACGTTTCAACAATTCGAAAGACCTGTTCATCTGGCGAATGCCTTCCTGTTCTCCCGATGTCCATACCTTTGTTGCAATAAATAGCTTGTCGTTCACGCCGGCTTCAGTAGAAAGATCCCCAACCACACCTTCCGAGTTGCCATACATCGGCGAGCTGTCGATCACCTTCGCACCGGCTTCGATCATTTTCTGAAGCACGTCTTTCAATGGTTTGCGCTCTGCGTCGCCTGTCCCCACGTTGAATGTTTGCCACGTGCCTACCCCCACAGCAGGGAGTTTCTCACCTGTAGACGGGATGGAACGTTGAAGAAGAGATTGATTCATGACAAAGTTCGAAAGGAACGGTATGGCAGTCAGGGAAGCAAGTTTGGTTAGCGATTTGCGGCGATTCATAATGTTTGAAGTTGGGACGAATTTCTCTAATATGTCGAATATCCAATAACCAATAACCAATATCCAATAACCAATGTCCAGTTACATACATGGGTCTAATCCCGAAGAACAAAAGCGGTTGTCTCTGTTGAATGAACTTATCAACGAGAGATGTATTCAACTTCTCGACCTGGAAGGAGGCGAAAAGATAATCGATATGGGCAGCGGTCTCGGCCAGTTCACACTTGCCATGGCCCGCAAGATCGGAGCCAATGGGAAATGTCTTGGTATAGAACGCGACAGCCACCAGCTCGAGACTGCCAACAAAAATCTTGCAAAGCAGGCAGAAATCAAGTGGGTTGAGTTTCGGCAGGGCGACGCCGAAAAGATGCCGCTTACCGGTTCAGAATGGAATTCGTTCGACGTAGGTCATGCCCGCTTTATCCTGGAACACCTTTCGAAGCCCGAGCTTGCCCTTCGCGAGCTTGTAAAGGCCGTGCGTCCCGGTGGCCGTGTCGTCCTGGAAGATGACGACCATCTCAGCATGTTACTCTACCCGGACCCGCCCGGGTTTTCGACACTCTGGACGGCCTATATGCGCTCCTACGACCGCCTTGGCAACGATCCATATATCGGCCGGCGCCTCGTGTCGCTCATGTATGAAAGCGGGCTCCGCGAGATCCGCAACGACGTGGTGTTCTTCGGCGACTGTGCGGGCAGCACGACCTTCAAGGGATATGTTGCCAATCTGATCGGCGTAATCGAAAGCGCCCGCAAAGTGATGGTAGAAGGGAACCTGATCAGCACCCAGGTGATGGACGAATCCTTACAACACCTTCGCGCGTGGGCGGAGTTGCCATACGCTGCCCTTTGGTACCAGATCTACTGGGCTGTCGGTTTTAAAGCCTCGTAGGACGTTTAAAGGCTGTTTTTGGTAGAACTACCGTGCTTTAGGGTAGTTTTTTCCTTGTATTTGAATTCGTATTTTTACTTCTACTCGATTAATCAAAAAACCATTATGAAAAAATCTCTCGTTGGGGTTGTGCTGCTTGGCATTGTACTGACCCTTGGGTCCTGTGGCGACGATCCGGATCCGATATCACCTATCGTTGGAACATGGTCAAGGGTTGAATATGAATTCACAGGATTGCCTACAGGCTTTACAAAATATTGGGAAGGCTACTCAGTTGACTCGTGGGGCGAGTCGGGATATACATTCGTTTTCAAATCGGATGGCACATACACCCGTGCGTTCACACTGCCTTCTCCGTATAACATAGCAGATAAAGGAAAATACACACTGGATGGATCGGCCTTGAAAGTATCGCCCGACAATCCCCGCGACCTTGATTTGATCGAAGATGTAGGTTTCCCCGGCATCGAATTCACCGTTGTTGGCGAGATCAGCGACATCCGCATGCAACTTTCACGTGTGATGACCCTTTCACTTCCTTCGGACGCTGCCGTCGATGCAGCTGCCGGTGACCTTGATGCAATTCCTGACTCAGAATACAAGGCTGTCGATGTAACGCTCGTTTACAAGTTCGACAAGCTTCAGTAAGAAACTTTAGAAAAAACCCTGTAGTAAGTACTACAGGGTTTTTTGTTTTTATGAAACGACTGGTGCTGTTGATATGTGTGCTGGCTTCCTATGCCTGTAAGGAAACTGCTGTTCCCCCTGTTCAAACTACCTATCTTCCCGGTGAACAGGACGCGATGAAGATCGCGACCGTCGTCGCGAAGTCCATGCGGAATGCCTCGTTCCGTGAGTTCCTGAAAACCAAAGCGGTTCAGAAATTCGATCTCGATTACGATGTTCTATTGATGACAGTTCTCGCTGAGAAGGTTGAGCCAGGGAAAACATTCCTCGATATTCTTAAGTTGAATGCAGGAGGAGTTGATATTGAAAAACTCCTTCGTGACCAACCGTTGCTGAACATCTACGTACCCGGTGCGCCAACGTGGAACACCACACAGGATGTTCCGTGGGTCGCTATCGCCAACATCGTCGAAGACGGTAAGGTCAGACTGATCGACTCGAACGAATCGTTGATGCGTGCGGCAATCGATATGAGACCAGGCGTGCCTGTTGTTGTATTGAAGTATAATGAACGGGTAGGAGTTAGCTACAAGAACGGCGTGCTCAGTTACGACTTTCTGAATAAAAACATGAGCAGCCAGTCGACCGGCATGGAATCGCACCTGCCGTTTGATCAAAAAGTTATCGACGCCTTTAAGAACAACTGTGCGCAATGCTACGATCGGGATTTCATTTACGATGGCGATAGGTATAGCGAAGCAATTACCAGCGTGTCGTTCCAAAACGACGCGGCATTCAGAAGTTTGTTTAGCGATTGGACTGAAGGAGACCTGGAACTATACTTTAACGTGACTTACGGCGGTAATGCAGGTGTTGTCGTTTATGCATCTCCAGGCATGATGAGTGATGGAAAGACATGGTATTTGTCACGGCCACTGATGCTGACTCCCTGGCAGGTAGAGGCGACAGGCGAAGCATGGAGGATCAGCGTGAACGAGTATGACCCTGGTCTGTCGAAGGGACTTGGTGAAGCCATCCTTTCGTGGAGCGACCCCGTTATCACATCGCAAACGGGTAACAGTTACAACGTTCACACCCTGTCGACCGGCGCGATCGTATTTTCTGTAGAGCCAGTAAGGATCCCCTGATTGACTAGTTCTTCACCCACTTCCCGTAGAAAGTGCTCGCACCGATCTTGATGGTTGTAATGTAGACACCCGGTGTCAGCCCCGACGTATCGAGAGTCGCTTCGAAACGATCTTCAGACTTGGATGCTTCTACCCGTTGCATGCCCTGGTTGAGGATCGATCTCAGTTGAAGCTGGACCGGCCCACGATAAGCATTCTCGAACGAAACCCGCAGCGTATTGGTGCCAGGGTTAGGAAACAACGCCACGTCTGTTACAAGCTCTTCATTCACACCGGTTATCTCACCCTGCCGGACATAGATCGTCGTCGTGGTCGTCTCATCGCAGAGGTCTACACCCGAGCCCGTAGTTTCGTAGGTGGTTGTAACCATCGGGTTCACCGTAATTTGCGGGCCGGGTACGTTAGCAAACGTATTGTCTTCTGCACTCCATACGAAGATACTCGCGCCGCGTGCATTAAGGATCACTTGCTCACCGGGGAATACATAAAGTTTCGAAGCCGATACCTGCACCGAAGGATTCATACCCACGATAGGAGAGATGTTCATCGCGATGTTTGCACCGTAAGCGATTGAATACGGCTGCCACACACCGGTCGAGCTCTGTATCCACGATGTGGAGTTGGTCGCTTCGTCGTTTGCCGAAGAGATCACCGCAAGGCTGTCGCTGCCGTATGTCAGTTCAACACCCACATGAAATGCCCGGCTGAATATCGGTGTCTCACGATCGAATGAGATCGTCGTTACACGGTTTGCAGCCCAATCGTCTTTGATCTGCTTGATGAGTACTTTCTTTTGCTCGATCACCGAGCCGGGTGCACCCTGCACACCTCGCGCGTTCCATACCGTCACTGTTACAGTTGCATCTTCACTCTTCGAATAGACCGCCCCAAATTGGATCTTCACCCCGCTGATATAGTTATAACCAAGTGGATTGGTAAACTTCTCACCAATCGCCTTGCTCTTGGCGCTGTTGTGCCCTGTCAGGTAGCCCTTGTATGGTCCGAATTCTTTCAGCCTCAGCAACGAAGGTGTATGAGGCGGACTGAAATAGTTTGTCAGCGTGTTGCACAATCCTTCTTCCGATACATTGATATATCCTTCTTTAACCTCTGGAGCAGACTTGCCTTCGGCGTTGCTTGCCGTCAACGTAACCTTAAACGTTCCGGGTGTGCTGTAAGTCACCTGTGGATTCTGAACGTTCGACGTATTCGGGTCACCTCCTTCGAATGTCCAGTTCCATGACGTCGGGAAGTTTGTAGAGAGATCATTGAAGATCACCTCGCCGCCGCGGAGTACTGTAGTCTTGTTTGCAGAGAAGTTGGCCACCGGTGGCCCTGCTACCAGGCTATTGCAAAGGTTGGCTTTGCTAAGAACATTCCTTCTTGGACTAAGCTCCATAACTGCAAGTATGCGTGCCTTCTGGCCTACGGTAAAGATGTTCATGCACTCATCGTTGGAGTAGTCCATATAATTTTGAGGCATCTCGTTGCCACTATTGTCGCAGCTGAGCTTTGTTACGGGACATCCCCGGTTCTCCGCGTGATGAGTTGGTGTGTCGCCCACGAAATCACTCGCACAGGGTCCGTCGCCCCAGATGTGACGCAGTCCCAGCCAGTGGCCCGTTTCGTGCGTGAGCGTGCGTCCACGATTGTACGGTGCGATCATTACCGGGAACTCACCTTTCAAAGTGTTGCCGAAAGACGAGTACTGGATCACCACACCATCGGTCGACGCAGAACCACCTACATCGTTAAGGCCTTCCAGCTTCGATTCGTCGGGAAACTGGGCATAGCCCAGCAGGTTTGCTTCTGTGCCGCCGAACTTCAATGTCCAGACGTTATAGAAGAGGTTAGGGTTCCAGATGGTCTGCGGCTTCAACGAACCTTCTATCTGGTCGCGTGTCCAGGTGGCATTGGCACCTCTCACACGATGGATACCGGCCTCCGCAAGGGCAACACCGTTCTCATCGACAGGGGAGAGACAGAACTCGACCTCGATGTCGGCGCCAACCGGGCTGTCGTTGAAACCGGGAGTGCCCGATTTTCTCCGGAAGTCTTCGTTGAGTGTTTCGATCTGCGCCTTTACCTGTGCCTGGCTGATGTTCAGCCCTGTTCCTACAGCTTCACCGGTGTGAACCACGTGCACAATGATGGGTATTGTTATTACAGTCGCCTGGGTTTTGCCGGCCCTCTGGCGGGCAACGATCTCGTTGGTCTTCGTGCGTATCCTGTCTTCAAAATTCTGCAGCGTACCCATCTGCGGGTATTTTGCGCGGTTGATGACATCCTGCTCCATAGTGGCGCAGTTGATGACAGCAGGGGTTTGCGCGAAAGCTGCGCTCAATCCAAAAAAGAATAACAAACTTAGTAGCAATCTCCTCATAGCATCCTCTTTCTATTCCAGTGCTGCGGGTTTGAAGTTAAACCTGTAGTTGCTGTTATTGTCATCAAAGTAAATATCGAGTACCATCTTCGTTTCATCGATCTCGTTGAGAACGAAGGGCAGGGGAGAATCACTCAGCAGCGGCATCACGATGGTGAGCGTGGCGGTGGCATTTACGAACGACCAGTTGCTGTCGGCAATCACTACAGGGTCGGTGTCTTCACACTTCGTTGCACCCATCGTTACCTGGTACGATCTTTCGGAGTTGTTGTAGAAAACGTAGAGGTCGTCGAGTGTGCAAGGATCGAAACGGAATGTCTGCGTTCCTTTGCCCTTCTGAAGTAATTGAACGCTTCGTATGCTCCACGCTTTTCTTACGCCATCGCCCGTAAACACCTGCGGGTAGGTAAATGGTTTCACCTCAATAGGTTCGCTGCATGCGATCAACATGGAAAGAAGGGCGACGATCATGTATCTCTTCATCTTCATGTCAATTCGGATTTAGGTTGAAGGTGAACGTTGGCTTCTTATCGAAATCAACCAGCCTTATCGTGAGCGTAATAACCCTCGTTGCCGGGTTCACCACACCAGTGCCATCGATGGTGGCAACGTCGGTATCCAGCGTCGACTCCTCTTGTGGAGGAATGGTGAGCGTGTTGTCGCCGTTGTCGATAAACGTAAGATCCCGGATACTTGGGAATGTGAAGATATCTATGTCCCAGTTCGACAGGGTGTATTCTTCGCAGTCGAGGCTCGTAATAGTGATACCCGGGATTGGAACTGCTGTGGGTGAGCTGAGGCCATAGTAGTCGCCACCAAGAATACAGTCGTCCTGGATAGTAAGTGTGAACACCTTGCCCATCTGGCTCACGCCCTGGCCTATGTTTCGTTTCTCGGTTGCACTCTCAACAGTCTGAAGTGTGAGGATCACATCTTGTGAGCGAAGAATGTTGTTTGCGTTGTTGATCAGCTTTAACTCCACGTATCCAAAATATTCGCCACTCTTGATCTTTACTTTTCCTCTTGTTCCGTTGATCACATAGTCGACACCTTCACGTGCTGTTCCTCCAACCGTGTAGTTCACCGTCACATCACCATTTGGATCGGGGCCGCCATTGTGGACTTCAACTTTGATAACAGGGGAGTGGCTCTCCTTTTCGGTCATCGTAGTCTGTGTAAAACGGACGAAGTATGGGCCCTGGAATAAAAGCTTTTCCGTTTCGCACGCCACCGAAAGTGACATCACGATCACAAGAACTACCGACGATATTTTTAAGCGACTCCTCATATCAATAGCCGGGGTTTTGATTTCCGGCGAGGGCCGTATTGTTCTGAATTTCTCTTTGTGGTATCGGCCACAACTCGAATGCTGGACGCCAGTTCGGGTTAAATGCCGGCATTACCTGCTCGATCCTCCCGGTGCGACGTAAATCATACCAGCGATGTCCTTCGAAAGCAAGCTCGTACCTCCTCTCTTCCTCGATAAGCCGGATCATCTGCGACTGCGCTACGTCGCCAACCGAAGGTGCGTCGGCACGCTCGCGAAGCACGTTGATGTCGCTTTGAGCGCTGTTCGGGCCGGTTATGTTGCCCGTTAATGCCCTGGCTTCTGCGCGAATGAGATACATCTCGGCAAGGCGGAACACTACGATATTATTGTTGTCCTGTACGGCAGTACCATACATCGCTACTTCCCATCCGTTGTCGTTACCTTTTAGGTTCTCCACTTTAAAATCAATGGACGAGAAACGATCCCCCGACTCTGGCGACGCAAGTGCCACGATCACCTGGTTCGAGGGAATTATCTCGCGACGACTCGCGAACAGGTTGTTGAGGTTTGTTCCATCATCGTCGTCGGCGATGGTATAGCCTACTTCGAAGATCGACTCGCTGGTGAAGTCTTTTTTGACAACTTCTTCAAATTCACTCTCCAGTTCATAGTCGCCGGAGTTGATAAGTGCGGAGGCATATTGCTCGGCTTTTGTATAATCCTTTTTGTACAGGTAGAATCTTGCGAGGGCAGCGCGAACGGTGTTGTCGCTTGCGATCGCGGGAGTGGAAGCTTTTTCACCGAGGTGCCCGAGGGCTGCGAGGAAATCTTCTTCGATGAACGCAAGTATCTCGGCTTCAGAGGCACGTGGTATAGTCCGGTTCTCTTCGATGTTCGTTGTTGTAACTTTTGGAATTCCACCGAACGTAACAACACCTGTGAAGTTTGCCATGCCCCGAAGGAAACGCGCGGTAGCAATAGAGCGTCCTCGTACGGAGTTCGTAACACCCGGGATCTCCGGGATACGTTCGATCATGAAGTTGGCGATGTACACGCAGCCATATATCGAACCCCACATCTCGTTTGCAGTAGCGTTGCCCGTAGTGATCTGCTTTACTCCAAGCTCCCTATACTGGGCAAAAGTTCCGTTGTGAATAAGGTTGTCGGCAGTGAAATCACCGGCAAGAACAACACTCGGTCTCATCACCCTGAAGGCCCTGTAAAGACCGGTCTCGACGGCGGGAATGTCTTTAGGTTCATTGAGGACAACATCGTTCACCAACTGGTCGATCGGCTTGGGGTCGAGCACGTTTTCGCAACCGTTGAACACAACGAGAGCGGCGAAAAGAACTGAGAATATAATGACCTTCTTCCTCACAATGATATCGTTAAGCCTCCTGCAATTGTTCTAACCTGTGGCAACGTATTCAGATCGATGCCCTGTGCCGATACCGATCCGTCGAGCGTACTAACTTCGGGATCTGTACCGGTATACTTTGTGAATGTCCAGAGATTGGTGCCCGACAAATACACGCGGATCTTTTGAACTCTGAACCTGGATGCGAATGCGGAAGGGAGATTGTATCCAACGCTCAGATTCTTCAGGCGCACATACGATCCGTCTTCAAGAAGCCGGTTGCTGTGATAGGAGTTGAATGTGTTGTTAAGTTCGTACCTGGGAACATCTGTGATGTCGCCGGGTTTCTGCCAGCGGTTGAGCGCTTCGGGTATCTGGTTCGAGAGCACGTCGCGTCCCATGTTCATCAGGTTTCCCTTGGTGAGGTTGAGGATCTTGTTGCCCCACGAGAAGTTGAACAGCAACGAAACATCTACCCCTTTAAATGAAAGAGTATTGGTAACGCCACCGAAAAGCTTCGGCTGCGAATTGCCGATCACTTTACCGTCTGCATTCGAGATCAGTCCGTCCTTGTTCACATCTTCATACATCGCATCGCCGGTGGCTGGATTCACACCCAGGAAATTCAGACCAAAGAAGGTTCCCATCGGCTCGCCTTCTTTAATGATATTCGTGCCATCGACACCATCGAGTATGTAGCCACGATACAACGGAACCGAATCAACCAGGGAGATCACTTTGTTCAGGTTCTTCGAAACGTTTACCGTTGTCTTCCACTTCAGATCGCCGTCCAGGTTCACGGAAGTCACCGACACCTCCACGCCTTTGTTCGTCATCGTTCCGATGTTCGATGTGATTGCCCCGAAGCCAGTAGTGCTTGCGTATGGGCGGCTCAGCAGCAGGTCTGTTGTTCTCTTCTCGTATGCTTCTACCGAAGCCTGGATCCGCGACTCGAACAACGACACGTCTGTACCAAGGTTGATCTCACGCGTCGTTTCCCATTTGATATCGGGATTATCGAGACTCGACGGAGCCACTCCGGTACTACCACTGTATGTCGTTGTGCCCCACAAACCGAGATACGCAAATGAGCCAATGCGTTCATTGCCTGTGTATCCAAAACTTCCCCGCACTTTCAAATCGTTTACCACCTGCGACTTGAAGAATTCTTCATTCGAGATCCTCCAACCTACCGACATCGCAGGGAAATAACCGAACCTGTTGTTGGCCCCGAAGTTCGACGATCCATCTGCACGCATGCTCAACGACGCAAGTATCCTGTCGTCAAAATCATAATCTCCCGATGCAAGGAACGATACAATGCTGTGGGTCGCATCCCTGAACGAGCCACCCTCGTCGATAAGACCTGCACTATTCAGATACGTAAAGTCATCGCTGGAAAACAGGCGACCACTTACGCTGCCACCAGTCGCAAAATTTTGAAGCAGCTCTGATCCTACAAGAGCGCTGATGCGGTGCTTGTCGAGATCTTTGTTGTAAGTCACACGGCCACTCGAGATAACTGTGGCGATCGACTGTGCAATGAATACACCCAACCCCTGGCCACCGACTCCCTGGTCCCAGCCACCGATTGCCGTCTGGCTCGACTCGTACTGGTCTTCCGTAACGTCGTTGTAGTCGAGACTTACCTGGCCGATGGCCATCATGTTGTCATTGATCTTATACTCACCCTTGATCAATCCCTGGGTCTTGACCGTTACTGTGTTGAATCTTGGGAGCAGGGCCTGTGCCACCGGGTTGAAGTTGGGGAATGCTGCATATAAAGGTGAACCGGGTCCTACCAGTGCTCCGTCTTCATTGTACGGAGTGTAGTAGGGGAGGCTTCGTAAAGCGGCCGAATAAACACCATCCAAAAAGTTATCTCCCTTCACACGCTTGTTCAACGAACGTGTAAGCATGATCTGTGTCGACAACTTCAATCGTTGGGTGAGCCTGTGATCGAAGTTCAATGTTGTTCCGTAACGCTGAAAGCTGTTATTGATCTGGATGCCTTGCTCGTTGCGATAGTGACCGCTGATATAGAATGTGGTCTTGTCATCACCGCCCGAAGCCGACGCCTGGTACTGTTCCATGATGCCCCTTCGAAGCACTTCGTCCTGCCAGTCGGTCGAGATACCATCGGTAACGCCGGGGATCAATCCCAACGCGTCGGGGTTCTGACCTGCGTTGGTTACGGCCTCCCTCTGCAAGGGCAGCAATTCCGATGAGGTCAACAATGTGAGCTTATGCGTCGGGTCGATGATACCACGCTGTACATCCATTGTGATGTTCGAAGCACCGCTCTTTCCTTTTTTGGTTGTGATCACCACCACGCCGTTCGAGGCCCGCGACCCGTACACCGCTTTGGTGGATGCGTCTTTCAATACGCTTATTGATTCAATATCGTTTGGGTTGATGAGGGCGAGAGCGTTATCACTCTGACCACCGAATGTCCTTCCGCCGAGGGCGCCAGTTTCGACCGGTATCCCATCTACTATATAAAGAGGAGTATTACTCGCGCTGATTGACGTCACACCGCGGATCCTTACCGAGATACCACCGCCAGGAGTACCTGATGACTGTGTAACCTGTACGCCCGCAGCCTGTCCCTGCAACGCCTGGTCGATACCATTTACTGAAAGATCCTTAAAGGCAGATGCCTTCACCGAGGTGAGCGCCCCCGTAATGTTCCTTTTCTCCACCGACTGGTATCCGACAACGACAACTTCACTCAATTCTTTCGGTTCTTCTTCCAGCAACACCTGTATGTTCGTCTGCCCGGTGAACAGGATCTCCTGGCTTTTATAGCCGATAAATGAAAAGACAATAACAGATGTGTTAGGAACCTCGATAGAAAAACGTCCCTCAAGGTCGGTGATCGTACCTTTCGATGTCCCCTTAAGCACAACGTTCACACCTGGAAGACCGGAATTGTCGGTAGCAGAAATTACCTGTCCCGAGAGCTTGATGTCCTGGGCTGAGACTGAGAGAGTTGCAAAAAGAAAAAGCAGGAGTAAAGGTCGCTTCATGAGCACAACGCCAACTGTTTAAAAATAGAGAATTGGGGACTAAGAACCATACCGCAAACTCAAGTTATTGGGCTTTCTACGTCGTGAAAATGATGATTTTGGTCGGGTTTTTCCATATCACCAGCAGGGTGATATTAATCAGAAAGGGTAGCCAATACCCACATTGTAAATTACAGGCTCCTTCTCCGTACCGTACGGCTTAAAGAACCGGAACCTGTTGAGAACGAAGCGGTCACCTTCCTGGCGGCCCGGGTCATACGCCTTGATACCAGCATCGAGACGCAGTACGAGGAATGTAAAGTCGAAGCGCAGCCCGAAGCCCGTACCGACACCAAACTGTTTATAGAATTCTTTCGCCTTGAATTTCGAGCTGCCGGTCCATCCTGCAGCCTGGTCACCAGTTGCAGGCTTCGTCTCATCGAACGACCACACGTTGCCCGCATCCACGAACACCGCGCCATTTACGAAACCGAAAAGTTTCTTTCGCACTTCCACGCTTCCTTCAAGCAACAACTGACCTGGTTTCTCGAACCGGTAGTCGAACAATCCATCCTTGTCGGGGTTGGAGGCAAGTTGAGGTGGATAAGTTCCCACACCCAATCGTCGCGGGCGCCAGGCTCGTACACTGTTACTACCACCCACGAAGAAGAATTTCTCGTACGGCAGGGTGTGGTTGGCTCCGTACGAGTAAGCGGCCCCGGAATTTATCCGGAAAGCGACAACCGTATGTTTGTCCATCACCTTGATATGCCGGTAGTCTAAACTAAGTCGAACATATTTATAAAGCTCAAGTCCTTCTCTTGTGAACAAACTTTCCTTTTCGGCATCCTTGAATGCGTTAAGGAATGTTCCACCACTTTCACCCGCGGCCCTTATGAAGAACGAATTGGTTTCGGTGTTACCATAGTTCTTCGGATTCCAGATCACCTGGAAGATCATACTGCTCACGAACGACGGCTTAAATGAATTCCTAAGGTTGTTACCCTGCTGCGTGAACAGTGCATTCAATATTGAGTCGAACGCCTCTGTTTTTTTCGAGCGTATAATGTTGAGGTTGTTGAGCGTAAATGAGTATTGGGTCTTCCGTGGATTTTCCCAGGTGTAAGTATTCGACACAGTGACGATCGAACGTGTGTATTCGGGTCGGTCGGTATACGTGTATCCGCCAAGCAGCCTGGTGCGCGGGTTTAACCGCCCCAATCCAAACGAAGTATTTCCTGTGAACGGGAAAAGGAACTGCGGGAACGTAATGCTTGCGTTGCCGTTGCCTTCCATGCTTCGATAGACGTTGCCCTTCGAAGTGGCCGACGCCACACCTTCGAAGCCGAACCGTCCGGTTAACTCGAATGTCTCAAGGCCATGAAAGATGTTTCGTTTCTTAAACGACAATGAATAATACGGACCCGGAAACCCTTGTGTCAAGCTCACACCCGCTTCGTTCGACCATGCATATCGGTCGAGGGGGCTTGTAAAGATGCTGGCAATGAAACGTCCGCCGGACGTATCGTAGTTTACGTTCACAAACTTGAACACATCGAGGTTCGCGAGCTGGCGCTGCGTGTCGAATGTTTTTGTGCGGCTGTAAAGACTGTCTTTCTTGATGAAGATACGCTGATTGAGGATACGCTTACTGTAGATGTCATTGTAGTAACTAAACGTTATGCCCCGGTACACCTCCAACTGTCGCTTTACCGACGGTGGCACCTGGATGCCGGCATCAGGTTGCATCGCTACGGAATCTACAGTGAATTGCTTGTGATAGTCTCTTCGCGCCGGGTTAGAGATCTTCAATAACACCGCGATGAGGTTGGGTGACTTATACGATGTATCAATATCGAAGTCGATGTACTGCCGGCTGAAATCATAATAGCCAACATCTTTCAACATAAGGTCGATGCGTTCCCGCTCCGAACCAATACGTGCCTGGTCGTAGGGCTGGCCCTTGCGGATGAAGCTCTTCCCTTCACTCTTCTTTACGTACTTCAATACCGTTGTATCCGGTATTTGATAGATGAGCGTGTCATAACGGTAACGAGGTCCGGGGAAGATCTCGTAAACTACCGTTACCGTTTTACGGAAGTACTTTGGTGTAGCTGTTACACGATTAAGGAAGTATCCTTTGTTGAACAGGAAGTCGTTGATGCGCTCGGTGCTCATACGCATTGAAGCGGTATCAAACACGGCTGCCGGTTCGCCCCATTGCATGAACAGGTTTCCGTTCTCGATCTTGGTGTTTAGTGCATCCAGCTTTTTCTGCTTGCGGAAGGTCAGCGATGACTTCTTTTTCGGGTCATTCGCCTGGTCGATCTTGTAGTCGAAACGTTTTTCGAGAACTTCCTTTTTTCTTATGAAAGCGTCCTTGCTGAACCTGGAGGTCGGGTCGTTGAACCGGCGAAGGCCGGGGTAGTACATCCAGACCAGGTAGTGGCCGGTAACGCCTACGAGCTTCCGGTTGGGCTTCTGTACGTATAGGTCAGACATCCCTTCGGTGGTTACTCCCTTGGGCGCCCTGGTGTACTGGCGGTTTAGGAGCTTCTGATCACCTTCAAGGTATTTGGTTCCCAGGCAGCCTGAGAGAAGCAACGGCAGCATCACTAACAGTGCCGCCTTCGCAAGGCTAAGGCGCCTGCCAGAAAATTTCCTAATTTTCTTGCTGTCATTTCCTACAATGCTCTCAAAAGTCAAGGCCAAATACATCAAATCGCTGCAAGTAAAGAAATACCGAAAACAGGAACAATCATTCGTGGTGGAAGGCGAAAAGGGCGTAACCGAGCTGCTAAGGTCGGATTTTACAACCACTACTGTCTGCGCTACTAAGGACTTCCTGGCACGTCATGGTAAAAGCATACGGGGTGGCCAGGTCGAAGTAATTGAAGTCATACCGTCGGACCTTGCGGCGATCGGGTCGGTAGAGACCAACGACTCGGTGCTGGCTGTTGCCCGTATGAAAGCAAACAACAGGCCGGTAATCGCCGCCGGCGAATATGCGCTGGTCCTCGACGACATCCGCGACCCGGGGAACCTGGGAACGATCATTCGAACCGGTGACTGGTACGGCATAAAGCACGTGATAGCCTCCGAAGAAACAGCCGACTTCTACAATCCAAAGGTTATTCGATCGACAATGGGTTCATTCTGTCGTGTGAATATGTTTTATACTTCGTTGTCGGAGTTTCTAAAAGACGTTAAGGTGCCGGTTTACGGTGCCTTTCTCGATGGCGACGATATTCATCGCATGAAGTTTGGTTCCGGTGGAATGATCGTGATAGGAAACGAGTCGAATGGAATATCTAACGACATCGAAAAGTATGTTACTAAAAAGGTGACCATTCCCCGATTTGGAAATGCAGAATCTTTAAATGCAAGTATTGCGGCGGCAATAGTGCTCGATAACGTCCGCAGAGCCTGATCAGGGGGTACAAAACCTTTGACCAGGCATCAACATTCGCCATCTACTGGTTAAAATACCACGGGAGGCAGTATCAGAACGGTGTTGCTTCGCCGTATTCATCAGTGGGTCAGCTGATCTATCCTGAAAAGATCACCTTCAATTCTATGCTCCTCCAGGTTTCAACCGATACGTTTAAAACGTTCCTTCCGGGCCTCGAGAAGAAACGTGTCTATCGTTATCATCTGAAAAGATATCGCAATGGGGACGAGACGAAAGAGGCGCTCTATCCGAATCCTGTGGTTGACTTTGTTAAGCTTAAAAAGGGACGAACGCTTCGATCGGGCAGGTCGAACGGATCGATTGATATGCGAGAGTACCCTGCGGGCCTCTATCTCATCAGGATCGGGCCGAATGTTTTTCGGATCGTAAAGCTTTAGAAGAACGCGCCGCTGTCGTTCGTCGCTTCCGCGGATATCTTTTCGGAATGCTCCCTTCCCAGGTATTGATCGATCATAAAGTGACCGAAATAAATTACTGGTGTGAGCACTATCGCTACGAGAAATTTATAGATGTAATTCGTGATAGCGATGCCAACGATCTGCTCGTTGGTAAAGATGCCGGCGAACGCGATATACAACACCACGAAGCTGTCGATCAGTTGCGATACCAGTGTCGAAACTGTTGCCCTCATCCAAAGTCGCTTCGAGCCGGTTGCTTTCTTTAGCTTTTGGAAGATGAATGCATCGACCAACTGGCCAATGAGGAATGCTGTAAGCGAACCGAGAATGATCCGTTGACCCTGTCCGAATATCCGGTTGAAGGCGAAATCGATATTGAAATAATTACCGGCGTCGTCTTTACCGTACGCTTCGAGCCATGCGGCCGAAGGGGGGAGATCGATCGCAAAGAAAATTGCAAGAAATGCGTACGCGATAAGACCGGTCGTGAGATAGCTGATACGTTTTACACCGGGTCTTCCGAAATACTCATTGATAAGGTCGCTGGTAATGAAAACCACCGGCCAGATCACAACTCCCGCAGTAAGATTGAAGTCGGCCACGTAGCCGAAGATGTTCATTTGGGCTGGCTCGAAGCCAAGAGTTTGCTCGCCCGAAAAGATCTTTACGCCGATCATCTCGGCAACAAGAGCGTTGGTGATGAAGATACCACTGAGTATAATGAACAGACGGTTCTTCTTCTGGTCGACAGTAAGAGGGGTCATGGGAGTTAAAAGGTAAAAGTTAAAAATTAAAAATGAAAGGGCGGTCCCGGCCCCGGGGTTAACTCTTAACTTCTATCGTGTTGAGATCGATCGCTAATTCAGTGTTTGGAAATATTGCCCTCGCTTCTGCCAGTAATCCATCCAACTCCCTGTACCTGGCCGAGTAATGACCGATAAGCAATTTCTTTGCGTGTACCATCTGGGCGACCCTGGCTGCATCCGACGCGGTGCTGTGAAAAGTTTCCGAAGCCTTGTCGCGCTCTTCTTCCATAAACGTAGCCTCGTGATACAACACATCAACGTCTTTGATGTATCTCGTCAGCTCGGGGAATATCGCCGTATCCGAACAATAGGCATAAGAAAATGACGGGCGGGGAGGAAGAGTATAGTCTTCATTCTTGTACAACAATTTCCCATCGTCGTCGTGGATGTCGTTGCCTAACTTTAACTGCGCGATGTATTGAAGCTTCATATCCACGGGCAACCGATCCTTATCAATGCGGCGAGGCTTTGGCTTCTCACGAAAAATAAAACCGGAGCACGCAAGTCTATGCATTAGCGGAAATGACTCTATCGTGAGATAGTCGTTTTCGAAGATCACTTCGTTTTTTCCGGGTGTGAGTTCGTGAAAATGTAATTGATATCGTAGAACAGAATGGGAATGACGTAACTGGGTCAGAATGATCTCGTCGAGGCCACGATGAGAATAAAGGTGAAGATCCGTTTCGCGATGGTTGAGATGCATGGTGAACAGCAATCCCATGAGTCCTAAATAGTGATCGCCATGCAAATGACTTATGAAGATGTGACTGATGCGATGAATACTGACGCTCGTCTTCGCAAGCTGCAATTGAACACCTTCACCACAATCAACAAGGAAGTGGTGATTGTTTATGTTAAGATATTGTGCGGATGTAAAGCGGCCGTATGCAGGTATGGCTCCGCTGGCTCCTAATATCGTAAGCTCGAAAGGCACGGCTTACTCGCCGTCTTTCATGTCTTTTTCGATCTCGTGCATGAACACAGCGTCAATTGCTTCTTCAACGCTTGGGAGAATGTTCAGAACGCTATCGAGCTGGGAGATCCTGATAAGCTTCATGGTATGATCCGACAGGCACGCAAGGATAAAAATTCCGCCTTCTTCCTGGAAGATCCTGTTGCCAACGAGCAGTGCGCTGAGGCCCGACGAGTCGGTATATTTTACTTCGGTTAGATCGAGGATAATGTTCCGCGTTCCTTCGGCATGCAACGTCACCATTTCAGACTTCAGGTTAGGAGCGATGCTCGAATCCATTTTTTCTTCATGGAGGCGGAGCAGCGTATACTTCTCCTGTTTGTCAATGGTGTACTTCATAGGCCCCAAAAATAAGGATTTATTTTATTGAATTAACGATACTTTTCTCGATACGTTCCCCTAATTGATCATAATTTATATCGGGAAGTTTTTCGCCCGTCACCTGGGCGTACAGTTCGCGATAACGGTCGGAAATGGACTTCACGATCTGGTCCGTCATCTCGGGCACCCGTTGCCCATCCTTGCCCTGGAACCCGTTCTCGATCAACCACTGACGGACGAACTCCTTCGACAACTGTTTTTGCGCCTCACCTTTTTTCTGCCTCTCCTGGTAGCCGTCTTTGTAAAAATACCGCGACGAATCCGGGGTGTGAACCTCATCGATCAGGTAGATCTTTCCGTTGTGTTTGCCGAACTCGTACTTCGTGTCGACCAGGATGAGTGAACGCTTCGCGGCCAACTCGCTGCCCCGGCGGAACAATGCGAGCGCATATGTTTCCAAAACTCTGTAGTCTTCCTCTGAAACCAGTCCGCGCTTCAGGATCTCTTCCCTCGAAATGTCTTCATCGTGACCGACCTTCGCCTTCGTGGTGGGAGTGATGATCGGTTCGGGAAGAGGATCGTTCTCTTTCAATCCTTCGGGCAGTGGAACGCCGCAGAGCATTCGCTTGCCGGCCTTGTATTCGCGGGCTGCGTGCCCTGCAAGATAACCCCTTACCACCATCTCCACGGGAAATGGATCGCAGCGAAATCCAACCGTCACATTGGGATCAGGAGTATTCATTACCCAGTTGGGCACAATGTCTTTCGTTGCGCTGAGATTGATCGCGGCTATCTGGTTAAGGACGCGACCCTTGTCGGGAATGGCCCGGGGCAGCACCACGTCGAAGGCCGAGATCCTGTCGGATGCGACCATTGCCATGGTGTCGCCGAAGTAGTACACGTCTCTGACTTTTCCCCTGTAAAACCCGGTTTGATTTGGGAACTTGAAATTGGTCTCTTTGATTGAATTCATTTTTCTTCGACGACGATGCCAGCCTTAAAAATAGTGGTTTTTACCAAGCCACCCGCGTCGTTGAATTCTTTCCATTCCTTGTGTTTCTTGTTGGCCACGTATTCGCCCTGTTCTTTGATCTTGCCATTCTGATGATAGGACGTGTAAGGTCCGTGCATACGGCTCGCGCGGTATTCGGCCACCGACATCACTTCGCCCGTCTCGTAGTAATTTTTCACCGTCCCGGTGATCAGGTCGAACTGCCAGGTCTCTTCCACGCGCCGTTCGCCATTTGGATAATACGATGTACGCTGCCCGTGAAGCTTTCCGTTTTCGTAGTTCTCTTTGAGCTTCAATGATTTTCCATCGTCCCAGTAGAAAGTCCAGGTGCCTTGTGGTTTGAGCTTGCGAAAATTCTTTTCGTAGATCTGCTTTCCATCCTTCGAGTACGCTTCCTCTTTTGTGTCCAGTCCACTAGGGGAAACAGATTCTTTTACTTTCACCTTTCCGTCGGCATAGTATTCATAGTTACTGCCCGACTTTGCGCCATCTTCATATTTGAATTTGTGCCGGACCGTTCCATCCGGGAAGTATCCCATGTTATCGCCGTGAAGGCGACCATTCATGAAGAATCCTTCCAGCAACAAGTGGCCTTCGGAGTCGTAGTTCTTGAAGTTGCCCATCTTCTCACCATCCTTCATTGTAGACACCGTTTCGAGTTGTCCGTTCGGATAGAACGTTTTATAGAAACCACTTACAACTCCATCCTTAAAGTTTGCTTCGGTTTCAACCACACCCGATTCATAGAATGTTCGTGTGATGCCGTTCGGTTTTTTATTCTTGTACGTGATCTCTTTCTGGATCTTCCCGGAAGGATAGTATTCTTTAACGAGGCCATCGGGTTTGCCTTTCACAAACTTGCCCTCCATTCGCATACCACCGCCTTCGTAATACGAGCGGATGGAATCGACCAGTAAATTGTTTTGATAAAATGCGCGTTGAATAAACTCGCCGTTCTCGTCATAAACTTCTACCGGGCCATGACGCATCCCATTTACGTAAGCGATCTTTCGAAGCAGCTTCCCGTTTTCGTGATACTCCATGAATGTGCCCGATCGCACACCATCTTCGAAGTTGCCCTGCACCTCAAGATTGCCGTTCTCGTAGTAACGCTTATAAAGACCGTTGATGGTATTGTTCCCGTCGGGAAGTACGAAGTAGTCTTCCTGCAACTGCTTTCTTTCCTGGTCCCAGTAGGTAACGACGTGCTTTTGACCGAAGCAGGTGGTTGATATCAGCAGAAAAACGACGAGTCGGAAAGTCATGACCTGCATCAAAACGAAACTACTGAACTACTTATTATCAGAGTTTTTCCAGTACGATCGCTGAAGCGCCGCCACCCCCGTTGCAGATGCCTGCCACGCCGATAGAAGCGCCATTTTGATTGAGAATGTTGGCCAGCGCAATTGTGATCCTCGCGCCACTGGCCCCAAGGGGATGCCCCAAAGCCACCGCACCACCGTTCACGTTCACCTTTTCAGCATCGAGACCCAGCTTGATGTTGTTGGCGAGCGCCACAGCAGAAAACGCTTCGTTGATCTCGTAGTAACTCACGTCTTTCTTGTCAACCCCGGCAGCCTTCATGGCCTTTGGAATGGCGAGCGACGGGGTGGTAGTGAACCACATTGGGTCTTGTGCTGCATCGGCAAAACCACGGATCCTGGCGATCGGTTTTACGCCCAACTCTTTCGCCTTTTCTTTGCTCATGAGTACAACTGCCGCAGCGCCATCATTGATGGTGGATGCGTTTGCCGCAGTCACAGTTCCATCTTTTGTAAACACCGGTTTCAGCGTCGGTATCTTATCGAAGTTTACGTTCTTGTATTCTTCATCCTCTGCAAACATCGTTACCTCGCCTTTACGCCCCGTGAGCTCGACAGGTACAACCTCATCTTTGAACTTTCCGGCTTTCCATGCTTCGGCAGAACGTTTATATGAATTGATCGCGTACCTGTCCTGGTCTTCACGGCTGATCTTCATTTCTTTGGCAGTGTTGTCGGCGCAAACGCCCATTGCACAATGGTTGTACGCATCGGTCAATCCATCATGTGTGAGGCCGTCGACAACTTCGCCGTTGCCATACTTGAAACCGTAACGCGCTTTGAGAAGATAGTAGGGGATAGACGACATGTTCTCCATGCCGCCCGCAAGTACAATGTCATTTTCACCAAGCATGATCGACTGTGCGCCGAGCATAATAGCCTTCATTCCCGATGCACACACTTTGTTTACGATAGTACAGGGTATGTCGTAACCTAAACCTGCAGCAACAGCAACTTGTGTCGCAGGAGCCTGGCCGAGCCCGGCGGGGATCACGTTGCCGATATAAACTTCCTGGATAAGCTTCGGATCGAGATTGATCTTGCCGATAGCACCTTTGGCAGCAATAGCACCAAGTTTAACAGCAGACGTATTCGCGAGGCTACCCCCGAATGCTCCTATAGGCGTTCTCGCCATAGATACCAGATAAACTTCTTTCATATTTTTTTACCAGTCAGGTTTCGACTTGTCGCGCTGCTTCGTAGCCTTCCTCTTATTCTGTTGTAGGTACTGTATCTCCTGGTTCTTCATCGCCTCGAGGATCATCTTTGCCTTTTCTTCACTCATATCCATATCCTTGAGCTTCTCTTTAACAGAGGGAGGTATGTCTTTCTTTTCTTTCTCTTGCTTTTCCTTGTCTTCCTGTTCCTTCTTGTCTTTCTCAGACTTCTCCTTCTCCTCCTGTTCTTTCTTCTCTTTCTCTTCCTGCTCTTTCTTTTGCTGGTCTTTCTTCTGCTGGTCCTTGTTCTGCTGGTCCTGCTTTTCTTTATCCTGCTGCTCCTTATTCTCTTGTTCTTTTTGCTGATCCTGCTTCTTCTGTTGATCCTTACCCTGCTGTTGCTGTTTCTTCTTCTCTTCTTCTATCTTCTTCTTCACCATTTCGTAGTTGAAACGAGCGTCTTCGTTTGCCGGGTTAGCCTTAAGTGCCTGCTTAAAATATTCGAGTGCCTGCTCAAATTTTCCCGTGCGGTTGTTGAGAACACCAAGTTGTTGATTGGCGATCGACTGCAACTTTGGATTCCTGCTCATGGTAAGCGGCTGGAATGAGCTTATCGCCCGCGCGGTATCATTCAACTGGAAGTATGAGTTGGCGAGATTCATATAGACCTCATCCTCCTGAACACCCAACGAATCTACGAGATACGTATACTTCTCGCTAGCCGTTTTGTAATCCCCCGCGAGGTATGCCTTTTTTGCGTCCGATTTTGCCGAGTTGATCTTGCTGACGTCGCCCGGGTCGACCAGCATCAAAAGAATTATCGTCAATATTCCCTTTGCGATCATATTGTCACCGTCTTAACATTAACGAGCACATCGAACACCAAAAGTATCAATGCGCCCAACAAAAAATAATAGTACCGGTTTGCCGACACGTCTACGAAACGCGCATCGCGAAGCTCACCTTCGATCTTGTTGATCGTATTGATCAGCTTCGAAACTTCGTTCCGGGAATCATTGATCTCGAAGTACTGTCCGCCTGTCTGGCTCGCGAGCGTCTTCATCGAACCGGGATTGATCTTTGAAACAACTGTCTTGCCGTACTTATCTGTCTTATAACCGCGTTGTGTTCCGATCGGACTTCCCTCTTCGGTACCGATACCAAGTGTGAACAACTTGATGTCGCGGTCTTCAATGTTCTTCACGATGTCGGAAGTCTCTTCTCCAAAATCTTCTCCATCACTGATGAGTACGATCACTTTCGATTTCTGCGAAGTGTTCGGGCCTCCGTTCTCTTCGTCGTCGAGCTTGGCCAATGCCATTCGAAGGGGAGGAGCAAAGTCGGTGCCCGTAGCCGGTACGAGCCCGGTATTCATGGTCTCTATAAAAAGATTCAATGCATTCTGATCGTATGTAAGAGGGCATTGCATGAATGCCTCCGAAGAAAAAATGATTATGCCTATCCTGTCGGAGCTAAATGCCTGCACCACCCGCTTCATCTCGAACTTTACCTTCTCGAGACGCGAAGGTTGTATGTCGAAAGCATCCATCGACTTCGAAAGGTCGACACATATCATAATGTCTTTTCCCACCGACTGAACTTCACGTTTGGAATCTCCGTAAGATGGGCCAACGAAGGCTATGATCAGGAGCGCAAAGAATATGGTACGGATCACGAGCTTGATCGCCACCGTGCCGTAGGGCGTATGAAGTACCCGCGCGATGCGTATCACGCGAACCAGGTAAACGACGTACAGTATCACGAACAGCGCGATGGCCACATAATTAGCAATTCCGAGATCTCTGAACGTCACCATTCGGCAAAAATAGAAGTATTTAAAGGTTTTTAGTCAACCGGCAGTGCAAATGCAACGTATGCATCGCCTGATTTTGTTCCCAGCTTTCCGCCCCCACACGGCACCACCACAAATTGCCTGCCGCCGGCCTCGTAAACTGCCACAGTGGCAAATCCCGGTGCCGGCAAGTCGGTCTCGAACAACAGTTTGCCCGTCTTTTTATTGTAGGCCCTGAATTTTCCGTCGGGGGTGGCTGCAATAAAAAGTACCCCCGATGCGGTGACGGCCGGTCCGCCGTAATTTTCGGAGCCCGTTTCAATGCCCTTCGCCTTAAACTCAGCTACCGTACCAAACGGTATTCTCCATGCAATCTCCCCGGTGTTCAGGTCGACAGCATTCAAAGTGCCCCACGGTGGCTTGATAGCCGGGTATTTCTCTTTGCTCTGGAATTTGTTGTAGCCCGTGATCGAATATTTCAGGTTCCTGTATGGATCGAAGGGTTTTGCTTCGGGTACGAACTTTTTGTTCGACTTCATTCCCATCACGTACGTGCTGATCGCTTCACGTTCGTTTTCTTTGATCGCCAACGCAGGCATCATCCGCCGACCGCTGCTTATCAACTCACCGATCTGGCCTTGCGAATATTTTTTATGAATGTCGATCAACGTCGGGAAGTTACCAGTGCCCTTGCGATCGGGACCATGACACGCCGCACAATGTTGATTGTAAAGTCGCATGCCCGCGGCAGTCATCAATTCTTCTTTCGGCGGTTCATTCGATACGATCCTGCTTCCGATCAGCCACGGTATCTCGTTCGCGTTAATATAAATAAGGCCGGTCTCCGGATCGAATGCCGGGCCGCCCCATTCCGCACCGCCATCAAGCCCCGGATAGAAAATCGTTCCTGCAGGCGACAACGGTTCAAACAATCCGACTTTCGATGCGCGATAACGTGTAAGGATGTCTTGATAAGATGAATCGGGGAGAAGATCATTCAGATCAGATTCGGTAAACGTCTGCCGCATGAACGGGCGTGGCAGCGTAGGTATCGGTTGAGTAGGCGACAGCTTTTCTCCTTCGAGCTCACTCACGTTGGGTACTGGTGTTTCTTGAACAGGCCACAACGGCTTGCCGGTCTCGCGGTCGAGGAGGAAGATAAAACCAGTCTTCGTTGGTTGAGCAACGGCATCGACTTTCTTACCGTCGTGCATCACGGTAACGAGCGCGGGCGCGGTAGGAAGGTCACGATCCCAAATGTCGTGGTGAATGTTCTGATAGTGCCAGATGTATTTACCGGTAGCTGCATCGAGCGCGAGTGTACTGTTCGCAAACAGGTTGTCACCTTTTCTCATGCCGCCATAAAAGTCGAACGATGCGGAGCCCACGGGTGCGAAGAGCATCCCGCGTTTCTCATCCAGACTGAAGCCCGACCAGGAGTTTGCGCCGCCAATGTGTTTGTATGCTGCCGTGTCTTCCCATGTCTCGTAACCGATCTCACCGGGATGTGGAATAGTGTGAAAGATCCACGCCTGCTTCCCGGTCTTCACATCGTATGCACGAATGTGACCGGGCGCTGCGTCGCTTCCTTCGGAGACACGAGTGCCAAGAATGAGAAGATTTTTATAAATGATGCCGGGCGATGTAGACGTGATGAACAGGTCGTTCACGTCGCGACCAAGTCCGTCATGGAGATCGACCACACCGCTATCGCCAAACGATAGAACGAGTTGCCCTGTCTTCGCATCGAGCGCGTATAAGTTTGAGCTTGCCGTAAAAAGGATGCGTTTGTCTTCGCCGCTTTCCCAGTATGTTACACCGCGGTTGTTGTTCATGATGAACCTTGTGCGCTGATTACCCACATCAATACCGCCCGTCGGGTCAAACACCCACTTTTGCTGACCGGTTAGTCCATCGACGGCAATTACCTTAAGCTTTGGCGATGTAGCATACATAATGCCATCCACAATTATTGGATTACACTGGATCTGCGAGTTGTTCACAGTGTCGGCGTCGCCGGTGTGATACGTCCATGCAACGGCGAGTTTGCTCACGTTGCTCGTGTCGATCTGTGTGAGTGTGCTGTAGCGGATGTTTTCTTTCGACCCGCCAGTGATGCGCCACGTGTCGTTCGGGCCAGAGGGCTTCGTACAGGCTGCGGCAAGAATCGAAAAGGCAATAAAAAAGGGAAGTCGTTTCATACTTCCCTAAAGATAATATTTATAGACTATTAAGGTACCCGAACCCGGACGCGCGGCTTCACCTGGACGTCGATATTTTTGAGTTCTACTTCTACTTCACGAAGAGCTTCTTCAACAATACGATCCACATCGATATCGAGGTCAAGATCGAGATCAAGATCGTTATCGATGTCAGCATCCACGTCGATGTCCAGGTCCAGATCCAGATCCCTCACCTCGCGCAATGCTTCTTCGATCTCTTCGCTTATTTCTATGTCAAGATCTTCCAGCTCTATGCGAACGTTCTCCATTGCCTCCCGCACCGCCTCTTCCACGCCTTTGCCGGAGGCTATTTTCCTCATTGGTTTTTCGTTCTGGGAGAAGGCGATCGTGGCCGAAGCTAACAGTGCAAAAAGTAAAAGCGCTCTTTTCATAATAGTGGAAGTTATATGTATAAAGACTCCCGTTTTTTCGAAAGGTTACACTAACTCGCGAACTGTCTTTTTTCACCCGGCTTCAATGACGTCAAATCACTGATTTTCACCGGTTTGCCGGTATCGCAGCTATTTCGTGCAGCCACACCCACCAGGATCGCGAAAGCACCGTCGCGAATGTTGGCGGCCTGGTGCAGCGGGTCGTCCGTCACTCCCGCAAAGATCTTGTCCTTCAAAAGCCTGTCGCCGCCGCCGTGGCCGCTTGTTCCATGAGGCACCTTGATGAACTCACGTTCTCCGAAATTCCTGGTCACCATGATCTCATCATAATCCTTCTTTTCTATCGGGTTCGACTCTTCGATCCAGGCGTCGATCCTTCCCTTGGTTCCGTTGAATGCGATCCGGTATCCTTCGTATGGCGAATAGGTAGTTAACGAATACGCTACCTGCACCCCGTTTGCATATTTGATCGTCGCCGCCATCTTGTCGAAGATGTTAATGTCTTCTTTCCACACGCAACCATCGCGCAGGTAGCCGTCGTGCTTCTCGTTGTTCACATACAAGTCGACGTACTGCTGACGTTTCATGATATCGAAATAGAACTTACAGGTGTCTTTATAAGTACACGGCCTGCAATTGGTTGACCGGAACGAATTATTCTTTCCGTAGAACTGCAACGATCCGCTGGCATATACTTCAGTGGGGTCCGATTCGATCCACCAGTTAAGCAGGTCGAAGTGGTGGCTCGCCTTGTGAACCCACAAGCTGCCGCTCTTTTCACGAAGTCGGTGCCAGCGACGGAAATAATCGGCACCGTGACTTGTGTCGAGATACCAATGGAAGTCAACGGAAGTAAGAGCGCCGATCTCGCCCGAGCGAAGTATCTCGTACATCTTTGCGCGGTGTGGTGAATAGCGATAGTTGAATGTTACGATCACCTTCTTGCCGGTTTTCTTTTCGGCTTGCAGAATGGCTTCACACTTCTGCTCGTCGGTGGTCATGGGTTTTTCTGTAATGATATTTGCGCCAAGCTCCATACCACGAATGATGAATTCATGGTGAGTGGCATCTACGGTGGTTACAATGAGTGTGTCGGGCTTCACTTCCTTCATCATCTTTTCGAAGTCGGTGAATGTTGGGCAGTTGAAACCCGTAAGTTTCTTGAATGTTTCTACGCGGCCGGGATTGATATCGCAGAGGCCAACGTATTCGACGCGATCCTTGTAAGTATCCTGTACGTCTTTCGACCACATGCCGAGCGAGCGGCTTCCGGTGCCTACAATCGCTATACGGTTCTTTTTATCTGCCATACTTTTTATGATTGGTGTGCTGGCTTCGGAGATCATTGGGTTCATTATAAGTCCGCCGGCGAGCGCCGAACTCGCGGCAATGAAGTTACGGCGGGAGATATTCGTTTTGTTTTCCATAGCGTGAAGTGTGATGAACAAATTTGTCAAATTTTGAGGAATTTGCGCTATCGATTGCTCAATATGTAACGGTTCTAAATAGCCTGAAAACAGCGTAAATTCCCCATTTTATCCACAAAATGCGCAATCGATTGCTCCGTTCGTCAAAAACTCTTATGTTAGATTCATTATGAGCCGTTCCGAACTAGAGGAAGTGGACATCCGCGTCGACAGCGAGTCGCGGGTCCCCAAATACCGCCAGATCGTCAACTCCATCGTCGAAGATATCCGTCGGGGCTCCCTCGTCGTCGGTCAACGAATTCCTTCCATCAACGAGATCAGCGAAGAGTATTACCTGTCGCGCGACACCGTCGAGAAAGCCTACGCTTTTCTTAAAGAAAAGAAGATCATCGTATCGGCAAGAGGCAAGGGATACTACGTGTCGCGTACCGACCTTACCGCCCGCACCAGCGTGTTATTTCTTCTCAACAAGCTCAGCCCATTCAAGCTCCAGATATTTAATTCGTTCGTAGCCGCCATGGGCGAACAGGCACAGGTCGATCTTTCAGTGTACCACGGTGACCCGCGTATTCTTTTGAACACACTCAATGAGAACACAGGGCGCTACGATCATTACGTGATCGTTCCGCATTTCTGCGACAACATTCCCGACCAGAACGATATCTGCCTCGAAGTGATCGAAGCTCTTCGCCGGATCCCCGAAGACAAATTACTCGTGATCGACAACTACCTGCCCGATCTGCAACGCAATGTTGCCGCAGTGTACCAGGATTTCCGGATGGACATCTATGAAGCTTTACAGGAGGGCATTCAACACCTGAAATCCTACCGCAAGCTTTACCTTGTGTTCCCGCCAAAGACAGTCTATCCATTCTTCCAGGATATCGTTCGTGGCTTCCGTAAATTCTGTTCCGACTTCAACTTCGAGTCAGACCTTAAAGAAAATATCGGGGAGACGACAATCAATGAAGGAGATGCCTACGTTGTGATCGAAGAGTCGGACCTCGTTGGTTTGATCAAGATCATGCGTGCACGAGGCTTTACACCAGGCCAGGAAGTAGGAGTGATCTCATACAACGACAGCCCTTTGAAAGATCTGTTGGGCATAACGGTGATCACGACAGATTTCCAGGCAATGGGAGAAACAGCTGCTTATATGATCCTGAAGAAGAAGAAGGATGTTGTGAAGAATGTGTTTAGCCTGATCCGCCGCAAATCCCTGTAGAGGTAATAGTTAACTCTTTTACGGCATAGGCTTCAAGCCTTCCCATTTCACTTCCCACTTTCCATCCTTTGGGAACCCCGGGTTCCTTTCTGTGTTTCCATCCCAACCGGCTGCCATCATCGCGACAGCGGTAAGCAAGCCACCATTGCCGGGAAGATAAAGGCGAAGACGCTTGTCCTGGTAGTTGTGACCGTTAACAAGATAGGTGTTCTTCTCAGCGTCCATCAGCAAAGCATCGATCGCAGTTTCAGGTTTGCCCAACCGCGCGGCTGTCATTGCTGTCATAGGAAAATCCCATCCCCAGGTTTGATCCCAGCTCCAGTTGGTCATAACGTAGTCGAGTGTCTTTTGCATGATCGCGTTGTCGATGCGCTCATCTGCCGGAAGGCAACCAAGTGCTGCCAGCACCGAAGGATGATCACGACGGAAGCGTTCGTCGGTATATGCAGTAGGCGTGGTGGCGTTGGGCAGATACATTCCGTCAAGCACGGGTAGAGGCGCGAGATTGTTGATGATCCTGTTCCACTCTTCGTTGTCGGGCATTTCGAGTCGCTTGCGCCACGATTGTGCGATGGAGAGTCCAAGCTTCCAGTATTGAAGTTCGTAAGTGGGGTCGTCGGTTTCGGTAGCTTTAAAAACTTCCTGCGCGGGGATCAGTGGATGACACAAATGATAAACGCTGTCTTTCTTTTTCAGGAACGACGCCATGAAATCGGCCGAAGAAAATACGATATCGCTGTAGCGGTCGAGGATAACTTTATCGGGTGTGTCGCGGTACATGAGCTCGGCCATGTAGATGGGGTGAGGTTGTTGCCAGATGATGAACGCGCCGATGTTCGATGGGCTTTCGTGTCCGTGCGGTTCGGTCATCTTTTGCCAGCGAGCTCCTTTGTATCCTTGCCATTTGGCGGTGGCGCGTGCGGGTTCGATCCCGTCCTGGTACCAATCGAGACTTCGCTTCAATAGTGAAGAGCGGTTCCACAGTGCGAAGTGAACTCCGTGCCACCAGTGCATTTCAAGGTGGAACTTTCCGTACCAGCTGTTCATGGTGAGGCCGGTTTCCTGTGGAGGATACGATCCTGAAGTCTGGATCTTTGTGAGGTATTGCGACAGCACCACACGGCGTTCGAGTTCCACGGCGCGCGGGTCGGTACATTTCGAAAAGTCGAGGGCTGCTCCGCTCATCCAGAAGTTTTTCCAGTGCTCGGTGTTGTAGCGCGCCGTTTCTTCGAAGTCGATGTCGTACGGATCTTTTCTATGGGCGAAGACGACACCGAGCTCCATCCATTCGGAGCCTGCAGTGGCAGACATCAGGAATTCGTGGGTGCCCGCTTGTTTAAACTCGGCGTTGTTCAAACTTACGGATGTGAAGATCCGCGTGCTGTCGATTACGCGGTCGATGCTATAGAGGTGTTCCGATCTCTTGTCGAGTGTCCATGAATGTTTGTTGGGCTTGTCCCAGTCGTAACCCGTGCAAACGTGGCAGTCTTTTGCGTAGGGCAACTTTAAGCTTGCCATGATCTGACCTTTCTTGAGCAATGGCGATTCGATCTTTGCGGAGATCCCGTCGTCTTCCTGCAACGCGTAAGTGATAACTTTTACGGGCTTTCCTTCGAACTCGAATTTGGATTCGATCTTCCCGGTCCAGAGATCGAGTTTCTGGTCGATCGCTTTCAAATCGTTGATGGTTGCTTTCTCACCATTCGATTTTGTGAGGACAAGCCCGATGAGCCCGAGGTGAAGGCGATGTGGATTGGCGCGGAGGTAGTTGGTTGCTTCAGCGCCGCGGCCATCGATTTGCTGAACGGCATAAGGCGCTGACGTGCCATCGCACGACTCGAAATTCTTTGCGACATCAGAAAGTTTGTAACCGTTGGTATTCGGAAATGCGTGCCATGCCCACTGTGCCTGTGTTCCGAGAGGAATACCGTTTTCATAAACTTCGGGGAATGTTTGCAACCCGGTGACATCGACGGTGAAAGCAAACTCGCCGTTGCCGACGGATAACGATCCAAGCGTGTCGGGTTCTTTGATGACGACGTTGTTGCGGGTAACGAGAGAAAAGCGGTCGATGCGATGAGTGTTGTCGTCGGGGGAACAACGGAATAAGAGGAGGGCGAGTGAAACGGTGAGGAGATACTTCATTCAACTATTTATAGACGATCAGGCCAACGGCCACGTTTCCGTCGGTTGTAGGTAATTTACAGATACGATTTCGACATACGTAGATTGTGGTTTGGCCTTCGACCAGTTTATTTTCGAGCAGTGGAAGATTTTCGGTGGGGCCACCCATCATTATCGTTGCCGGAAGGTACTCAAAGTCCAACACGTGGGCATTGGTTGATGCGGAACCGACAACAGCGATCTCATAGTAACCGAAGTCGACAATTTGCGCCAGCCGCGCCCAGTTTGAGATTGAGGAAATATCGATGTCGAGGGAAGAGATCATTTCTGTGATCGCCGCTTCTGCAAGTTTTGTGTATCGGGGCTCCTGGTAGTATTCGCCAAGCATGAGCAGCACTTCTGCAAAAACTGAATTCGAAGATGGGATGGCCTGGTCGAACAACTCGATGTTGCGTATAACCTTGTTGTCTTTTGTGCCTGCGGAATAGAAGAAGAAAGGGGAATTTGGATCCTTGAATTTTTCGATAGCGAGGTCGGCGATCTTTCTTGCTTTATTGAGCTGTTCGATGTTGAAGTCATACTGATACATCTTGATGTATGCTTTTGCGAGCCACGCATAATCATCCAGGAAACCTTCGATAGTTGGTTTGCCTCCATAAAGCATGTTTCGATACACACGGTCGTCTTTCACCATATGTTTTTCCAGGAAGCTGGCGGCGCGGTAGGCGAGAGGTGCATTGTTGTTGAAGCTCCTGGCGTCGAGGAAACCGATGATCATCATTGCGTTCCAGGAAGTGATGATCTTGCGGTCCGATTCGGGATGGATGCGTTTTTTTCTTTCTTCCCGAAGCTTTTGGTTTATTGAGTCAAACATGTCGCCGTTAGAGAAGTCGACATGCCCGAATGTTCGCCTTGGCACATGTTCGCCGGTGCTTTTTATGTGGTAGTATTTCATGGCCCGTTCGGCGTCCTTTCCTAAAACAGATTTAAATTGATCAGCGGTCCACATATAGTATTTTCCTTCTTCTCCTTCACTGTCTGCATTGATCGACGCGACGAATACACTGTCGTCGATCGTCATTTCGCGTTTAATAAATGATTGAAGGTCGTGAACAACACGCAAGTAGGCGTCGATCTTCGTTGCTTTGTATGCATTCGAGTACGCCGACAGCAACAATGCATTGTCGTACAACATTTTTTCGAAATGGGGCACATGCCAAAGCGAATCAGTTGAGTACCGGCCGAAGCCGCTTCCGATCTGATCGTAGATCCCGCCATGATGCATACCGTTCAGTGTTGTTTTAACCCAGTTCCACGGGATGGTATCTTTTTTCATGTATGAGTACTGCAGCATGAATTCGATCAGGGAGGGCATTGGGAACTTTGGTGCACCTTTTAATCCACCGTAGTTGAAATCGAGCTCCAATTGGATTGTGGGTACATGATTAATGAATGCTTTCAGATCGAGGCGAAGAACGCTGTCGGGATTTTTGTATTCGAAAAATGGCTTGATGTTCTTCGTAAGATCGGCCGCCTGCTTTTTCAACTTGCCGCTATCATCCTTCCATGCGGCTGCCACTCTGTTCAACAAGTCGATCCACTGATCTTTTGGATAATAAGTAATTGTGTGAAACGGCTTTCCGTCGGATAACGCGAATGCATTCAGGGGCCAGCCGGCGGTTCCTGTGAGTGCTTGCGAAGCATAGATGAACTGCTGGTCTACGTCGGGGCGTTCTTCCCGGTCGACTTTAATTGAAATAAAGTTCTCGTTCATGATCCTGGCCACTTCCGGGTCCATGAACGATTCGTCTTCCATCACGTGACACCAGTGACACGATGCATACCCGATGCTGACAATTACCGGTTTGTTTTCTTTTGCTGCACGTTCGAAAGCTTCGTCACTCCACTCGTACCAGTTCACCGGGTTATCGGCGTGTTCGCGCAGGTATGGGCTTTCGGAATCGGCCAGACGAGATGCACCTTCATCCCGTTTTTCGCCACACGAGATCAGGAGCAGTAATAGTCCCCATCGAAGCGCGGCGTTAACGTAGCGCTGTGGCTTTCGACGGGGCGGGCGATGCAGTGTCATAGATCCTCAGGCGATCGTTGTTCGAAGAGACAAGTATAACGGTACGCCCTGAAACATTTACTGCCTGGATATCTTTAACGTTAAAAGGAATGAAGAAACCGCTTTTTACTGACTGGACAGCGTCGAATTTCAGGTCGCCGAGGTTTTCGAGATACAATCCCGGCGATGCGTCTGCCGGTGTGGTCTCTACTTCTGTGTCGAATTTATTTCCGCCGAGGAGAATATCTTTCTTGCCGTCGCCATTGAAGTCACGAATTACAAAAGCGTTAACTGTAGAAAGCTGTGCGGGGACAGGCAAAGGTTTGATCGTGAACTTTCCATTGTCGTTCACGAAGATCACACTCGAAAAAAGATGAGCTTCGTAGTAAAGGGCTTTGTCGATGTCCTGCCCGAGAATTCCGCGTATGTCGGAGTTGGCGAAAGCCGTAAACGTAGGGAAACGGTTAGCGATAACCGGCATTTGCTGCGACGTACATTCGCGTCCACGGATGGGAACAACAAGTGAGTCGTTGAGGTAACGTGCAAGAAATACATCGTTGGTGCCATTTAAGTCGAAGTCTTTGGCGTACACCATGAAAGGTTTCTCGGCCGAAGCTTTGAACTTGTAGTTTTCACCGATGTTCCCAGCAAGCAGGTCGGTATCGCCGTCGCCATCGATGTCTTCGGCAACAACTTTATTCCACCATCCATTCGTTTTGTCTGTGATGTAGTTGGTAGTTACTTCTTCAAGCTTTCCGTTTTGTTGTTCGAAAATGCGTATCGGCATCCATTCACCGGTTACGATAAGCTCGGGTTTCTTGTCGCCATTAAGATCGGTCGCGAGAGCCGAGCGAACAAGGCCGGGCTCGTTAAGAATAGGGGCGACTTCGGCAGTCTTGTCCGACAACTTGCCGTTGTCGTTGATCATGAGGTAACTTCTCGGGATGTCGGGATATAAACCGACAACTACCTGGCCGCCGCGGAATATGTCGGTGTCACCATCGCCGTCGGCGTCGAATGCAGCTACGCACGAGCCGCTGGTCTTTGTCGGCAGCACGGCGCCGCTGGTAAAGTTGCCCTTGCCGTCGTTGATGTATAAGCGGTCGTTATATTTCTCGGAACCTTCGGCAAACTCGGCGCCTCCGCTGGCTACGTAAAGGTCGAGGTCTTTATCATTGTCTGCATCAAAGAAAATGGCGCCGGCATCTTCGTATACTTTATCTTTCTCGAAGACAGCAGATGACTTGCTCACGAATTTATTTTTGTCTTGAATATAAACGGCACCTGCCTGGCCTGCAGCGCCGCCGATGAAGAAGTCATCATTTCCATCCCCGTTCAGATCGCCGGTTGCCATAAATGGACCGGCTTTAGAGAAGCCGTGTGGCAGCAGTATTTGGTCGCTGTACTCATTCAGTTCGTTCTCTTTATGATTGAATACGGGTTGTGCTGAAGCAACCTCAACGAACATCTTTTGTTTTGGAATAACTGATTTTCTTTGCTGCGCTTCGCTCCAGTTGACAGTGAGCGTTTGATTGCTTTTCGCATTCGCAACAAGGTTTTCTTTTCCATCGGGCCAACGAACCAATACGCTATCGATTGTATTGATGCTGCCTAATCCAAAGTGCACAACCGGATCGTTGGAGGAGAGATATCCACGCACCGTTTTGTTTTCGAAGAACTGGAGGTCTTTTCCTGAATATAAAGTCACCTTTGCGCCAAGGCCCGAAGAGTTACCTGCTGGTCCGTTGAGCTTCACTTTCAGATAGCTCGCGTCTTTGGTGGTGTTCTCGTACACGAATGCCTTGTCGTCGATGTTGTTGATTACAAGGTCGAGATCTCCATCGTTGTCGAGGTCGCTTGTTGCGGCGCCGTTGGAGAAACTCTCGTCGGTGAAACCCCAGGAAGCACTTACGTTCTTGAACTTAAGGTCGCCTTCGTTGTGGAACACGTAGTTGTTGACCTTGATAGGTTGATATAGATCGATGAACCGTTTGAAGTTCTTTTGGAGAAATTCATCAGAAGAAGAGTACTTATACATGTTCGCCTGCGCGAATGCTCCGATCTTATGATGCACATCGCCATCAAACACATCCCGCTTGTAACCATTTGCCACAAACATGTCGCGACGGCCATCGTTGTCGAAATCAGACATCAGCACCGACCAGCTCCATTCGGTTTTTGCCACGCCTGAAAACTGGGAGATATCACTAAAGAAGAGATTGCCCTGGTTAAGGTGAAGCACGTTGTGCATGTACTGCTTGTGCATGCCGGCCTTCACGAGACTATTAAAACCTTCAACATCCATCGAAGGCATCGAGACTTTCGAGCGACGGTAGTCTTCAGGTAACATTTCAGTTACCATGATGTCTTCGAGACCGTCGTTGTTGATGTCGGCCACGTCGGCGCCCATGGAGTACATTGAAATGTGGTTGGTGGCGTCGCGGATCTGCTCTTTAAACTTCCCGTTCTTTTGATTGATGTACATGTAGTCGCTCTCCGCAAAATCGTTCGCAACGAAAATATCCGTGTAGCCATCGTTGTTCAGGTCAGATGTAACCACACTCAATGCATATCCAAAGTTGTTGGTGATACCCAAAGCCGGGCCGGCCTCGCGAAACTTGTTGTTTTCATTTACATATAACTTGTCCCTCGACTTCGAAGGTGAGAGTTTTCGTTGACGCACCATTTCCGACAATGGCAGATCGAACGAGTCGGGACGATTGGTAATGTACACATCCAGGTCGTTGTCGTTGTCCATATCGAAGAACGACGCGTGGATCGAATAACCTGACTCATCTAAACCGTACTCTGCAGCTTTATCGGTAAAGTGCAGGTTGCCGTCGTTGATAAACAACAGATTGGTGCGTTGTTCCGGTTTATCGTGCCATCCGCCCTTGCAGACATAGATATCCAGGAAGCCGTCGCCATTGATGTCGACCATCGTAACGCCGTTGTTCCATTTTCCATTCCCCTGCACGCCGGCCGAAGCGGTAATGTCTTCGAACTTCAGGTTGCCCTTGTTGAGATACAATTTGTTCTCGACTTCATTACCGGTAAAGTAGATATCTGAAAGGCCATCGTTGTTGATGTCGCCGATCGCTACACCGCCGCCATTATACACGTAGGCAAACAGGTCAAAATATGTATCGTAGTCTTCCTTGAGATTATTTGCGAACGTGATACCGGTGGAGTCGGACGATAGTCTTGCAAACAGGGGAGAGGCGTCGTCTTTTTTAACTTCTTTTTCAGCACACGAATAAAGTCCCAGTCCCATCCACACTAACCCGATAAATCTGAGATACCGCATATTCTATTTGTTATGGTAAACTGTTTGAGGCTGTCCGTCTACATGTTGAATGTATTTGTTCCAAACCACCTGTGCAACATTTCTGCCCAGCTTTAGCCCTTCGAGATTATCGGACTGGATGTGATATCCGCCGAGCACTCGTGAAAACCCGGCCATATTCGCAGTTTCGGTAAATGTTGGCATCACGAGAGTAACCGTGTCGCCAACGTGAAGGGGTTCGGTTGCGATGCCTGGTACTAATTTCATGCTTTCGCCAAAGAGGTCGCTGCCTGTAAATAACTTCAATACTTCTGCGCAAGCGCCACTTACCGTACTGTGCCCTGAAACATAAGAGGGGAAGGGAGGGCAAAGGAAAGTATCGGGAGAATACGGGCGCCATTCAGTTCCTTTAACATCTTTCATCCCGCCTTCGGCGCCTGTCCACGCCCTGATCACCTGTTCACCGTAGTAGTCATGAACCAATGAATAAGGCCTTGCGAAATCATAAAACATCTTTGTATCCCAACATGCAATAAACGCATCCATCGCGGCGGCTTCCACAACGAAGTACATCTTCACATCCTCGTCAAGAGTGTGATTATCTCTCACGGAAACATCCTGTGCGAAGATCAGCCAGTGACCAGCCTGTTGTACAGACTTCGGACCATCGCGCATGAACTCAACCAACGCCTTCTGGCTATCGGTAAGATTTCCTTGCAGTGTCACCACTTCGCGGATCTCTTCGATCAATGCGGGTGAGCCGATTGCGGGTGGTGGTGCCGAACGAAACTGCGATGAAGAATCGAGCGTCAAAGGTTTTACGTTGGGCCAGTGTGGAGTTAAACATGCAGGTGCAAAGCGCCCGCCCTTGCCGTCACTGAAATATTTTGGTTGCCATCTCTGGATGTCAGTAAGTTTTTCGGGAGTGTTCACGGGTTGATACCCGGTGTAGTCTTTATATGAATTCGCCTGGTTCGATCCGTCGTCCATTCTCTCTTTCACAACGGTCATGCCCGCAAGATTTCCGATTCCTTGCGGAGTGGCGGGATCAACGGAGGTGTCGTCAGGATCGAGTCCGAACGCTCTCATTTGTTCTTTGAGAAGGAGGGAGTCGGCAAAGTAATACGTCAACATTGAACGATACAGCGCATAGCTAACGGCTTTCTCTTTGTTTGCAAGTGTTCGTTCGCGTGCTGGTTGTCGCGAGATATTTTTCAGGTAAACTGGTTCAGCTTTCTCATCGTATCGTGTCCATGCATCGAATGCAGCGGTCCATGAGAGAGCTAACATCCTAGAAGTAACAGTGGGCCGTGGTCTGAATCTTTCGGTGTCGCGGGCAGTAAGATCAAGTGAGAACTTGCCCCATTTATACGCAATGTTGTCGGCGCCAGTAGGTTCGAGGGATTTTGTTTCCGGTGCCCTGCAGGACAACAATATCAATATTAGAAAAAAGTACCTGCTCATTATAAGGTCTTAAAATGAAAGAAGGGCCGGGCACTCTACGCCCGACCCTTGTCCCAAACTAGAAAAAAACTTTACTCATATCAGATCATCCGCCGGTACATGATGGACCTCCGGGATAACCGCAATTCTGCGGATAGCCTCCCTGTGTACGGTCAATCTGAGCTTGTGGTATTGGTCGTCGAACGTGGAAATCTTTAATGTTCGGCGCTTGAGGATTGTATTTTTTCACACGCTCGACAAGCTTGTTGGTCCTCGTAAGGTCGAACCATCTGAACTGTTCACCATCGAATTCCATTGCTCTCTCGTCGAGGAGGAAGTCAAGGTCGACCTGGGCTTCAGTCACAAGGTTTTGAGCAACACGTCCTGGTTTCGCAGAGCGTGTCCTTATCACGTTGATGTCTGCGGTAGCCCCGGCTTTGTTACCCTGTTTCAATCTCATCTCGGCACGCATCAGGTATGCATCTGCCAAACGCATCAGGAAGTAATCGCGCGATCCAGGTTCCCACTGGATTGTGGGTCTCTTTGGATCCATGTGCTTGTTCAGCGTCGGGAATATACGCTCGGAGAACTGAGGTGTTGTCCACACACGATATCTTGTTTTCAGCTTTTGTGCATCGGTCCACTTCGCTTCGTTGCCAGGACCAGGGATATACATACAGGTATCACCTGCAGCGTATTTCTTCTGATCTTTCACTGCGGGGCTGCCATCCTTGTTTTTAGCACCCGCATCTACCTCGGCCTGTGTCCAGGTTGGAATGCTGCCTGCATTGTTAGAGATCCAAACGTGCTTGTATGTTCCTTCGTAACGATTGTCGTTAGGACGGTTAGCAGCATAAAGATCGAGCAGATACTTGGTAGGGCGGAAGCGCTTGAACGGACGACCGTTGGCAATATCGCGCACCATGCCGGGTTGAATATCGTACTCCATCAGGAAGTAGAGGTGACCCCTGTTGCCTTCAGGACCGTTAAGGATCGCATCTGCCGAATATTGAATTGCAAATACAACTTCCCTGTTACGCTGGTTGTCCTGGTTGAAAAGTCTCTCAAGGCTTGTCTCAAGTCCGAAGTTTGAATTACCAATAACGCTTGAGAACAGAGCTTCTGACTTTTGTGCATCATCAGTTTTTGCATACGACTTGTACGACCTTGTTGCGAGAACCTGTCCGAGAAGGAACTCCGCAGGTGCTTTCCATGCTCTTCCGTATTGTCCGGGAGGGGCAGTGGGAAGCGCTGCAATAGCAGCCTCGAGGTCAGATACGATCGCATCGTAGATCAGGATCTCAGTTGAAGGAACGTCAGTGACCTGTGCTTCTGCTATTTCATTAAGGTGGAGAGGCACGGCGCCCCATGTTCTCACGAGATAGAAATAATAGAGAGCTCTCAGGAACTTTGCTTCAGCAATGCGAACTACGCGGGTAGCTTCCACCATGTCGGTAGCGAGGGGCGCGCGATCAATTACTGCGTTAGCCTGGTTAACACCACGATACACGTTCTGCCACACCTGCTGAAGGATGTCAACGTTGGAAGCGAGACCGTTGTCGTAGTAGTTAAAAGACTTATAACCACCGTCGGCACCGTTTGAATGAGTGTCGGTACCAAAAATCGTCAGACTAAAAGAGCGTTCATTTGTCCAGATATATTTCATGAACGAATACGCGCCTTCTACTGCATCTTCAACGCCGGCAGCCGATGTATAATAAGTAGCTGCAACGTCCGATACCTGCTTTTCTTCGAGGTATTTATCGCAAGATGTTACCGAAAGGGCCACCAGTGCGATTGCTAATGTTATTACTTTGATTTTCATAGATCGCATTGGTTTAGAAGGTAATGTTTAAACCACCGAGCATGAGTTTTGGAGGAGGGATATCTCCTGTTTCAACCTGGTTAACAGTCTCCGGGTCCCAAACTTTATATTCAGACCATGCGAAGAGGTTCTGTCCGGTTACATAAACTCTCAGGCTTGTCATGCCAAGGCGTTCCGTGATCGTTCTCGGGAAGTTATAACCAAGCTGCACGTTACGAAGCTTCACGAAACCTCCCTGCCTGTAGCGGAGCGTCTCCCTGCGCTGGGGGAACTCCTGGTTCTTGTTAGGGCGGGGATAGGCGTTTGTCGGATTGTCGATCGTCCAGTAGTCAACATTCAGGTTGTTGTAACGACCCTGCATTGTTGCCTGGCTATCTTCAAAACGGCTATCGATCATGAAACCGAGACGATAGTACAACATCGCCGAAAGGTCGATTCCCTTAAATGAGAACCTGTTTGTCAAACCACCATACGCTTTCGGTACGTCAGTACCAAGAATGCGGCGGTCGGCAGGAGTGATCCTTCCATCACCATCCCAATCTTCAACTTTGATCTCACCAGGATAAGCCTGGTCCATCGCTTTGGCCTGCTCAACTTCGTTGGCTTGCCAGATACCGATCTTGTTGTATTGGTAATAAACTTTGATCGGGTAACCGATGAACCATGAGTTACCGGTATCATCAACCTTCTCACCAGCGGCGTTGCGTTGTGCAAGGTCAACTATTTGTTCTTTGTAGTGTGCTACGTTCATATCTGCACTCCACCTGAAACCATTCGGCCGATCGAGGATCGTTGCGTTCAGGTTCACTTCGAAACCGTTGGTCCTTGTTGCGCCGATATTTGCGAACTGGAACTCATAACCGGTAGAAAGCGGGAGGTTCCTCTTCAGAAGAAGGTCGGTCGTGTTCGTTACGAAGTATTCGAACGAACCATTCAAACGGCTTTCAAACAAACCGAAGTCAGCACCGAGGTTTATTGTTGCCGATTTTTCCCATGTCAGAGCAGGGTTGGGAATCTCGAGGAGTGCGAGACCCATTGCACTTGCCTCATCCCATGAGTATGGAGTGATCTGGAGCTTACCAGGTACTGTGTTCGGTTCCACCGAAGTGTTACCCACCACACCATAAGAACCTCTCAGCTTAAGCTCGTTGATAACTGGTATTGACTGCATGAAGTTTTCATCACTAACACGCCAGCCAAGCGACACGCCGGGGAAGTTCGTCCAACGCGTTGCAGGCGCAAGACGTGAAGATCCATCCGAACGCAATGATACCTGTACGAGATATTTTCCACGATACGAGTAGTTTACCCGGCCCATGAATGATGCCAGCTGCCATGCCCTGTACAAACTTTCCTTGGCAACAACTGTTGCAGTAGACTCAAGGCGATACCACTTCTGGGCTTCCCATGGAAGGTCGGCAACCGAAGTATAGTGACGCTGGTACGTGTTGGCCTGGATACTTTGTAAGAATGTCACACCGAAGTCGTGTACCTCGTTGAACTTCTTGCTGTATGTAAGGAGGTTTTCAAGTGTATAACCTACGTTCGATTCGTTGGTGTATGAAGCGGAAGGAGTACCGTTCTTACGTGCGTTGGTAAAGCTTCCTTCGAATGTACCGTTGGTATTGTATCCAATATCAGTTCCGAAGAGCACTTTATATTTAAGTCCTTTCAGGATATTGGCTTCAGCATACACTGAAGAGAAGATCCTGTCGATGGCACGGTCGTCGTAGCGTTTTCCGGGAACA
>DASRSO010000189.1:0-112524 GCA_035656375.1 Cyclobacteriaceae bacterium | reverse complement strand
GTAGTGGATATCAAAGCGCTCATCTATGTTTTGATCCTCGGTCTCGCTTAATTATCCTTTTTTTAAAGAATTAAACTCAGATACACCCTCTATCGAGTGTATCCGGGTCCGCTATCAGTCATTCATTCAATGAACGTTTTCAGAAAACAATCTTTCTGAACAGTGCTCTTAAGAAGAGCCCAATTTGGGCTGGTTTCTTAAAAACGGACTGCAAAGGTATGTGATCGTATCACATTATGCAAGTCGAAATGAAAAAAATTAGGCTGCCTTAAGCTTCCTGTGGATCGTTTGTGTACGATCCGGACCCGTCGAAATTAACGTGATCGGTACATTCAACGCATTCTCAAGAAAATCAATGTATTGCGAAAGCTCAGCTGGAATCTGATTCTCTGCCAAACCGGAAAGCGATGTGCCCCAGCCTTTTAACTCGGTGTATATCGGTACTATCTTCTCATTCACATACTCGTACGGAACGGTCTCCGTAATCGACCCATCCTTCAACTTATAATGTGTACACACTTTTATCGTCGGAAAAATGCTCAGCACATCGGCCTTCATCATCAACAGCTTCGTAACACCATTGATCATGATCGAATACTTCAACGCCGGCAAATCGATCCATCCACACCTCCTCGGCCTGCCCGTCGTCGATCCAAATTCATTACCCTCCTTGCGCATCCTCTCCCCTTCTTCATCCAGCAACTCGGTCGGGAACGGTCCGCTACCCACACGAGTACTGTACGCCTTGAATATCCCATATACCTCGCCGATATGTTTCGGTGCCACACCCAACCCCGTACACGCCCCCGCCGAAACAGTATTCGAACTCGTCACAAACGGATAACTGCCGAAGTCAATATCCAGCAACGAACCCTGCGCACCTTCCGCAAGCACCGACGATCCCTTCTTCAACTCCTGGTTAATAAAGTATTCGCTATCGATGAGCTTAAACGATTTCAAAAACGATACGCCATCCAAAAATTCTGCCTCAAGAGTCTTCCAATCGAACGACAGATCATGATTCTTCAGGATCGCAAAGTGCGACTCAACAAGTTTCCTGAACTTATCCTGGAAATTTTCGGAAAGAATATCACCAACACGTAACCCCTGGCGCGATACTTTATCAACATACGAAGGGCCAATGCCCTTCAGCGTAGAGCCAATCTTATCAACACCCTTTGCCTTCTCATACGCCTGGTCGAGTAACCTGTGCGTGGGAACTATCAACGTCGCCTTCTTCGAAATGAAAAGGTTTGCGCGAACATCCAGGTTAAACTTATCGAGCTTTTGTATTTCGGTCTTGAACACGATGGGATCAAGCACAACGCCATTACCAATAATGTTCCTGGTGGTGTTCCTGAAAATGCCAGAAGGGATCTGGTGCAACACGTGCTTTATACCGTCAAATTCCAATGTATGGCCAGCATTCGGACCACCCTGAAATCTTGCTACTACATCGTATTGAGGCGCAAGGACGTCTACAATCTTACCTTTCCCTTCGTCTCCCCACTGGAGACCTAAAAGAACATCGACCTTCATCTAATTATTTTTTTGTAAGCGCAATTGCTTCTTCTTCAGATTGGACTACGTGGAAGATCGCATTGAGTTTCGTTATCACAAGAAGTTTCTTCACACTCTCCGACGGCTTCATCAGGTAAACTTCACCACCCTTATTTCTGAACTTCGTAAGGATCGTGATAAGCACGCCAATACCACTGCTATTGATATACCTTAACTCAGAAATATCAATAATACATGCAGGTACTTTGTGCGTTAATGCGTCACTCACTGCCCCGATCAAACGGGCACCTGAGTCTTCACCAATAAGATCGCCCGAGATCCGCAGAATGAGCGTATTAGATTTGATTTCCTGTGCGAAATTCATGCTTTACGGTTTTCACAATTTTTCCTGGAACAATTTGCATAGAGGATCAACGAATGATGCATCACAGTGAAATGAAGCAGTTCCTCCACTGTATTCTGAATATTCTGTATGCGGGGATCACAAAACTCAACAACCTTATTGCAATCCGTACAAATAAGATGATCGTGCTGCTTGTACCCGTATGACTTTTCGTATTGCGCAAGGTTCTTTCCAAACTGGTGCTTGCTCACCAGGTCGCACTCCACCAACAGATCCAGCGTATTGTAAACCGTAGCACGACTCACACGATAATTCTTATTCTTCATGTTGATGTACAACGATTCGACATCGAAATGACCATCGAGTGAATATATTTCTTCCAGGATCGCGTAGCGTTCAGGCGTTTTACGAAGCTCCTTACTTTCGAGATAGGCCGTAAAGATCTTCCTTACTTCGTCGTATACTTTCTGATTGAGAGCCATTACAAGGCGCTAAAATTACTCAATTATTTCTTGAGTCAAATCGCGCGACGGAAACCACTCCTTCAACTTTCTCAAGTTTCCCGATCAGCATCTCCAGGTGCCTCGTGTCATTTACATAAAGCATGATCTCGCCCCTGAAAATTCCAAGATCGGTATTGAACGCAATTGAACTCATGTTCACCTTCAGCTCTTCGGAGATGATCCTCGACACATCGTTGATAAGCCCTACCCTGTCGGTACCAACTATCTTCAAGCCAGTAAGGAACGACACCTCGTGTTGCGAAGTCCACTTCGCTTTGATAACACGATGACCATGATTGGCAAACAGTTCCGGTGCATTGGGGCAGTTGGTCCTGTGTATCTTGATACCTTCACCCACGGTCACAAATCCAAACACTTCATCACCCGGGATTGGCGTACAGCATTTTGCAAGCTTGTACTCGACCACATCCATGCTGTCGCCGATGAGCAGTGTATCGGAACCATTCGATCTTCGCTCGAGCTCTTGCTCAACGACATTCGCATCGGGAGGTGATTGACGATTCTTGAGCGGCGATGCGGGCTTATATTCTTTGAATGCCCTGAGATCATTCAGCGTAATAAGACCTTTACCAACATTATAGTGAAGATCGAACTTGGAATTCACCTTGAAGAATGCGAGCATCTGCTCGTACGTAGGACCATTCGGCTCGAGCTTCAGTTGATTCATTTTGCGAAGCAAGGTCTCCTTGCCCAACTCGGCCACATTCTTTTTGTCCTCCTTTAAAACATCTTTGATCTTCGACTTTGCCTTGGGGCTTACAACAAATCGCAGCCAGTCTTCGGTAGGTTTCTGTTTTGCTGATGTGAGGATCTCTATCTGGTCTCCATTTCGAAGCACGTGGTTTATTGAAACCAGCTTTTGATTCACTTTCGCTCCAATACACTTTGCGCCGATGTCGGTATGGATCTCGAATGCAAAGTCGAGTGCGGTCGCACCTTTGGGAAGTGTTTTCAATTCACCGCGAGGTGTGAAGACAAATATTTCTTCATTGAAAAGGTTGCCGCGAAAGTCGTCGACGAATTCGAGAGCTGTGAGGTCTTGCCTTTCGAGCAGCTCGCGTACACGAATGAGCCATTTCTCGAGGTTCGATTCGTGGCTGGCAACACTTTGATCTTTGTACTTCCAGTGTGCCGCGTAGCCTTTCTCGGCGATCTCGTCCATGCGAAGCGTACGGATCTGGACTTCCACCCACTGTCCATTCTTTGCCATCACTGTTGTGTGAAGCGATTCGTATCCGTTGGCTTTTGGTGTGCTGATCCAATCACGGAGTCGATCGGGGTTTGGTGTGTAGTAATCTGTTACGATCGAATACACCTGCCAGCAATATGATTTCTCCTGTTCGAAGGGGGCGTCGAGTATAATGCGGATTGCAAACAGGTCGTATACTTCTTCGAATGGTATGTTTTGCCTGCGCATCTTGTTGAAGATAGAGAACACCGACTTCGGGCGGCTTTTGATCTCGTACGATATCTTCAGTTTGTCGAGCTCGTCTTTAACGGGCTGTATGAATTGTTTGATGAATTTATTTCGTGATGCTTTTGACTCGTCGATCTTGGTGACGATCTCGTCGTACACGGAGCGATCGGTGAAGCGCAGGTAAAGGTCTTCGAGCTCTGTTTTGATTGCGTTCAGTCCGAGGCGATGTGCGAGCGGCGCGTACAGGTAAATAGTCTCGTTGGCGACTTTCAGCTGTTTATTGCGCGGCATGCTATCGAGCGTGCGCATGTTGTGAAGCCTGTCGGCGAGCTTTATCAGAATAACTCGTACGTCTTCCGACAGGGTGAAGAGCATTTTGCGGAAGTTTTCGGCTTGCGCAGAGGTGCCATATTCGAAGGCGCCGCGGATCTTGGTGAGGCCGTCGACGATTCGGGCGATCTTTTTACCGAACATCCGCTCGATGTCGGCGAGCTCGATATCGGTGTCTTCGACGACGTCGTGGATGAGGGCGGATATGATGGAGGTGGTTCCGAGGCCTATTTCTTCGGCGCAGATCTCGGCGACAGAGAGTGGGTGGAAGATGAAGGGTTCGCCGGATTTGCGGCGCATGTCCTTGTGGGCGTCGAGGGCGAGCTGGAAGGCTCTTTTTATACGGCGTGCGTCTCCTTCTTTCAGGACTGGCTTGGCTTTTCGGAGGAGCCGCCTGTACCTGGCAATGATTTCTTTCTTTTCTTCGACAATATCCGCTACCACCGCTTTACCTTTTTCCTAAATTTGCACTCCATTTTTGGGAAATTAACGAAAAAACCGGGGTTTTCATTCGGGATTTTCGATTAAAAACCGATCAAAAAGGGCGGGGAGGAGGAGGAGGGCGCGGAGAAGGGCGCAAAGAAATGCGGGGTGTCGCGGGGGTGCGCAGAGGTTTCGCGGAGGTACGCGGAGAGAATGACTGGGCGGATGTGGCGGTTAAAATTGTTAGGGCTGCCGCGGCGCGGCGTGAGTTTGAAACAGACTAATTGGTTAAGTGAATAGGAAATAAAATAACTGCGGATGTGGCGGTAAAATTATTAAGGCAGCCGCCGGCGCGGCGTGCAAAGGAACGACAAAGGATATACGGAACTGAATGATAAAATAATAACTGCGGATGTGGCGTAATTGGCAGCCGCGCCAGACTTAGGATCTGGTGCCGAAAGGCGTGGGGGTTCGAGTCCCTTCATCCGCACAAATACCCCCTCGGGGGAGAAAAAAATTAGCGCGAACGCGCAAAAGATTATGGATATAAAGTTAGATCAGCAGAGCGTCACCGATGGCACGCTCAAAGTAAGTCTCACAGAGACCGATTACCTCCCCAAAGTCGAGCAAAAAGTCCGCGAATACTCTCGTAAGGCCAATATTAAAGGCTTCCGCCAGGGCAAAGTTCCTTCAGGCGTTATCAAAAAAATGTTCGGAAAATCGATCCTCGTAGAGGAAGTAAACCACCTGGTTTCACATGGGATTTCGGACTACATAAGAAACAACAAGCTCCGCGTTCTTGGCGATCCGCTGCCGAATGAAGAGAAGGCAAGAGCGATCGACTGGGACAACCAAAAGGATTTCGAGTTCGAATTCCAGGTTGGCATGGTCGACGATTTCAAGATCGACCTTTCCGACAAAGTGAAAGTTACTTCACACCCCATCGAAGTAAGCGACAAAGTGATCGACAATGCGATCACGGACGTGCAGGCACAATACGGCGAGCGCAGCTATCCCGAGGTGAGCGAAAAGACAGATAACGTGTATGGCGAGATCATCCTTCCCGACGGAACAACAAGGAATTCTTATGTAGCTGTTGATAAGGTTGGAAAGAAAGCAGAGAAGTTGTTCGTGGGCGTTAAGAAAGATGATGTTGTTAAGTTCAACATCGAAGACATCGCTGACGAAAAGCTCAAGGCACAAATACTGGACGTCGATGCTGCCGAAGCAGAAAAAGCAAAAGGCTCGTACGATTTGAAGGTAACGAACATCATGCGCGTTATTCCGGCCGAGTTGAATGCAGAGTTGTTTGAAAAAGTTTTCGGTAAGGATGTGGTGGCTGATGAAGCAGCTTTCCGCGAGAAAGTGAAAGAGACAATTGCTTCTAACTATCAACGCGAAACAGATCACCTTCTCGAACACGAGATCCAGCACTACTATGTAGACAATACAAAGATCGAGATGCCTGAGAGCTTCCTGAAAAAGTGGATAGTGAACACCAGCAACGGCCAGGTCGACGACGAAACGCTGCAGAAAGAATTCGGAGCGTACAAGGAATCATTGAAGTGGAACCTTATCACAAATAAGATTGCCGACGACAACGGCGTGTCCGTTGAGCCGAACGAGGTGAAGATGAGGGCGAAAGCACAGATACTCGAGCAGTTTGGGGGCAACGCAGCGCTTGCAGAACAGTTGGGAGAGCGTTTCGATCAGATAGTAGATAACTACCTGCAAGGACAGGATGGGAAGGGAGAGAATTTCATGAAGCTCTACAACCAGCTGCGTGCAGAGAAGATCATGAAGGTGATCAGGGAGAAGATCACCATCGCAGAAAAGAAGGTGTCTTTAGAGGAGTTCGAGAAATTGGTGGCTGCGCACAGGCACTAATCGCACACTAAAAATGTTGTAATTTCCGTCTCACATACAAAACCATAATTATGCTTGATAAAAATAACGAGTTCAGGAAATACGCCGTGCAGCACCTTGGCATGAGCGGCAACACTATAGATTCTTACGCCGGTAAAATCGAGAACATGACCCAGTATGTGATCGAAGAGCGGCCCGGGAACTTCCGCCCGATCGACGTATTCACACGCCTCATTTCTGACCGCATTATCTTCCTCGGTATGGGTATCGACGACCAGATCGCGAACCTCATTACCGCACAATTGCTCTTCCTGGCTTCGGCCGACCCCAAGAAAGATGTGATCATGTACATCAATAGCCCTGGTGGATCGGTGTATGCCGGTCTTGGCATTTACGATACCATGAATTATATCGATCCGGATGTTGCTACGATCTGTACAGGTCTTGCTGCATCGATGGGTGCTGTTCTTCTTGCGTCGGGAACCGACAAGAAAAGGTCGAGCCTGCCGCACTCAAGGATCATGATCCACCAGCCGATGAGTGGAATGCAAGGACAGGCTTCTGACATGGAGATATCACTCCGTCAGACCCTCGAGGTGAAGAAGGATCTCTATAATATCCTGGCTAAACACAGTGGCCAGAAGTACGAGAAAATCGAAAAAGACGCCGACCGCGACTACTGGATGCGGGCGATCGAGGCTAAGGAATATGGCCTGATCGACGAGGTGCTCGAGAAGAAGAAAGCCTAAAAACTGCGTTTTTCGCTCAAAATAGCCGATTTTTTCCCAAGCCATCTTGGGAGGAAATCGGTAAATTTGCTGTTTAGGTAGTTACATTTTTTAAACTAACTCCACAGAAACATGGCTGAAGTTACCTGTTCCTTTTGCGGCAGAAGCAAGAAAGACGTCGACCTGATGATCTCAGGCATACATGCGCATATCTGCGACAAATGCGTTACGCAGGCTAACCAGATCCTTTCTGAAGAGAAGAAGAATAAAGTTGAGGCAGGCGCGCTGCCTAACTTCAAGCTGATCAAGCCAAGAGAGATCAAGAAATTCCTCGATGAATACGTGATTGGCCAGGATGAGGCCAAGAAAGTTATTTCGGTGGCCGTCTACAATCACTACAAGCGCCTCATGCAGCGTAAGGTCGACAACGAAGTGATGATCGAGAAGTCGAACATCATTATGGTCGGCGAAACCGGTACGGGTAAAACCTACCTCGCACGCACGCTTGCAAAGATCCTGCAAGTACCATTCTGTATCGCCGATGCTACCGTGCTGACTGAGGCAGGATATGTGGGCGAAGATGTTGAAAGCATCTTAACACGACTTCTCCAGGCGGCGGACTACAACGTAGAAGCAGCCGAGCGCGGAATCGTTTACATAGACGAGATCGACAAGATCGCACGTAAGTCGGATAACCCATCGATTACCCGCGACGTGAGTGGTGAAGGTGTACAGCAGGCATTGCTGAAGCTCCTTGAAGGAACTGCAGTAAATGTACCGCCGCAAGGTGGACGTAAGCACCCCGATCAGAAGATGATCACGGTGAATACAGAGAACATCCTGTTTGTTTGCGGTGGAGCTTTCGAAGGCATTTCGCGTTTCATTGCGAGAAGGCTGAACACAAGACCGCTTGGTTTCGCTGCATCGTCGTCGGATCGCCAGGGCCCGATCGATATGGAGAACCTGCTGCAATTTGTATCGGCACAGGATCTTAAGAGCTTCGGGTTGATTCCCGAACTCATCGGCCGTTTGCCCGTTGTTTCGTTCCTTAATCCTCTTGATCATAACGCGCTCCGTAAGATCCTTACAGAGCCGAAGAATGCGCTTGTGAAACAGTATAAGAAACTCTTCGAGATGGAAGACATCGAGATCGAGTTCAAAGAAGGAGCGCTGGATTTTATTGTTGAGAAGGCGGTTGAGTTTAAACTTGGTGCACGTGGTCTTCGCTCGATCTGTGAAGCGATCATCAACGACGCGATGTTTGAATTGCCTTCAGATAAGAATTCAGACAAGCTTGTGATCAACAGGGCGTATGCTGAAGAGAAGTTCAGCAGAAGTCACTACAGCAAGCTTAAGGTTGCCTAAGGGCGCTTAAGGTAATTGACCATTAATCTTCCTGCGTTCTCAGAAGCAGAGCCTGTATCCAGGGTCTTGTAGACTTTATCGTATTCAGTCAACAGGTTATTTCGGTACGCAGGATCGGCGATGAGGCGATCGAGTTCTGCGTTTACTTTCTCCACAGTAAAATCAGACTGGTACAGTTCTCTCACCACGTTCTTGTCGGCGATGAGGTTTACCAGTCCAAGCCATTTTATTTTGATCAACGATCTTACGATAGCCTCCTCAATGATTGTCGTTTTATACAAGAGTGCTTCGGGGACTTTGAACAACGCAGTTTCAAGCGTGGCGGTGCCGGAAGTTACGAGTGCTGCTGTTGCGTTCGACAGGAGGTCGTAAGTGGACTCGAAAATGATCCTGACATTTGGTACATTTTTGAGCGGCGCGTAAAGGTCTGGTGGCAATGTTTTGATGCCAGCCACAACAAATTGCAAGGTGCTATTCAACTTAGCCACCCCGGCCATGATGGGCACAACGCCTTTCAATTCCATCCTCCTGCTGCCGGGTAGTAGCGCAACGATCTCCTTCCCGTTATTCAAACCGTTCTTCGCAAGAAAATCGGGATCGGGTTGAAATTTCTTGATCGCATCGAGGACCGGGTTGCCGACATAATCAACTTCCCAGTCGAACTTTTTATAAAACTCTTTCTCGAATGGGAGAATGCAAAACATCCGGTCGACCGTCGCTTTGAGTTTCCAGGCTCTCGACGTATTCCACGCCCACACTTTCGGTGAGATGTAGAAAAATACTTTCAGGCCGTTGGCTTTAGCAAACTTTGCGATACGCATGTTGAAGCCACCATAGTCGATGAGTATCACGACGTCTGGTTTGAACGAAAGTATGTCGGCCTTGCATTGCTTCATGATCGCCGAGATGGTGCGGAAGTTGGCAAGCACGGCGGTGAATCCCATGAACGCCATTTTATCATAATGCAATGCGAGGTCCATGCCTGCCTCCTGCATGTAGTTGCCACCGAAGCCGCGGCCGATAAATTGTGGGTCGTTGTCGCGAATGGCACGGATGAGATTTCCACCGTGAAGGTCGCCCGAACGTTCGCCTGCGATCAGATAGTAGCGCATATTATTCGCCGAAGTAGTCGACGTAGTTGCGAGGCGTTTCGTACAGTCGAAGGCTGTGCAGCTTGCCGTAACGGCTGATGGCTGGTATCTGTGGCGCCAGTATCTTCCATATTTCCACAACCAGTGTCTCGCAACTCGCCAGTTTGTCCTTCATGAAATCGACGTCGAGGTTGAGGTTCTTGTGGTCGAGCTTGTCGGTCACCTCGAGGCGAATCAGGGTGCTGAGTTTTTTGAGGTCTATGACAAAACCTGTTTCGGGGTCGGGCTTTCCGCTCACGGTAACGATCAGGTCAAAGTTGTGGCCATGCCAGTTCTCGTTGGCGCAGGGGCCAAAGACTTCGAGATTCTTTTCTTTAGACCACGCAGGGTTGTACAACTTGTGCGCTGCGTTGAAATGCTCTTTCCTGCTTACGTATATCACAAGGCAAATATACATTAACTTGCGTGCATGATAATCGTCACTGGCGCCGCGGGCTTCATTGGAAGTTGTCTTATCAAAAGGCTGAATGCCGACAACTTCAACATGATCATTGCTGTCGATAAATTCGACAATCCAATCAAGAACAAGAACCTGGAGGGAGCGCGTATCCAGGAGAAAGTAGATAGAGACCAGTTTCATCGTTGGCTCGACAAGAACAATGAGCTGGTAGAATTCATCTTTCACATTGGTGCCCGAACCGACACGACAGAATTTGACAAGGCGGTGTTTGACAAGCTTAATGTGGATTACACCAAAGAGATCTGGAAGCGATGCGTTTCTTACCAGATCCCTCTTGTCTATGCATCGTCGGCTGCAACGTATGGGCTGGGCGAGATTGGCTTCAAAGACGATGAGTCGAAAATGAAAAAGCTGAAGCCATTAAATCCTTACGGTTGGTCGAAGCTTGAGTTTGATCTTTGGGCGCTGGAGCAAAAAGAGAAACCGTTTTATTGGGCGGGTCTGAAATTCTTCAATGTCTATGGGCCGAATGAATATCACAAGGGCCGGATGGCGTCGGTGGTGTGGCATGCATTCAACCAAATAAAAGATACAGGCAAGATGAAGCTGTTCCGCTCGCACAATCCGAAGTATAAGGACGGGGGACAGCTGAGGGATTTCGTTTATGTTAAAGATGTGGTTGAGGTGTGTATGTTCCTTATGAACCACAGGAAAAACAGCGGGATTTACAATTTGGGGTCCGGCAAGGCGAGAACTTTCCTGGACCTGACGAAAGCTGTTTTCAAATCGATGAACAAGAAAGAAGATATTTCCTTCATCGACACGCCGGCAGACATCAGGGATAAGTATCAATACTTTACGGAAGCAGAAATGGCGAAGCTGAAGAAGATCGGGTATAACAAACCGTTTGCTTCGCTGGAAGAAGGAGTAAAAGATTACGTTGGAAATTATCTGCAGGCCAATAAAAAAGCCCTGTAGCAAACGCTACAGGGCTTCTTCAATTAAGCACTAAAGACTATTAGAAATCTTTGGTAACTCTGAGCCTCAACTGCTGAGTAATAATCTGCGAGTTGTCTTCAAGAGTAACGAGGAACATGAATGCGCGTTCCGCATAAGGCGTAGCAGGCGTAGATGTTGCCGCTGTGGTAACGTTAGCCTGCGTTACGCGGGCTGCGTTTGTAGCTGCAAACTTGCCGTTGAACTCAGCGAGTGTAGTGTTGATCACTACTACACCGTTGCTGGCAGCCACGGGACCAGGCAGATAGTTTGCGGTTGTAGCAAAGCTTCCTGCATTGATACCTGTAGCCCCGGCGATCATCTTGGCAACCTCCTTGATTTTCAAGGGAGATTCTGCAGCAACATCGATCGTTATCTTGATCGGTGCGTTGCCACCTTGCCATCCTACTGAATAATAAGGGTTAGCTCCGTAGGTTGTGGCTCCTGTAAACATGATCGGCACATCGGCAATGTTGTCCTGGCTGATCGGGTTGTAGTACTTGCCATCAGGCTCGCACATCGTGAACAACCCGGCGCATGCAACAAAAATTATAATTCTATATACATTTTTCATGATTGCTTCTTTTTGCATGTGATTAGTTAGCATCCCACCACATTTTTTCATTAGTCTTCTTCACTGCGGCACCCAGGTTAGGGTTACGTGCAATGTCAGCATCAGGATAACGGGCCCTTACAGGACGTTTTCCATCTTCACCTGCAGCAGCCTGGTGTTCAGGTTGTGTGTGTGCAGGGAAACCAGTTCTACGGATATCATTCCATGCTTCGAGACCGTTACCAGCCATCGCGATATATTTCTGCGTGATGATCTGGTTGATTTGTTGATCAACAGAACCGGCCAGTTTAGCCACAGTTGTTGCCGTGGCTGAAGAAGCACCGATATAGGCAGTGGCTGCGGCACTTGTAAGCGGGAAAGCGGCATCGGTTAAGGTTCCATATTCATCCATTGACGCTCTTATCCCTTCATAATACAGCGTTTGTGCAGTTTCTCCCGGCACGGTTATGCCAAGCCTGAGAATTGCTTCAGCCATCATGAATGCACGACCTGCATTTGTAACAAGGCGTACAGGACCTACACCATTTGCACCGACAACTGCTGTATTCCACTTGGAGAAAGTTACAGGGTTTACAGTCGGTGGAGGTGAACCGTTTTCAAACACAACCCAATCGGCAGTAGGCGTAGGGTCGGTAGGAGTTCGTTGACCTTTTTTAACAAGCACAGGAAGACGTGGATCGTCATCGGTTGTGTTTGTCGGTGTATTGTTCTGGAGCAGATCAGTGAAACGCTTGCTTACAATCAACTCGTTCATGAACAACGAAACGAACATGTAAGTATAGGTAGGACTTTGGCTACCCAACGCTCCACCAAACTTCACAGAAAGGTTGTGCGAGTTGTTGGAGATAACCGTGTTTCTCCATGCGCCGCCGTTTACTGCCAACACTTCGTTGAAGATTGATTTTGCATACTCGGGGTCTTTAACGCTGATTGTTGTTGCGAGTCTGAGCATAAGTGTATAGCCTGCTCTCTTCCAGAGCGCTATGTTTCCACCGTACACTACATCATCGGCACCCAAAGGTAAATTTGTACCCTTATCGAGATCTGCGATCCCTTCGCGAATGAGCGCGAAGAGTCCGGGCTTCTCAGCTGAACCCTTGTAGATCGACTCTTGTGAATCCACTTTTGGACGGTAGATACCACCATCAGCAGTTTCACCTCTGAGGGCTTCGGAATATGGGATATCCCCCCAAACGTCTGTGACAAGAGACCAGGTGTAAGCCTGCATGATCTTGGCTACGCCAACGTAGTTGAAGTTACCTTGCTCAGTGCCCTTTTTAATGATCTTGTCGAACATGATAAGGGGACCGTTCCAAAGTTCACCTGTCCACTGGTTTCCAAAATCACCGCCAGTGAGTACATACGTGTCGTAGCTACGAGGGCTACCAGCCGCGCCATACAGGTAGTCTGATACCACAGCACCAAAACGGTTAAGCTCATTTGCGTTGGCAAACGCTGCACCACCGATCGCCGGGCCCATAATTGCGCTCAACGGAACGTCGACCGGGCTGTTTGGCGAGTCATTAATGTCAAGAAAATCTGAGCAGCCCAGCACAAGCGTGACGGGAAGCACAAATAATACTTTTGATATTTTTCTAAGATTCATAATAATCATTTTTAAAGGTTAGAACACCACCCTCAAGTTTCCACCAAAGTTCCTTGTGTTCGGAGCACCATTCTGGTCGATACTTTGAGTACCACCACCGTTTGCTGCACCTTGTGTGTTAATTTCTGGATCTCCAGGGCTACCGGGAGCGAAGAACCACAAGTTGCGACCACTCACGCCGAGGTTAATCGACTTGATAGGAGTTCCTGCAAACCACTTGCTGGGAAGTGCATATGACAGTGACATTTCGCGGAACCTGTAGACTGTTGCATCGAAAATGCCGGATTCAGTACCAAGACCACCAAGTGCTGTCCAGTATGCTTGTGCACTCAACTGAATGTTGTTCGCACGGTATGTACCGTCGCCATTAGCGATCACACCTGGCAATACGCGGGGAAGCTCCCTGCGGTCAGCTGTTTGTTCGAGTGAACCGAGGTTACGAAGGTCGATGTTACCAAACGAGAGCATTTGACCTCCCTGGCGGGTATCGAACAGGGCCGACAGCACAAATCCTTTGTACGAGAATGTATTCGTTATACCAAGTAAGAAGTCGGGCTGAGGGTTAGCGATGATCCTGCCACCGATCGGTGCAACGTATTGTCCAGTAGCAGGGTTTACAAGCAAGTAGCCCTCAGGGGTACGTGCCATTGCGCTACCAACGATTACGCCGAAAGGTTGACCTTCCCAAAGTGAAGGGATCATACCGGTGAAGTTGCTGTTACCAGGGATCGCGCTGTTTTCGTCAACGATGTCCTCAGGAGTAAGCTCAACTACCACGTTACGAATACGAGTGAAGTTTGCTGAGATGTCCCAGTTGAAATCACCAATCTTCAGAACGTTTGCACTCACAACAGCTTCGATACCTTTGTTGTCCATAATACCGATGTTGGTAGTGCGTGTTGCAAAACCAGAGGTGTATGATACCGCGAGGTCGAAGATCTGACTTTCAGACCTGGTGTAGAAGTACCCGAGGTCGACGTTAACCCTGTTCTTGAACAAGCCTAACACGAGAGCCGCATCGTACGACTTAACGAATTCGGGAGTAAGGTTAGGATAACCGATACGTGTGCTTGGACCAAAACCTACAACTGGCGATGCGCCAACTGTGATAGGATAAGTGATCGATGCAACGTTGTTACCATAACCCTTCGACACGTACAAGCTCTTCAACAGGTAAGGAGTTGCGTCCTTACCTACTTTCGCAGCAGATGCACGAATCTTAATCATTGAGAGGACATCGCTCTCAAGGCCAATAGCATCCGAGAGAACTACGCTACCTGAAACCGCCGGGTAGAAATAGATATTATTTCCCTTGGGAAGAGTAGACGATTGGTCACCACGACCAGTGATTTCGAGGAACGCCCAGTTTTTATAAGAAAGGCTTAACTGTCCGTAGTAACCGAGGAGGCGGCGCATATTGCTTGTTTCACCAGAACCGGTGAACACGCTTCCAACACCTACCTGCGGGAACGAAGGGATAGCCAATGTTACGGCATCAACGTATGCATTTTGGTACTGACGCTGGTTCACGTTTTGACCCAGGAGCACGTTCACGTTGAAACCTTCCATAAACAAGTTGTCCTTCGATGCATTGATCATAAGGTCACCATTCAACTCGGAGTTGTAGTAAAGGTCATCTGTTACGCGACCCTGGGGATTACGTGCAGATCCGGGCTGATAGAATATCTTGCGACGGTCGTTGTAAACGTCGGCTGTAACGCGATAGCTAACATTCAACCAGTCGGTGATGTTGTAACCAGCTTTTACGAAACCGAAGATCCGGTCTACGTTCGACTTCGAAGTTTCATATTGTGAACTCCAGAACGGGTGGTTCTGGCTGGGCAACAGGTAAATGCTCTTCTTGTTAGGATCCTGGTACTCCATACCTACGAGGTCATAGCTACGGGGAACACGAGTGATCTGACCCAACGCGCTACCACCGTTACCCTGGGGGTTACCCAATTGCTTGGTGTGAACGTAAGTCATCGAAGCGCTCAACTGGAAGCCGCTCTTAGTCTTTGTATTTCCACCAAACTGAACGCTGTTACGATCGAACTGCGAGTTGGGAATGATACCGTTTGTGAGTGACGAGTTAACTGACAATGAGACGTTGTTATCTGCATTGCCCGACATGATCGACACACCGTTGGTAACTACTGTACCTGTCTGAAAGAAATCCCTAATGTTATTAGGATAAGCCTGGTAAGGAACAGTTGCACCCTGCGTTGTGGTTACAGTCGCAGGACCTCCTTCGAAAGGAAGACCCCAAGAGTTGGTCGAATTGTTGATGAAGTCATTGTTCGTTCCCTGACCATATTGGTTCTGCAGTTTAGGGAAACCGTAAACTTTCTGAGATGTCACAGAAGAAGTAACAGTTACTTCAGTCTTGCCATTCAAACGCTTACCTGACTTGGTTGTGATAACGATCGCACCTGCACCAGCACGCGATCCGTAAAGAGCTGCCGCAGCAGGACCTTTCAGGATGTTGATACTTTCGATGTTTTCAGGAGCAATGTCGTTAAGACGGTTCGTAGGCTGGCTTGTGAACACGCTTGTACCACCGTCAACGTTGTTGCTGAAGATGATACCATCCACTACGACGAGGGGCTGGTTGCTTGTGTTACCAAACGACGTAACGCCACGGATCATGATGCTGGTACTTGCACCTGCACCACCCGATGCACCAACGATGTTCACACCTGCAACTTTGCCTTGCAATGTGTTCAACACGTTGATCTCGGCACGCTGAGCAAGTTGATTTCCGCTCACGTTCTGGGTAGCATAACCGAGTGACTTTTGGTCTTTCTCGATACCCTGGCCAGTTACGACGATTTCAGCGAGCTGAGTTACATCCGAAGCCATGGAAACGTCCAGGACTGCTCTTTCACCGACTGCAACTTCCTGGGTAAGGAGTCCGATGAATGAGAATGTAAGAGTCGGGTTAGACGTGCTAACCGACAATTTGTAATTACCGTCTGCATCGGTAACAGTTCCGTTGTTAGTGCCTTTGACTACAACGTTCACACCAGGCAACGCGCTTCCGTCATCTGCTGACGTAACCCTGCCCGAAATGGTTCGATCCTGCGCAAAAGCGAGCCCGGCTGTAAGGCCAAGCAACACTGTAAGCACATTCCTCCATTGTAAAATTTTCCGCATAGGAATAGGGGTTAATTGAAATGTGTTTGAAAGAACCGTGAAACTAATTAAGAAAAGCTAACTGACCAAAAAACACCTAACACCCTTTGCAGGATAGAGTGATTCTAATAAATCCCGTAAATAGGGGGATAATCGCTTAAATTAGCCCGATTTGGCGCTATTTTAGTGGTATCTGCAAACAAAAAGGGCCACCCAATCAGGGCGGCCCTCTGTATTATATACCGAATAACCCTTAAGGGCTATCCAGGTTAGTTAGGTACGCATGCAGTGTTCGCCTGTCTTTCAGTAACAGGAATAGGCCATACCCAAACAGCGTTGGTAGGATCTACCGCAGGCACAGCACCCTTACCAGGGAATGTTCCCTGCAGACGCATGATGTCCTGGTTGCGAAGACCTTCACCGAGGAACTCAATTCTTCTCTCAGTCATGATACCAGAGATCAGGGCCGCGTTGCTTGCCGGGGCAAGGGCTCCGGTAGCACCAGTAGACCTGGTACGAACAGCATTCACGAGACTAAGAGCTTTAGGATCTACACCAGAAGTAGTGCGGGCGATAGCCTCAGAGAGGTTCAACAGCACTTCAGCCCAACGGATAACCGGAGCTTTGTCGAGATAAGGCGTACCACTGGGATATTTCCCGAGGTATCTTTCTGTACCCTGTGTGTAAACGAAAGCAGTTCTGCGGGCATCAGTGGCAGGGAAGTTAGTGTTGTCGGCAACAATGCTACCTGCGCCCTGGTTCAACGAGAACTCACCGCCACCAATGTTGGTACCGGCAGACGCCCTGTAGTAGAAACCAAGTTGGTTCTGACCGCCAGGTGTGTTCTGAGCTGAGAAAGGCATTGAGAAAATGCTCTCTGAAGTTTCCTGTGGAACAGCGAACACATCGGCTACGTTTGCCTGCAATGTGTGGGCAACGCGAACTTTTGCAGTGAACGGTGCAACATCGGGAACAAGCTTGTTCGCTTCAGTGATCACCTTTGCATAGTCGCCCATGGTGAGGTAAACACGAGTCTTGAATGCGATCGCAGTATTCTTGTGTGCACGTGTGATGCGAGTTAATGCATCGCCATACGTATCGGGAAGGTTCGCTTCCGCGAAGTCAAGATCAGAGATGATCTGCGCATAAGTCTCAGCAACTGTAGACCTTGCGAGCTCGTTGTTCTCGAGACCCTTCTCTCCTTTCAAACGCAACACGAGACCTGGTCTTCCGCCGTTCTGATCGACGAATGGTCTTGCATAGAACTGGAGGAGATAGTGGTAAGAAACTGCTCTCAGGAACCTTGCTTCAGCAATGTAGTTCTGTGCTGTAGTTGTCTGATAGTTTGCAGCGAATACGGGCGCTACAAGCTTTTCCTTGTTTGCTTCCATTCCATCGAGGAACACGTTGATCTGGTTGATCGCTGCGTAAGCAAACGTCCACATGTTGATCACGTCGTTCTGCGATGCTTCGTTGATAGTATGCTGCCATACGAGATATCCTGTAACACCGTTGGTGGTGCGATTCAGGAAATCGTTGGCGCGAACATCACCATAGATCTGTGCGCGACCTCCGAGGAAGTTACCGTTCTTCACGGCTGTGTACAGGTTGTTCACCTGGAGGGTTATCCTGTCGGGCGTATCGAAAGCCTGGATATCCGCGATCGCATTTTTCGGAACTGCATCCAGCAACTCTGTCTTGCAGGAGAACACTCCCATCGACAGCACAGCTGCGAATACGAATGCCGATGCCTTAATTTTTATTTTAAAATTTTTCATTGTCGTCAATTTTAGAAGCTCAAATTCAGACCCAAAGTGTACGTTCTTGCCTGACCCACAGAGTTCCTGTCAACACCTGCGCCTGTAGGGCTGTTACCGTTTGCCTGGTTCTCAGGATCGATACCAGAGTACTTCGTGATGATGAATCCGTTCTGGATCTGTCCATAAACGCGGAGGCTGCTGATGCTTACTTTCTCGAGCAGGCTCTTAGGCAGCGAGTATCCGAGAGATACGTTACGCAACCTGATGAAGTCGCCTTTCTCGATGTTTTCAGAGATCACGAGAGCAGAACCGTTCGACACGTTGTCACCATAAACCACGCGAGGGAGTTTACCCTGGGGATTTTCAGGAGTCCACCTGTCGAGGATGTCTGTATGGCTGTTCCAGAAACGCTGGTCGCGGAGACCTGCTTTTGTTCCGTTGTAGATATAGTTACCACCAGAATACTGGAAGAATACTCCAAAGTCGAATGCTTTGTATGTGAACGTGTTGTCCCAACCACCGAAGTATTTCGGCAAAACTGGTCCGTAGTATTGTCCATCATTCAACTGGCTGGGAGCCGTAGTTGCCGTACCGTCGAGTGTGGTCCAGCCAGCGCCCTGGTGATCGTACTCAACAATTGTACCGTCGATCTTTTCGAACATGCGGCGTCCGTTGCGCTCATCGATACCAACTGAAGGAACCGCGAGCAATGTACCGATCGATCTGCCAACTGTAGTGTAGTTCACAGTTTCGAGGCCAAGTGTGGTGTTACCGATGCGAGCCTGGTCAGAGTTAAGTGTGAGTACTTCGTTCTTCAACGTAGTGATGTTCGCACTTGTGGTCCAACGGAAGTTCGGTGTAGTGACCGCATTGAACTTGATGCTGAATTCAATACCGGTGTTTTGCATGCTACCGATGTTGGCAGGGATCGTGTTGATCAATGCAGGGTTCAATACGTTCGGGATACCTTTAGAAGGCGCCTGTGGAACGTCGAGGATCAAACCGTCAACAAGTGTCTTGTAGTATGCGAATTCACCCTGGATCCTGTCGTTAAGAATTCCGAACATAAAACCGAGGTCGGTCTTCTTCGAAGTTTCCCAGGTGAGAAGAGGAGTACCAGCCTGTGCATAACCGAGTGTAGGCACGGTTGCATACAAACCAGATGAATAAGTCTGGAGAGAAGCGAAGTCGCCGATACCCTGGCTGTTACCTACTTCACCATAGCTAGCCTTCAATTTCAGGAAGCTGACCTTGGCGAGGAGAGGAGAATCTTTCCAGAATGCTTCTTCAGAAAGAGTGTATCCTAATGCACCACCCCAGAATGTTCCCCACTTTTCGTTACCCCAGGCAGAGTATCCGTCGCGACGAATGTTCACTGAAGCGAAGTACTTCTTGTTGAAGTCGTAGTTGATACGGCTGAAGTACGACAGCAGGTAGTTTTCACCCTGGAAGTTGTTGCTAACTGCAATGTTTGTATAGTTACCCTGGAATGTTTCGAAGAAGCTATCAGCAACGGTAGTTCTTGCAGCGCCCCAACGGTTTGTTACAGTGTACTGTTGTTCACCGCCCACAAGAACCGAGAAGCTGTGCTTGTCGATGCTCTTGTCGTACTGGAGTGTGTTCTGCCAGTTCCAACGCTTGTTGGTACGGAACACGTTTGTAGCTGAACCACCAGTAGCGAAACCGTCGCCACCAAGTGCAGTCTGGAACGAAATATCTTCGAACGTAACGTTGTTGATACCGAACATTGTGCGGGCGTTCAAACCCTTAACGATCTCCCAGTTTGCATAAACTGACCCCTGGATCTGATTGCTTTCAGAAGTGAAGAGGTTCTTTGCAAGAATGAGGTCGGGGTTATAATAACCAGTTACAAGTTGGCCTGGGTTAGAAGGAGATGAAGTCGGGTTCAGGTTAGCACCTGCACCGAGACCAGCGCCGTTCAGGTTGAAAGTTCCGTCAGGATTGTATGCGCTCACGTTAGGAGGCAGCACCAGCGGAAGACGACCCAAACCTGCTGTTGCGAACGCAGCACCAGGAAGTGAACCTGTGCTTGGAGCTTCGTTGAATGTGTTCGAGTAGCTCACGTTCGTTCCAACTGAAATGTTCCTAGTTACTTTCTGATCGATGTTTACACGCGCAGAAGTACGATCGAAATCATTTCTTTTCAACATACCAGCCTGGCCAGTGTAGCCTACAGAGATGTAGTAGTTAGTCTTGTCAGACGCGCCAGATAAGCTAAGAGCGTTTGAGTGAGAGAAACCTTTGCGATAGATGTGGCTGTACCAATCAGTATCAACCACGCTGCCATCGGCATTGAATGAAGGCCTGAAGCTTCCTTCGATAGCAGTACCTACTGCGGGAGGAGTTCTTCTTGCGGCATTCTGGTTCAGGTTAGCAACACCTTCGTTCTTAATCATCATGTACTCCTCAGCGTTCAGCATGTCGAAGAGACGGAATGCTTCGGTAGCACCCACCCATGAGTCGAGAGTAACTCTCGTCTTGCCTTGAGCACCTTTCTTGGTAGTGATGAGGATAACACCGTTTGCAGCACGTGAACCGTAGATAGCGCTGGCAGAAGCGTCTTTCAACACTTCCACGCTCTCGATATCGGCGGGGTTCAGGTTAGCAAGGGGGTTGTTCGGAGCGTTGTTCGACGAGTTATCCGTTGTGTAGCTGGGGATACCGTCGATAACAATGAGTGGGAATGAGCTCAAGCTGATCGAGCTTACACCACGGATACGGATTACAGGAGGGTTGTTCATTACACCATTTGGAATGGCGATGTTAACACCTGTTGCACGTCCGCCGAGTGCCTGTTCGAAGCTTTGCACTGGAAGAGCAGCGATATCTTTACCGCTCACAGTTGCAATAGATCCGCTCAAGTCACGCTTTGATTGGGTACCGTAACCAACAACCACAACTTCGCTGAGTTGTGTAACGTCGGCTCTCATTGAAATGTCAACGATGGTACGGTCGCCGATAGACATCTCTTCGGTGGTTAAACCAATGAAAGAGAATACCAGGGTACCTCCATTGGAGGGAACAGAAAGACGGTAGTTACCATCAGAGTCTGTAGTAGTTCCGTTCGTTGTTCCTTTAACAACGACGTTTACTCCAGGCACTGCGGTTCCATCTTCTGCAGATGTGACTTTACCAGTCACCACGCGATCCTGTGCAAATGCCACTCCCGTCGCGAGGACGAGAAGTGTTATCAGCACATTCTTCAATCGTAAAAACTTCCGCATAGGTTTAGGGATTAGTTAAAATTTAGGTTTGAAAGAGCGACAACATAGTAAGAAAACTTAACCATCCAAAAACATATAGTACATGTGGCATTAGAAGATGAAGAAAAAAATACCCTAGAATACGTTATTGAAAAACTCTCGTGTTATAACAGGGGTATAATTTCACCCCGTGAATAGGGTGAACAAAAAATTAATTTTTCTAAAGAAAATATAACGCGATATGGATTAAATCGAAAGCAAGTTTAAACAACTTGCCGGGTTGTGGGCTACCGAAGGGTTAACGTTTGTTGGGTTATGCGGTGATAATTCAGGTTACTCGGTTATCCTGAACTCAATACGTCGATTGATCTGACGATTAGCATCTGAATCGTTCGGTTGTAACGGGCGCTTCGACCCATATCCAACCTCTTTCAGTCGTTTGATGTCTACACCTTTGCTTACCAGGTAGTCGGCTACTGCCTTCGCCCTCTTCTGTGATAACTGTTGGTTGTATGCAGCAGCACCCTGGTCGTCGGTGTGTCCACTGATCTCTACTTTAATGTTGGGATTTTCCTTCAGGAACCTGCTGATCTTATCGAGCTCCGTAATCGATTTCTCCCGAAGATCGAACTTATCGGTGTCGAAGAATATATTATTGAGTACGACCGTCGCCCCGGTACTGGCCTTGTCGAGATCGACATCTATAACAAGCGGTTCAAGGTTGGCCCCTACCTCGTAGTTAAAGTTGAGACTCTTGAACAAATAGCCGGGTGAGTTCACGTACAGGCCATAGTCGGCGCCCTGTGTAAGCACGATCAGGTAATTGCCCGTGAGCGAATCGGAACTTACATACGATACCAGTTCGTTCTTCGCAAGCTCATACAGTTCTACCTGGGCCTGCAGGGGTTTCTTCGTGGCACGATCGCGAACAATACCCTTCACCGCGTTACTTCGATACTTTACCCGGTACTCTTCGGGAATAGTGAACTCGTAGATCTTTGAATCGGTCTGGCTGGAAAGCTCTTCGTGCGAGTAGTAACCGCGTTCGCCATCGGCCGTGATCACGAGAGAATACTGCTCTTCATGATTATTGATCGGGTAACCGAAGTTAGCCGGCTTCGACCAGGTGCTGTCGGCCCAGTCGCTCCAGAAAATGTCGTAGCCGCCGAAGCCCACTCGCCCGTTCGTAGCGAAGAACAACGTGCGCCCGTTGGCATGTATGAAAGGCGATCGCTCATCGTACGGGGTGTTGATATTGGGACCGAGATTTACCGCCTTCGTCCACACACCAGGTGAATGCTGAACAGAAACATAAATGTCGGCTCTTCCTATACCTCCACGGCGATCGGAGACGAAGTATAATACGCGGCCGTCGGCCGAAAGAGAAGGTTGCGATTCCCAGGCTGGAGAATTTATCTGCGGACCAAGGTTTTTGGGAACAGACCATTCGTCGCCGGTCTTGCGACTCTCAAACAGGTCGCATCGTCCATTCATTCCAACACACGATGTAAATATGAGTTGACGTCCATCGCCTGATATCGTACATGTTCCTTCGTTGTATCGTGTGTTGATCTTTGGCGAGATGGATTGTGGGGTCGACCATCGGCCATTCTTGTCTTTGGTTGTCACCACCATGTCTTCATCGTACTCGTCGCTGACACCCAGGCGGCGTGTAAAAAAGAGTTGTTGTTCATCGGCAGTAAGAACGGGAAAGTATTGCTGAGTAAATGCATTAACGGTGTCGGAGAGTTTATGAGGGTTGAATTTGATCTCGTTGCGGATGTTTTGAAGACTGAACTCGGCACATGCCTTCCATAGTTTCACCTGGTCGACACGTTGTTTGTTGAGCATCTCGTTTTGAAGATACTGTTCGGCATAGCCATTGGCAGCCCGGTAGTCGCCGCGCTGCATGGCATTTTCAACAAGTTCCAGCCAAAAAACTTTTTGCCAGCGAAGTTCGGGCGTGACGCGCAGACCATTCTCAAAATATTCGTTCGCCTTAACGAAGTTGTTCATCGCCTTGTAACAAACACCGGCGCGCAGGTAGGCTTCGAAGAAGTTCTTGTCTTTGGCGATCGCCTGGTTGAAAAGATCAATTGCCTGCTGGTATTGAAAGTGAACACGATAATTGTCGGCTTCGGTGTACATCTCTATAGCCTTCTTGTTCTTCGTGCTTGTGACGCCCTGTGGGAAAGCGGGCGAAGCAAGGAGACAAAAGCCGAGAAAACACAGTGCCTTCAACAAATTCATTTCTAAAACTAGCGAATATTTAAAACTTCCGACTCCGGCGCTTCGTCGCGCAGCATGGCATTGATAAGCTTGAAGTGAGAATACCGGGTAATGTTCGCTGGCGTTATCGGCGCTTCAGAGATCATTCGCTTATCTAACAGGTATTGTCGCATCGTGCCATTAAGTAAGAACGTAGTGGGAGTAAACCACGTGTCGTCTTTACGAAAGATTATGTTGGAATACGAGGTGTCGGTTATGACGCCATTCTTCACGATGAGGATATCGTCGCAGTCGGTACGGCGGCTAAACAGGACGTTCAGTGCTTTTCGGTCTTCGTACTTGTGGTCGTACACTATATTATTGTCGGTTACGAGCTTCAACGTACGGACGGGGCGAATGGTATAGGGCTCTATGTTGACGGAATACGTCGTGCGGTCGTACACAACCCTGACTTTATGGGTGATCGAATCGGGGACCTGTATGGATTCGAGCATGGCGATACGGTCCCAGGTGGGGCGCGACGCGTTTATGCGCTTCAGGTGGTAGTCAATATTCAGTGGTTTGCCGCCGGAAAACCTGATCGTTTCAATTAATCGGGACATAGATCTTATCCTGTGTTTCCTGAAATTCCGAAAAAACCTCGCTTTGAGTCGTTATACCACCTCCACTCCTATAATATAGGTGTGGGCCTGACTGCTCGATATAACGGATCATAACGCCCGAATCGAGGGTTTTTCCATCGAAAAGGCCGCAAAGTCCCGTGTAATAGCCCCTTTCCTCTCCTTCCGCGTGGTGAATAACGTCGATTGTGCGCGCTTTCGGCGCCCCGCTCACAGAGCCCGCAGGAAGCAGCGACAGGAATGCCCCGGCGGGGTCGTTGGAAAATCCGGGCATCAGCTTGCCGCTGATCTCGGAGCTCACCTGCAACAGATCGCGTCCGCCGGTGTTGATCCGGTCGATATACCGAAACCTTTTTACCCAAACATCTGTCGCGATCATGCTCAGGTCGTTGCGGATAAGGTCGACAATCGTAACGTGCTCAGCCATTTCTTTTTTGTCTTCCAGGATTATCTTTTCCGCATCGGGTATCGAAGCGTCGATGGTTCCCTTCATAGGGTATGAAAAAATCATACCATCGCGGATCTGAACGAAAGTCTCGGGAGAAAAAACCAGGAACGAATCTTTGAGGTAGAATTTGTATTTGGCTGTGCTGATGTCAAAAAGTTGGCGAAGAGAGAACGGAGTTTCAATTTCAGTTTTAATCGTGAGGTTGGTTAGAAACGAATCACCATACAACAGGTGACCCATAACCTTATCAAATTTCAACTTATATTCAGGAAAAGGGATGGGAGTTTTCTTGATTAAAACCTCTTCTTGAATTGTACCAGCTCCATTAAAATCAAAGAGCGCCTCCTCCGGGTCAACCTCTGCTAATTTCCATATCCTTGGTTTCTTCATCTCAAAATCTATGATGAACACAAATGGCTCTTTGGCTGCCATCCATCGATTCATCGTCGTTCTGAAATCTTCGATCTTCAAGGGATACTCATGTACTTGTGAACTTGCAACGAGATCTGCCAGCGAGGGTTCCGTTTTACGTAGTCGATTATCTGTGGCAGCATCTCCTTTTCGCGCGACCATTCGGGCTGAAGAAATAATTTACACCCGGTGCTTACTGTCGTTGCATGTTCTTCTGCCCAATCGAAGTCACTCTTGTTGTAAACGATCACTTTCAACTCGTTTGCAGTTGCAGCAACCGAAGGATGCGGTGCTCTAAACTTCTTTGGTGAAAAACAGATCCAATCCCATTCACCAGTCAATGGATAGACGCCCGAAGTTTCTATATGTGTACGAATGTTCGAACGATGCAGTGCAGCAGTTAACTCCGAAAGGTTATGCATGGCGGGTTCGCCCCCGGTAATTACGGCAATCGGGCTCTTTGCATCAGCAGCAAAACGCGACATGGTTTCCACATCAACGAGCGGATGAGCGTTTACATCCCACGATTCTTTTACGTCGCACCAAACACAGCCGACTTCACAACCACCAAGCCGGATAAAATATGCAGCGGCTCCCTGGTGAAATCCTTCGCCCTGGATCGTGTAAAAATGTTCCATCAAAGGCAGCCTGTCCATCCAACCTGGTTATTTATTGGATATCGTTTATTGATTATTGGATATTCCCATTACGGATGACGCAGCTCCGTAGCTCGCAGTGTATTCAACAACAGCGAAGCGATGGTCATAGGACCGACTCCGCCAGGAACGGGTGTGATGTACGAAGCTTTTGCTGCGACCGGTTTGAAATCTACATCGCCGCGAATAGCATAGCCGTTCTTGAATTGCGGACCTTCAACGCGCGTGGTCCCCACGTCGATCACCACCGCTCCTTCTTTCACCATGTCGGCCGTAATGAGGCCGGGTTTGCCAACGGCAGAAACGAGTATGTCGGCGTTGCGGGTAAACTCCGCAAGGTTTTGTGTGAACTTATGGCATATGGTAACTGTAGCCTGACCTTGCTCTACGAGCATCATGCTCAGAGGTGCCCCGGCCAGGCGGCTCGCGCCAACCACTACGCAATTTTTTCCTTGTGTCTCGATGTTATATCGTTTCAGCAGTTCCATCACCCCGAAAGGTGTTGCCGGCATTAACAATGGGTGTTTTGATACAATACTTCCGAAGTTCCTGTTCGTAAAGCCATCGACGTCTTTATCCGGGCGGATCTTTTCGGTGATCCTTTCAACAGAGATACCATTTGGGAGGGGCAACTGCACGATAAAACCATCGACATCCTCATCGCGGTTCACCTGGTCGATGTGTTTCATCAACTTGTCTTCGCTAATGGTCGACGAGAAGCGGAGCATAGAATAATTGAAACCCACTTCGCGGCAGGCTTTTACTTTGTTGTCGACATAAGTCTGGCTGGCACCGTCGTCGCCCACGAGGATGATTGCGAGGTGCGGGATCTTCTTGCCACTCGCCTTGCGTTCCTGGACGCGCGCGCTGATCTCGGCTTTGATCTCTCCCGAGACCTTTTTGCCGTCGATCAACTCAGCTTCTTTATGTGCTATAGTACTCATTATTCAATTTTCAACACAGCCATGAAAGCCTCTTGTGGTATCTCTACGCTTCCAACCTGCCTCATGCGTTTCTTACCTTTCTTCTGCTTCTCCAACAGTTTACGCTTACGTGAGATATCACCACCGTAACATTTTGCGAGCACGTTCTTCTTGATCGCACTCAATGTTTCGCGCGCTACGATCTTCTGCCCGATAGCGGCCTGGATGGCAACTTCGAACATGTGACGTGGAATGAGTTCTTTCAATTTTTCACAAAGCTTGCGACCCCATTCCTGCGCTTTATTTCTATGAACGATGGCCGACAGGGCATCGACCTTTTCGTAGTTCAACTGCACGTCGAGTTTCACCATGTCGCTTTCGCGTGAATCGATAAGGTGATAATCAAGTGAAGCATATCCTTTCGAGATCGACTTCAGTTTATCGTAAAAATCGAACACGATCTCGGCGAGTGGCATTTCAAAAGTAAGCTCAACCCTGTCGGTCGTGAGATAATTCTGGTTGATGATGATACCGCGTTTGTCCATACACAATCCCATTACGGCACCGATGAAGTCGGCTTTCGTAATGATCTGTGCCCTGATAAATGGTTCGAGGATATGATCGATCGTTGTTGGATCTGGCATCTCCGATGGTGCATTGATGTACACCATTTTGCCATTCGTGAGCTTTGCCTGGAACTGCACCGAAGGTACGGTGGTGATCACAGTCATATCGAACTCACGCTCGAGACGCTCCTGTATGATCTCGAGGTGCAACATTCCGAGGAAGCCGCAACGAAATCCGAAACCCAACGCGGCAGATGTTTCCGGCTCCCATACCAACGAAGCATCGTTGAGCTGAAGTTTTTCCATTGAAGCGCGAAGTTCTTCAAACTCTGAAGTATCGACGGGATAGATACCCGCGAACACCATGGGCTTCACGTTCTCGAAACCTTTGACGGCTTCGGCGGGATTGTCGGCGTGCGTGATGGTATCACCGACTTTAACTTCTTTCGCAACCTTGATACCGGAGATCAGGTAACCCACGTTGCCTGTTCCGATCTCTTTGCGTGGATGTTTATCGAGTTTCAGAACGCCGATCTCGTCTGCGTTGTATATCTGGCCGGTGTTTACAAACTGGACTTTATCATTGGTACGGATAATTCCGTTCAAAACGCGGAAGTAAACTTCGATACCGCGGAATGAATTGAACACTGAGTCGAAGATCATAGCCTGCAGTGGTGCTTTGGGGTCGCCCTTGGGCGGCGGCACTTTCTCAACGACAGCTGAAAGGATCTCTTCGATGCCAACGCCTTCTTTTGCGCTTGCGCGGATGACTGCATCGCGCGAACATCCGATCAGGTCGACGATCTGGTCGGTGACTTCCTCCGGCATTGCTGCGGGGAGGTCGATCTTGTTCATGACCGGGATGATCTCCAGGTTATGTTCGAGAGCGAGGTAAAGGTTAGAAATTGTCTGTGCCTGGATACCCTGTGCGGCGTCGACGATGAGCAGGGCGCCTTCGCAGGCTGCGATCGACCTGGAAACTTCGTATGAGAAGTCGACGTGGCCGGGAGTATCGATAAGGTTAAGAGTGTATTCTTTACCCTTGTATTTGTAGTTCATCTGGATAGCGTGGGCTTTGATTGTGATGCCCTTTTCGCGTTCCAGGTCCATGTTGTCGAGCACCTGCGCCTGCATTTGGCGGTCTGTCAGTGTGCCGGTTGCCTCGAGGAGGCGGTCGGCCAGGGTGCTTTTACCGTGGTCTATATGCGCTATGATGCAAAAATTGCGTATGTGGTCCATTCCCGTCATTTCTCGGCTGAAAATAGGGTGCAAAAATAGGGAAAAAAGGCGGACAAGAAGGGGTGAAGGGCGGTTTAGGGATGTGGCCTAAAAATGATCAGGAAAACCGTACAGGGTAAAATTCGGTGGTGATGGGAGTTATACAGAGCTTTGTGTTATTAAAAAAAACGGCGATGGAAAAATCAGATTCAGAAGTCCTGGCAGAATGCCTTCGGAAAGTTGATATCATGGATGGGAGGTTAGAACATGTGGAGACAAGGTTAGATCGGGTAGAGACCAGACTAGATCGGGTAGAGACCAGATTAGATCAGGTAGAAATAAGATTAGATCGGGTAGAGACAACATTAGATCGCCTGGAGATCAAACTGGTCCTGTTTGCAGAGCATGTGGATGCCCGGTTAGACCAAATCGACAACAAAACACACAAGACCTATATATTACTCGAACACATGGCCGAGACCATGGAAGTATTTCTTAAAGAACAAAACGACATAAACGCAGAATCCCTTAGTCGCCTCAATGGTCACGAAAGAGCCATCGGCACCCTTCAAACAAAAGTTTCCAAACTCGAGAACCCCGACGCAGCTGCCTAACCTCTTAATAACCTCTTACTAACCCTTTTCCTTACTCGTTTTTATACACCACGCCGTCCTTCATCACGAATGTGACCTTCTCCATAGTCTTGATATTGCCGGTCGGGTTCTCATTCACGCCCACGATATCTGCCAGCTTCCCTCCTTCTATCGAGCCAACCTTATCGCCCATACCCAAAATGTTTGCATTCACCTGCATCGCGCACAAAAGCGCTTCGATAGCGGGCATTCCTCCCTCCACCATATAACCAAACTCCCGGGCGTTTTCTCCGTGAGGATAAACTCCTGCGTCGGTGCCGAATGCCATCTTCACACCTTTCTTATAAGCCTTCCCGAAATTCTCCTGGATTTTTGAGCCAATCTCGATCGCTTTTGGAACAACCAATGGATGATAATACCCGGGAATCTTCGCGTACTCCGCTGCCGAACGTCCGGCGATGATGGTCGGCACATGATATGTTCCTTTCTGCTTCATCAGGTCCATCACTTCTTCGGTCATCAACGTTCCATGTTCGATGGTTGTGATGCCAGCGAGCACTGCACGTTTCATTCCTTCCGCGCCGTGTGCGTGGGCGGCGGTATGCATGCCGTAATCTTTTGCTGCTTCTACAATTGCATTTACTTCCTCCTGCGTGAACTGCGGACCGCTGCCGTCTTTTGCTACGCTTAGAACTCCGCCTGTTGCGGTGATCTTGATGAAATCGGCACCGTCTTTATATCGCTGTCGTACTGCTTTGCGTGCATCGTCGGGTCCGTTGATCACACCTTCCTTCGGGCCCGGATCGCCCATGAGATCTTTTCGTGAGCCGTTCGTTGGATCGGCATGACCGCCGGTAGTGGCGAGACTCTTGCCGGCTGCCATAATTCGTGGACCAACTACAAGACCAGCGTTCACTGCATTACGCAGCGATATGTTCACACCGGAACCACCGCAATCGCGCACGGTAGTAAATCCTGCCATCAAGGTCTTCTTTGCATACAAGGTTGATTGAAACGCGATGTCGGCCTCATTCTGGGTGAAGCGCTTCACAAGGGCGTCTTTGCTCGTCTCACTTTCCAGATGCACGTGCATATCGATCAACCCGGGCATCACGGTCTTCTTGCTGAGGTCTATCACTTTGTCGTCCTTCCCGGGCTTCGTAAAACCTTTGTCGACAGAAACGATCTTGTTTCCTTCAACAACGATAGTTACCTGCGATTGTGTTTCTTTATTTTTTCCGTCGATCAACGTTCCGCAATGGATGAGCGACCGTTGCGCCCAGGAAACGCAACAGGCGGCGATCAAAATCAGGGTAAGGATAATTTTATTCATGGGGAGAGGTTTAGGACTTGCCGAGGTATTTGGCCGTGAGTTTCTTCAGGCCTTCTTTTTCATTTGCATCCATTGCTTCTTTCACGTGAAGCATGAGATCGAACATAACTACTTCGTCATAACCGAGCTTCGCGGCAACCTTCGAACAAAAACGGATCTCATCCTTGTACAACCGCTCGTCGATCTTCATAAGCTGAACGAGACTGAAAATGTAATTGAACTTTTGATCGTCGGAAAGATCGTCGGGAACAATCACATCGTATGACGACGCAAACAAGGGACGTATCTGATCTGCTGAGTGACCATTGGCAGTGCCAATGTTGAGAATATAGTTCTCCTCCCGTTCACCAACTGCACCATCAATTTTGGCGAGTGAAATGAGAAGCTTCAGCTGGTTAATGACCATACTGCGAACTAAAATAGACGTAAATCAATTACCTTACAACAGATGAATTTCCTCGCGCACCTTTATTTGTCAGGCGACCGATCCAGGGTGATGGTTGGAAATTTTATCGGCGATTTTGTGAAAGGCCGCAACCTCGCGGGCCGTTACGAGCCCGACGTGGTAATGGGAATCGAGCTTCATCGCGCCATCGATCATTTCACCGACACACATCAGACAGTTAGCCAAAGTAAGAAGCGGCTCGCGGGAAAGTACCGTCACTACTCAGGTGTGATCGTCGATGTGTTCTATGATCACTTCCTGTCGAGCAAATGGAGTGAGTATCATCACGAAACGATTGGGGATTTTGCGCAGGCTGCATACAAACTTCTGCAAGACAACGATCCTATTCTGCCTGAGGAAGTGAAGATCATACTTCCACACATGATCCGGCAAAACTGGTTGGTGGCTTACGGAGAAATAAGTGGAATTCAACAAGCCCTCAACGGGATCTCGCGGCGTACACCGTATGTGTCGAACATGGAAAAGGCGACGACGGACTTACGGGAGCACTACGAAGAGTTTGCGTCGGACTTTGCCGCATTCTTTCCGCAGTTGCGTGATTTCGCAAAAGAATATATCCGGAGTCGTTATCTTTAGGTTTCCTAAAACCTGAAATGCAAAACGACCCGGAGCTTAGTGGAAAATACCTGGGCACGATCTCTACCGACTTTGTCAAAGTTGCCGATACGCTGAAAGAGTCGTCCTACCAGATCCGGAAAGCCGGATTCGATTTTCCGATCTTCCCCATCTCCCGTGAACACATTCCCATTGGTCAACTCCTGATCCCTAAAGAAAAATTATCTCTCGTGTGGAATTACTATGCCTCGTTTCTGAATGAATTCGAACAACGTGAGCTGGTGGGCAAAGAAAAAGTTGAAAGTTTCAAACAAACATACAAGGACCCCGATGAATTCTGCTGCCTGTTTGTAGTAGACAAGGAGTTCACCAACTTTGTGTTTATCCCCTACCCCGAAGACTAAAAATGAGCAAGTTCTGGCCGCTGGCCATACTTACCCTCCTCACTTTTCCGCTGGGTGCGCAGACTCTGCCCGACAACCTTTTCTTTGAACACGTGGCCGTACCCGGCACCATTCAGTCGGCCCTTACCGAAGACATATTCCAGGATCCCTACGGCATGTTGTGGATCGGCAAAGATGCACTCTACCGTTACAACGGTCGCGACTTCCGTAAGTACGATATGATCCTTCCCGACTCGGGGTTGTTCAGCAGTCGCGAGATCACAAAGATCACCTGGGACGATACGAAGAATCGTTTGTTGATCGGCACGAGAAACTACGGGGTTGTAACGTACGATTACCAAACAGACCAGTTGAGGAGACTACCCACGCGCGACGGTATCCCCATCGTAAACGACATCAACGTGGTCGACGGATGGATCATGGTCACATCGTACCCGAGCGGTTTCTTTCATATCCGGAACGACACGCTTGTACAGATGCATGCATTCGCTGAGTTCAGGAATCCCACGAAGATGGTAACTGCCGGACATAGTACCTGGGTGGGAGTCGTGAACGAAGTACTTGAGGTACGAAAGAATGTGCTCCGCAAGAAGATCTCGCTCGCGAACTTTAATGAATATTACCCAAACACAATTCGCTCCGGAGCATTGATGTTCGATCATCGCGGCCACCTGTGGGTTGGTACCGAACGCGATGGAATTATCGTGATCGACACGGCAACACAAAAACCAGTCAAGAGATTTTCTCCACAAGAGGCGCCGTTCTTCAATTCAATCACAAGCATTGTCCAGGATAAAGACAAGCTCGTGTGGATCACAACGAAAGGTGGTGGAATTGTTCTGTACAGCGCAGAGACAGACACGTACCGCCAAATACATCGGACAGACACCGAAGAGGGATCGCTGACCGGCGAGAACATTACCACGGCATGTGTCGACGCGTCGGGGATCGTATGGATTGGCGCCACCGGCGACCTGAATAAATATGACAGGAACCGCATCAAGTTCCGTCACTATTATCACGATGCGAAAAATCCCAACTCGCTTACCGACGACAACATCCGCAACATCTACGAAGATGACCAGGGTGTTATCTATGTAACAACATCAGGTGGTTATCTGAACTCGATCGATCGAAACAAGAATTCTATCCAGAATTACCGGCCGAACTTAAAAGACTCGAAAGGATTTCTCACACCCCTTTCTATCGCACCTTTTTCAAACGACATCCTGCTGGTGGGATCTTCGGAAGGATTGCTTCAATTCGACAAAAGACAAAAGACCTTCGACTGGTTTGCCCCAATGAGAAATCGAACGAAAGGAATCCCGGTGCGACAGATCATCAAACGCGGCAAGGAATATGTGATGACCGTAGGTGGCGACGTAGTCGCGTACCAATCCGACACAAAGGAGATAACTACCTACGATCACCAGAAGACAAACATGGTAAGCGCGCTCGCATTCGATAACCAGAACAGGCTATGGATGGGCAGCCGCGAAGGTGTGGTGTACTCAGACCAACAACGCAAGAACTTCAACATGATCCGGCTGGAGCACGACAAGGATCGCCCGGACAGTTCGTTCTTCATGGCCCTGTCGATACAGGCTATCGGTAACAACCTTTGGGTGAACTCGTTTAACAACGCCATCTATATCATAGACCTTACGCTTGATCCTCCGCGCTGGACTGAAAAGATCTCGACGGCGAACGGACTACCCGATAACACCGTATACGCATCGCTACCCGACAACAAGGGAAAGATATGGATCAGTCACAACAGCGGTCTGTCGCAATACGACGCGCAGTCACATAAGTTCATTCATTTCACAGTGTCGGAGGGGCTGCAAGATGAGGAGTTCAATCGTCTTGCTTATTTCAAGTCGCCATCAGGGGAGATCATGTTTGGAGGCATCAATGGGTTGAATGTGTTCGACCCGGAAACGATCAAACTTCCCGAGATGAATCTTTCGGTCCGCATGGTCGACGTTACTTCTTACCAGGTGCGTCGTTCTGGTCAGGGCGATGTTCATTCCCTGATCCGGGGCAACGATCAAATGCATCTCACTTTTGATAACAATTCGTTGCAGTTTGGATTTTTTATACCCGACTATCACCAGCCGATCAGGTACCGCATCCGTTACAAACTTGAACCGTTCGATGCATCGTGGATCGAAACCGACAAGCTGACGACCGGAACATATTCAAACCTGAACCCGGGTACCTACGACTTTACCGTACGTGTGTCTGGTCCATCGGGGGAAGAGGTAAGTGACACAGTGACCGTGATCATAACCCCGCCCTACTGGAAAACATGGTGGTTCCTGACGATCGCTGGGGTCGTTTGTTCATTCTTCGTGTGGTCGATCATTCACTCGAGTGTGCAATCGACAAGGAGAGAAAAAGTACGACTGGAAGAACTACTCAAAATACGAACTCGTGAGATCGAACAATCGAGGGAAGAACTCGAAAACCTGAACCGGAAGAAAGACCTGATCTTCTCTATACTCTCTCACGATCTGCGATCACCGCTCACCACATTGAAAGGTTTTCTTGGACTGCTGATCGATAACAGCGATGCTCTTTCAAAGGAGGAACTGCAAAAGTACGCGACTAACATCAGGAACTCGGTTACGACATCACTCGACCTGATCGACAACACATTGTTCTGGTCGTTGTCGCAAACGGGAAACATACATTGCAATCCGACGCCCGTCCAGTTGTCGACTGTCTTTGAAAAGATCAAGGGACTGTATCAATTGACTGCGGAGAAGAAACACCTAACGCTCAACTTTCCGTCGACGAACGGGTTGGCGGTTTTTGCGGATGAGAACATGGTGTATGTGCTGCTCCGGAATCTTGTATCGAATGCGATAAAGTTTACACCGGAGATGAATACGATCCGCGTAGATGCGTTCGATAACGGCGAAGAGGTTTCGGTGTCTGTAAAAGATTCGGGTATTGGAATGACATCAGAAGAGATCAATAAACTTTTCATGTTCGACAACCCGATGGTGAAGAAGGGAACGTCGAGTGAGAAGGGAACGGGGCTGGGGCTGATGTTGTGTAAGAAGTTTGTGGAGATGAATAAAGGGAAGCTGCTGATCGAGAGCCAGGTTGGGGTGGGATCGGTGTTTACAGTTGTGTTACCGATTGCGAGAGATTAGCTGCTTCGTGGCGTGCAGGGTGCCGGCACTGTTACATTTAACGAATCTATAAACTGGGCCAAAATGCAGGCTAAAAATGCTGCCACCCCTGCGCCTTCAATCTCACAACATTCTGCTGCTTGGTGATCAACAAGTTTTCACTTGCATCGCTGTGTGTATGTCCAATTAGATGTATGTCCGGGTGGTTCTTTACTTTCTCGTAGTCCGATTGAGGGATGGTAAAAAGCAACTCGTAGTCTTCTCCCCCATTCAACGCGCACGTTACCGGGTCGAGATTCATTTCAACGGCGGTTTCGAATGCCTGCGAGTCGATCGGAATTTTGTCTTCAAATATTTTTACCCCCACACCCGAGTTCGTACTGATGTGAAACAACTCTGATGCGATCCCGTCCGACACATCGATCATTGATGTGGGAACGATCTTCATCTCGGCGAGGTCGTACACGATATCCATCCTTGCTTCTGGCTTCAGTTGTCGGCCCACCAGGTATTCATATTTTTCCAGGTCGGGTTGCATATCGGGGTTCGACAAAAAAACTTCTTTCTCTCTTTCGAGAACCTGCAGGCCCATGAATGCCGCACCGAGGTCGCCTGTAACACAAATAATATCGTTGGGCTTAGCGCCTTTGCGATAGGCGATCTTGTCTTTGTCAACGCGACCAATAATATTGATTGCAATAATGAGGCCCGAAGGAGACGAAGTGGTATCGCCGCCAACCAGGTCGACATTAAAACTCTTGCACGCGGCCCGGATGCCTTCGTAAAGTTCATCGATCGCTTCAACAGAGAAACGATTGCTTATCGCGAGGCTGATAGTGATCTGTTCAGGCCGGCCGTTCATCGCGGCGATGTCGGATACGTTAACGGCAACGGCTTTGTAACCGAGGTGCTTCAAAGGAACGTATGATAAATTGAAGTGTGGTCCTTCGATCAACATATCGGTCGACATCAGGAGATATTCGTTACCGATATCAATCACAGCAGCATCGTCGCCGATGCCCATGACGGATGTCGGAACATTCAGTTCAAACCTTTTTGATATTCGGTCGATGAGACCAAACTCACCTAGTGAAGAAATTTCTGATCGCTGCATAATTCAACGAGAACGCCGTTTGTTGTTTTTGGATGAAGAAACACTATCGATTTATTGTCTGCCCCGTTTTTCGGCGCGTCACTTAACAATTGAAAACCTTTATCTTTTTTTTCGGTCATTTCATTTTTAATGTCGTCTGTTGCGAAAGCAAGGTGGTGTAAGCCTTCTCCCTTCTTGTCGATAAATTTTGCGATGGGCGAGTCGTCGCGGGTCGCTTCGAGCAGTTCTATTTTAACATCTCCCACCATGAAAAAAGATGTTCGCACGCCCTCCGATTCTACCTCCTCTATTTTATAGTGCGAAACGCCCAGCAATCGCTCAAAAAGCCGGTTCGATTCCTCCAGGTTTTTCACAGCAATGCCGATGTGCTCGAGCTTCTTCATATTGGCTGAATTTGATGCGTTTTGCGTAACTTTGCCCCGCCTTCGCTTAGCTCCGGCTGAGGAAGTGCGAATTTCAGAAACTTTTCCAGCTTTAAGTAAGTTTTCACCTCGATTATGCCCAAAGTGATGATGGATACGGCTAGCGAAGCCCATGTAGAAGCAGCAAAAATTCAAGGTCAGATAATCGACTACCTCGGTTTGAGGAGCAGTGACCTGATGTTTGAGTACAGCTTTTTTGAAGGCAAAACCAAGCTCGATCTGATCACCATCAATCCACGCCACGCCCAATCCTTCCTCTTTCATTCCGAAGCTGGCTCCGACAAAGTAGATGCGCTCCGGAAGATGTGGTACTACGTGCAACATTACAAGGCAAAAGAAAATTCATACACCATCCAGTGGGTTGCCGACGGCGCGACGGAACTAAACACATCGTATTTCCGCGCCAGCAACATCCTGGAAGCCCTGGAGAAACTTTATTACGGCAGGGACAGGAACACTCTTACGGTTTTTAGTGTTGTATTGAACCCAGTATCGTAAATGACCATGATCAGCGTAACAGATAAAGCAAAAGACAGGATCGTGCTTCTCCGCCAGGAAGAAGGTCACACACCCAGCCACAATATTCGCGTTTCAGTAAAAGGTGGCGGTTGCTCAGGACTTATGTACGACCTTGGTTTCGACGATAAGATCAATCCCGCCGACCAGATATTCGAAGACAAAGGCATAAAGATCCTTGTAGATAAGAAGAGCCTGCTTTATTTGTTGGGAACTACGCTTGATTTTTCTGATGGACTGAACGGAAAGGGATTTCAGTTTATCAATCCTAATGCAACACGCACCTGCGGTTGTGGCGAAAGCTTCGCGGTGTAGTGGTAAGAATTAAGGAGTAAGGAGAGGTGCCTATGAAATGCCTACGTTAAGCCAGGCTCCTTACTTCTTACTCCTTACTTCTTGCTCCATAATTCTTACTCTCCTCCAACAGTCGCAATACACTTCAATTCTATCGAGATCGGTGTTGGCAGCGCCGTAACTTCTACTGTTGTCCGGCATGGCTGGTTGGTAACGAAGTACTCTTTGTAAATCCTGTTATACGTTTCGAAGTCACGCTTCATGTTCGTGAGGAACACGGTTACGTCGACGAGGTTCTCCCATTTCGATCCGGCAGCTTCAAGTATATTCTTCACGTTCTCGAAAACACTGCGACACTGTTCTTCAATGCCCTCGGGAATTTCTTTGCTGCCTCGTTTTCTTGGACCAACCCCGGAAAGAAACAACAGGTTGCCAACCTTCCGGGCGTGAGGATAAGGACCTACGGGCTCGGGGGCTTTATCGGAAGAGATTGAGTTGCTCATAACACGGAGAGAAGTTCAATTATTTCAACATCCAACGAGATACTTTCCAAATGTGAACCAAACCATTCCTGGCTATGCGAACACTGCGGGAGATAATTTCATTTCTTGGTTTGTTACTCCACACCAAACACCAACGACGCCCACATACTTTCGTAGTCTATGTTTGGCCTGGTTGATTTGATCATTTTTACGAAGCTCACCATCCACGGGCCGTTGTTGCTTATTGGAAACTTTACTTTACCGTCGCTTTCCGTGTACGCATCTTGCAAAAACGACCGATGACCAATGAAGCTCCATATCTTCACCATCTGGTGCGGCAACGGTTTGCCCTCGTACAATATTTCACACTCGAGATAGTCGCCCGACTTAAGCTTGTATGGATTTGTTAATGGAATGATCTCCACCCGGTGTCCGATCTTTCTTTTGAAAACATCGCCTTCCACGTTGGCCCCCGACTGCACTAATAATTTTGTGAAGCGACTATAGTTCTCACGTGAGGGCTTGTCGAGCTCGTTGTTCTTTGTACGAAGGGCGAGGATGTCCTCGATGCCATCTTCTTTTAAGTAATCGTTAAACTTTGCACCATCCAGTTCGATGTATGCAGCGTTGCTGGTCATCGTGAACAAGTGAGTGCCGTCGTTTGCGAGTTTGTAGGTGAGGTTGTTGCCCCTGGTGGGTTTAACGTCTGCCGTAAGAACTTTCTTGCCATACGAAGAGATCACCTGCATGGTCTCCACTTTATGCTTCGTAAGATCCCACGGTTCGCCGGAGAAATTCTCGCCAACCATGAAGTCGATCTTTACATCCTCACCGACAGCGTAACGAAATTTTTTCGGCAGGAGCCAGAACTCGTGAGCAAGGGCTAAAGACGAGACACAAACAACGATCAGGAGCGAGAGAAGCTTTTTCATTTATTCATCAGGTCTTCGATCTCCTCGACTTCAATCGGGATATTACGCATCAAATCGAAGTTCTTGTCTTTTTGCACCACCACATTGTTTTCAATTCTGATGCCAAATCCTTCTTCGGCAATGTAAATGCCCGGCTCTATCGTCCATACCGACCCTACCTGCACTTTGTCGTGCATGTTGCCCACGTCGTGAACATCGAGGCCAAGCATGTGCGAAGTTCCATGATAGAAATATTTGCGGTATGCCGGATTCGAAGCGTCTTGATTTTTAATGTCGGTCTTATCGATAAGCTTCAGTTTCAGAAGTTCCGACTCCATCAGTTTTTCGATCTCTTTCTGATACTCAAAATACACGATCGACGGACGGAGCATTTTGAATGCCTCGCGGTGGATACGAAGCACGGCGTTGTAAACATCTTTCTGTCTTTTAGTGTACTTGCCATTTACAGGGATGGTACGCGTAAGGTCACTGTTATAATTCGCATACTCGGCCGCAACGTCGAGCAACACGAGATCTCCATCCTTGCACTGTTTGTTGTTCTCAACGTAGTGTAAGATTACATTGTTGGCGCCCGACGCGATGATCGGCGTGTAGGCAAACCCTTTCGAGCGATTCGAGATAAACTCATGAATAAACTCTGCTTCGATCTCATACTCCCAAACACCGGGTTTCATGAAGCCGAGCACGCGACGAAAGCCTTTCCCGGTGATGTCACAAGCCTTCTGGATCAATTCGATCTCTCGCTTTTGCTTTACTCTCCGGAGATCCGACATGAGCGGAGCAACACGCATGTAATTGTGAAGCGGGTACTTCGTCTTGCACCATTCGATGAAACGCGCGTCGCGGGTTTCCACAATAACATCGGAACGATAATGTTCATTAGTGTTGAGATAAACATTCTCTACATTGCCCATCGCCATCATGTGATGAAATAGCTTTTGAAAATCGCCAATCCATGCAACGGTCTTCACCCCTGATATCTCGCGTGCTTCACTCTTTGTAAACTTGTGTCCTTCCCATTTTTCAAGAAGCTCGTTCGGCTCGCGAACAAATAACACCTCACGGTATTGCTCTTGCGGAAAATCGGGGCACACCACGAGTATACTTTCCTCCTGGTCGATGCCAGTCAGGTAAAACAGGTCGTTATTTTGATGAAAGGGCATCGTGCCGTCGGCGTTCGTTGGCATGATGTCGTTGGAGTTGAAAAGTGCAAGGCTTTTGGGCTTCATCTGCTTCACAAGCCGTTGACGGTTGGCTGTGAAAAGTTCTTTACCGATTGGTTCGTACCGCATATCAGAATTTATAACTTTAAAGGTAAAGAAAACTAAAATGAAGAGAACACTGCTCATTGCCTCGCTAATATTGGTAACATTCTTAAGCAACGCGCAAACTCCCTGGCAATACACTCCCACGCCCGAAAACCTGAAAAGCCGCGAATGGTTCGAGCAGGCTCGCTTCGGGTTATTCATCCACTGGGGTGTCTACAGCCAACTCGGCGATGGGGAATGGGTGATGAACAATCAAAGAATTCCCGCGAGCACCTACGAAAAGCTCCCGACGTTCTTCAACCCGGTCGCGTTCGACCCTAAAGAATGGGTGAAAATGGTAAAGGACGCTGGCATGAAATACATCACCATCACCAGCAAACACCACGACGGCTTCGCAATGTTCGACAGCAAGATCTCCGACTACGACATCGTTGATCGCACCCCTTACAAGAAAGACGTCCTGAAAATGCTCGCCGACGAATGTCACGCGCAAGGCATCAAGTTGTTCTTCTACCATTCACAGCTCGACTGGCATCATCCCGATTATTTTCCCCGTGGCAACACTGGCCAGGGATACACAGGCCGTCCCGACTCTGGCGACTTCAACAAGTACCTGGATTACATGGATACACAACTTACCGAGCTCCTCACAAACTACGGACCTATAGCAGGGATTTGGTTCGACGGGATGTGGGATAAGAAGGATGCCGACTGGAGATTGGAGAAAACTTATAAACTCATTCACCAGCTTCAACCAGCTGCGTTAGTTGGAAGCAATCACCACATGCCTCCGTATGCAGGAGAAGATTTCCAGATGTTCGAAAAAGATCTGCCCGGACACAACACAACTGGCTTCGCACCCGAGCAAAAGATCGGCGAGCTACCGAGAGAAGTATGTGAAACGATCAACAACTCGTGGGGATTCAACTTACAGGATGCAAAGAACAAAAGCATTAAAGACCTTATCCAGTACCTTGTGAAAGGCGCAGGGTACAACGCAAACTTCCTGTTGAACGTAGGACCCATGCCGAATGGAAAGATCCAACCCGAACACGTGGCCCTCTTGAAGCAGATGGGTGACTGGCTGAAAGTGAATGGCGAAACGATCTATGCGACGAAAGGCGGCCCGCTGTCGGCACGCGATTGGGGAGTTACCACTCAAAAAGACAACAAGGTGTGGGTTCACATACTGAACTGGCACGACGAAACGCTGACCATTCCGAAGCTTGGAAAGAAAGTGGTGTCGGCGAAATTATTTTCCGACAAGAGTAAGCTCAAGTTTGTGGAGAATGAATTCGGTGTGAGTGTGATCGTACCGAAATCGCAAATGAACGAGATCGATACGATCGTTGAGCTGGAGCTGAAGTAGCCGTCCCTGCGGCTGCCTGTAATTCTTATTTACTCTCTCCTACCGGGTCGTTTACATCATCTGTGGTTACCCAGTTGATGAGAACGAACGTTACCAGCAGGCCCGAGAAAACTCCTTCGAGCACTACGATGAACGAAGCCATGTAGGGGTTCAGGTGAACACCCATTTGTTCATTTGCCGACATCGAGTCCATGAAACCCGAATCGATCGTGAGGTATGTGAAGAGGACTATGCCGAAGATGCCGGATCCAACTGCCCCGATGGCAACACCCGTAATCAGTGCCCGGAAGTAGTTTAGGTGATCTTCGTGTGTTTCCTTAAACTTTTTGAGGCCGAAGAATATTCCCGCAGCCAGGATAAACAAGTTGAGAAGGCGCAATTCTACGTGATTGCCATACCCAATAACATTCATAATAATGAAGTACACCACCAGTCCGCCTGCAATCTTAAGTCCGTAGTTCAGCGGAATCTTGTTAGGATCAGTGAATAAGCTCATAGATTTATAGGAGTTAGATACATTCTAATATAACATTTTTCGCAGACATGCAAACGTTTGTGGCTCAATAGAAACAGCGTTTTGCGTTTGTAACCTGCCAGGGGTCTGGCTGTAACCTGATCATATGTTCGCCAACCTTTTGGGCATCGTCCTCCGCCAGGCACGCAGGAACCCAACGGGCGCGCGAGATTGGAGTACGCAAGGTGCTCGGCGCACAACGGCCAGTATCATGCTCCTGATCTCGGGTGGCTACCTGCGTTTGATGGCTGTTGCGTGCCTGATCGCAGTGCCCGTGATCTACTTTACGATAGATAGCTGGTTGAGCCGTTTCGCGTACCACGTAGAATTAAGTCCATTGCATTTTGTCGGCGGCGTGATAGTCGTTATGTTTATTGCTGGCTTAACGGTTGGACATCATTCCGTGAAGGCATCGACGACCAACCCGCCGGGTCTCTAAAATACGAGTAGTGAGTATTGAAGAATTCAAATCATCGCGACCTGATAATTTATCCGTAGAGTTGCTTGCCCTTTGGCACGACGGTCATGGCGATTGGGACAAGTCGCATGAAACGATACAGGATGTGAATTCGAAGAATGCCGCCTGGATACACGCGTATCTTCACAGGAAAGAAGGCGATCTTGGAAATGCACAGTACTGGTACAGTCGCGCGGGAAAGAACATGCCTTCGGTGAGCCTTGATGAAGAATGGAAATCGTTGGTAAAGCATTTTCTTGAATAGCTGATGCGCTCGCTGCTATTGATCTCACTCACAGTAGTTGCAGCGTGTTCGTCGCAATCAAATACCGAGATTAAAGATCCGCGGCTCATCAAAGTTGACGGCGTTTCCCTACAACTTCCTGGAGTGTTTACAGAAGCTGATGGTTTCTACCAGGATGTAACAAATCCTTCCAACACAATTTCGATTAGTGGTTTTCCTTTCGTAAAAATCAGTAACTGGACGAAGGAACAGTTGTTTCTTACACTGGAAGAACAGCTCCGTGCAAATACCAGGACTTCTGGATTTACATATAAGGCAATCAGCAACCAATGGTATTCTCTTACGAACGGGAACGAGATGCTAAAAGTAAAATTTGAGGTGACAAGCGACAACGTGCAACGATACGCTACTCAATATCTTGTTTCGTCCGACTCCCGCTCGTTTATGATAAGCGTGATCCATCACCGGCTCGATCTCGAAGGCGTGGCGCGCAGCGTTACATTTGATCCTGATTACAGCACATACTCGCCGCAAGATTATGTTCTCTCGTTTGAAACCTCGCATCCGCACGCGAAAGATGCTATGCGTGATTTCTTCTTTTTCAATCCGAAAGATTCGACAGCACCGTTTAGTAATTCAGCAGGGAATATCGCTTTCTATGAATACCTGTATTTGAAAGATCGGTTCCCGGATCTGCGTGCGGCGGCGTTTGTGGACACACTATTCAATTTATGGCACACGCCACGTTTCGACCTTTCGATCACGGACTGGAAAGATCTGAAACCGGTAATCGATCAGAATAACCTTTTGACTGTTGGCACGATCGATAATGCAATCATCGGGATTGGCTTTGGGCAGTTTGTTTTAGAAGGCCGTATCGACGACGATATATGGGTTCTCACCAGGCGAGCCATACAGCGAGAGCAAAACAACGAGCTGGTTTCCCGGTGCAGCGATCCCGAAGCGCGAAGACTGGGTTTGGACAAGTTGCTTAAAGTTATCGACAGGATCGGTGGCTGATCTGGCTAATGCTCCGAAGCGGTCCATGTTTTTACCGAATCTGCTTCCTCCTCTCTTTGTTGATATTGAAAATTTTTAAGGTCGGGTTGACCTGCGTCGACCCAGGCGGAGTACCAGAGGTTTCCGACCATATGAATGCTGCTCCGCATTCGTCGTTCCACCATTCCCTGTAACATCGAGTGATACAGCTTCGAATATCTTTCGGAGTAAACTTTAACGGTCTGTTTGCCACGTGTTTCGAAGGCATACTTACGCTGAATCTCACGCTTCGAAAGCTCGCGTTCAAAGTTCAGGACAGAATCGACACATGCGTGCGATTGCATGACAACATCCCACATCGTCTTTTGAACGTCGTTGATGTATTCGGCGCGGCCAACAAAAAAATCGTAGTTCGCTGAAAACAGTTCGGGCAGTCGCGACTCCCACAAACCATGAATGCCATGCTGATCTGTTTTTTGCCCGTTGTGATTGCTGGTGGTGTGAAGTGGAACGTGCGCGTCGGCAACATAGTGACCGAGCTCTGCGGATAACCTCAGGACGCGTTGAGCATCGCGTGTCATGAATGCATTTCGAAGTTGAAGGTATACCCGGTAGGTGTGCCATGGTACGATGCCGTGAAGCATCAACGAATCTTTGCCGATCTTTTCGACTGCATCATTCCAGCGTTGGGGAATGGAGTCGTTGTGCTCGTCCATGTCGATATAATGGCGCGGGCCCTCTTCGGGAATGGCATACCGTCGCATGTCGGGGTACACCGAAGCCTCCACTATATAGTGGATGTTCTTCTTATAGAATGAGATCATTTCGGCCGGGAGCGTGTAAACAGCCAGGCGGTTGATGTTTTCGTGACCAAAAAATCCCCACGACGACATGGTCAGGAAGATCAGTGTCAGTAAATTGGCTCGTATGAAATTCATATTGCTCGCTGCTTTATCATTTTTCTCTGATCCTTATCCAAAAAATGAGAACATCTCGGTTAGTCACTACATCTTCCGGCTGGAGCTCAGCGACGACACTGATGTTATTAAGGGTGAAGCCGAGGTGACGATCCGTTTTTTGAAGCCTGTTGCTTCGTTCGACTTAAATCTAATTGAGAAAAAAGGTGACACAACGGGAATGAACGTCATCTCCGTAAAATCATCAGGAAAACCGGTGAACTACGTTTTCAGGGGCGACCTGATCACAATACATCCTCCACCCGGTGATGAGCATACATTCGTAATTACCTATGAAGGAATTCCTTACGATGGTCTCATCATTTCAAAAAACAAATTCGGAGAAAGAAGTTTCTTTGGAGACAACTGGCCCGACCGCGGAAGACACTGGCTGCCTACCGTTGATCATCCTGCGTACAAATCCACGGTCGAGTTTTTAATAACAGCGCCGGCTTACTACGAGGTGATTGCTACCGGCAAACTTGTCGAAGAGAAAAAGCTTCCGGGTAAGAGAAAACTCACACACTGGAAAGAAAGCGTGCCGGTTTCTGTAAAAGTGATGACCATCGGCGTTTCGAATTTTGCAGTGCAGCAGTCAGGCGTCGTGTCAGGAATACCTGTCACAACCTGGGTATATCCACAAAATAAAAAAGACGGCTTTTCCGATTTCAAGGTCGCACCGAAGATCCTTGAGTACCTGCAGGAGTACATCGGTCCGTATCCTTTCGAGAAGCTTGCGCACGTGCAATCGAAAACAAAGTTCGGTGGACTGGAAAATGCCAGTAACATATTCTATTTCGAGAACTCCGTGAATGGAAAGAATGAAAGGGAAAGTCTGATCGCGCACGAGACGGCTCATCAATGGTTTGGCAATTCGGCAACGGAGGCAGACTGGCATCACGTGTGGTTGAGCGAAGGCTTCGCAACGTATTGTACGGCTCTTTATATGGAACATAAATACGGTGCGGATACCCTCATTTCCATCATGAAAAAAACGCGAAAGCAGGTGTTCAAGTCCGATTCACTGAACAAAAGTCCGATCGTCGACACGTCGATCACCGACATCAATAAGGTTTTAAGTACAAACACCTATCAAAAAGCCGCCTGGGTACTGCACATGCTTCGCAAGAAAATGGGTGACGAGAATTTTCATGCGGGTATCAGGGAATACTATGATACGTATAAAGGCAAGACCGCGCTCACGGAAGACTTCGTAGCCATTATGCAAAAACACTATAACAAAGTGAAACTTCCTGTGCCCTTCAAGCCGGACCTTGAGTCATTTGTAACCCAGTGGCTTTACACAGGAGGACACCTGAAGATCACCGGTACGTGGGAATACAAGGAAGCCACTCAACGTCTGCAGCTGGTTACAAAGACGACGGGCATGCCGGCTGTCCCGTTCGAACCGCCCATGCACTTTGAACCGCCCACATACCTGGACCTGTTGGTGGAGACCGACGATGGCGAAAAAGTGATAAAGACCGTGGAAGTGCTGGGGGGAAACGGGAGTCAATCGTGGGATTTCAAGAAAAAGATCGTGAAAGTGACGCCCGACCCGAACGCATGGCTCCTTGCAGAAATTGATTTAAAGCCTAAAACGCCCTAAAATCCCCTAAATTTTGACCGATTTCCACCTTGCGATTACTCCATAAACCCTTATCTTTGCAGTCCTTTTTTAACAGAAAACATGGCAAATCACAAATCGGCAGAAAAGAGAATCAGGGCCAACGCAGTAAAAGCTGAGCGCAACAGCTATCAGCATAAGTCGACCAGGACGGTTGTAAAAAAACTTAAGGCTACGACCAACAAGGCTGAGGCAGAGAAACTTTTCAAGACAACTGCAGGCATGATCGATAAGCTGGCCAAGAAGAACATCATCCACTGGAAGAAGGCGGCCAATCAGAAGTCGAAGCTGGCTCGGGCTGTCAACAAGCTGAAATAGAGATATTTACAAAGATACAGCCCTGCCTTAACCGGCGGGCAAGCCTTACGAATTTGTAAGGTTCTTTTTCCCTCCCTTGCGTAAAGCGCGAGGGAGGGTTTTTTATTTTCAGGGGCATGAAGGTGAAAAAGACGATGGATGGCCCCCGGGAGAAGCTCCTGGAAAAAGGTGCCGACACATTGACGAACGCAGAGCTGATAGCGGTTTTGTTGGGGTCGGGAACACCCTCGCAGAACGTGTTCGAGATCGCAAAAAAAGTGATGACGGCAGGCGACAATAACATGAGCTCAGTCGCCGAGCTGCCAGTTCGTAAACTAACAAAGATCCACGGGGTCGGTCAATTTAAAGCGATCAGCCTAAAGGCTGCGCTGGAGCTAGCTCGCCGGGCTAAATATGAAAAGCTTGCCCCGAATTTTAAGGTGCTCACCTCTAACGACGCCTATAAAGTACTTGGTCCCATGCTCGGCGACCTGTCGCATGAAGAATTTTGGGTCGCGTTGCTTGACCGCCGTTCCAAAGTGTTGCTTACCCGTAAGGTTGGCCAGGGTGGCCTCACTTCCACCGTTGCCGACCCGCGCATAATTTTCAAACTCGCGTTAGACGAAGAAGCCACCTCTATAATCGTTGCTCACAACCATCCTTCCGGAAGCCTTAACCCAAGTCAGGCAGACATTGAACTCACGCGTAAACTCGTCGAGGGAGGAAAACTTTTAGATATACAACTTGTTGACCACCTTATAATTAGTGGAAATAATTATTGTAGCTTTGCAGATAGCGGTCTTTTGTGACTAGAATTTTGAAATGCAGCGACTGACGATAGTCATTTTAATTGTACTGGTTGGCTCTTTATTTTTTTACAACTACCACCGCAACGGAGTAAAAGCAGAAAGCAAACCTGTAACGGTAACGCACGTGTCAACAAGCGCAAAGATTGCGCCTGCCATAACATTGAGCGCCAATCCACATTGGGTTGAGTTGCTGAATGAATACAATGAATACATCAAACAAGCTGTCGAGAATGGTGAAGCCCCCGGCGCCGCCGTCGCGATCGTTAAAGACAGCAGTGTTCTTTTTCTGAAAGGCTTTGGATTAAGCGATGCAAAGAATAAAGACTCTGTCGGAGTTTTTTCTGTGTTCCGCCTGGGCTCTGTTTCCAAATCGCTTGCCGGTGTGCTCACCGCGCGGCTCGTCCAGGAAGGCGTTCTCAACTGGGACGACAAGGTTATCAAGTATATTCCCGACTTCGAATTGAAATCGAAAGAAAGCACCGAGCAGATCACGCTCCGGCATCTGCTTTCACATTCGACAGGTCTGCCCTACCACGCATTCACATATAATATTGATAACGGCGAGGCACTTGATCCGCTGATCTATCACCTCCGCGACCTCGATCTTACAAACGAACCGGGAAAAACGTACAGCTATCAGAACGTTGCGTATAGCGTGATCGGAAAAGTGATCGAGTCGGCAACAGGAAAGCCTTACGAAGTTGTAATGGCTGAGAAGATCTTCACACCGCTGAAGATGAGCCAGGCATCGCTCACCTTCGATGCAATGATGGCAAACGACGACAAAGCGCTGCCGCACGTTCACTCTCTTCGCGGGTGGAAACCCACAGCCATAAATTCTACCTATTACAATGTAGGACCCGCCGGTGGCGTGAACGCAAGCATCTCCGACATGGCTCGCTGGTTGAAAGCATTAACGGGGCATCAGAATACTTTCCTCAATACCGCTGTGCGCGAAGAGATGTTTAAGCCTGTCGTTCGTGCAACACAACGTAATCGCTACTTCCGCACCTGGAAAAAATCGAGTGGCTCTTTTTATTCTCTCGGGTGGCGTGTGCTCACGTTCAAAACCGACACCATTAATTATCATGGTGGCTACGTAAACAGTTACCGGAGCGAGATCGCCATAAAAGGCGATGATGGTATTGGTATCTGCGTGCTCGTAAACTCCGCTGGTCAGCTCGCCGATCGGGCAATCCCTGAATTTTTTATTCTTTACGAAAAGCACCGCGAGAAGATCCTTGAATGGGAGAAAAGCGGTACGCCCACGCTGGCATCTGATTCACAAGGTGTCGAAGAATCATCTTTCTGAGAGTTAAAAAATTTATAGTTAAAAGTTAACGATGTGCTTGCGCCAGCCAATTTTTAACTATTAACTTTTACCTTTAACGCCCATGAAAGCCTCTCACTTTATTTCCATCATCGTCGTTATCGCCATGATCGCCATTGTCTGGTACAATGCTGCCGACGGTGAAGACGATGCGGAGTACAGGGCCCAGATCGAGAAATCGCGGCAGGAAAAAGATGACTTCATGAAGAACAGCGAAGAGTCGCCATTCAAAGATTCTACCGAAGCGTTTACAGGCCTGAAATATTTCGAGCCGAACCTCAAGTTCAGGATCGTTGCCGACCTCGAACCAGTGAAAGACAAAAAAATGGTCGTGTTGCAGACCAGCGACAACAAACAACAAAGCTATATCGAATATGCCCACGCGACTTTCAGTATCGACGGGGTGCAATGCAAGCTTTTGATCCTCGAAGTGATCGACAGCGGTCCGTTTAAGGGTACGTTGTTCCTGGCTTTCGCCGATCAGAGCAGTGCGATAGAGACATACGGAGCGGGAAGGTATCTCGATGTAAAAAAAACACCAGGGGCATCGAGTATCACGCTCGACTTCAATGAAGCCTACAATCCTTATTGCGCCTACGTCGACGACTTCTCCTGTCCATTCCCGCCTCGCGAAAACATTCTGAACGTGAACATCGCAGCGGGCGAGAAAACTTATCATTAAGCATAGAATTCATTACTTTTGAGGCTTGCCTTTAAAGTAAGTCATGAAAATCTCGTACAACTGGCTTAAACAGTATATTGATATACCCGAATCGCCCGAAGAAATCGGGAAGGTTCTCACCTCCACCGGCCTCGAAGTAGAACATGTTGAAGAAATTGAAACCGTAAAGGGAGGCCTCAAAGGTCTCGTTATCGGCGAAGTACTCACATGCATAAAGCACCCCAATGCCGACAAGCTTTCGCTTACAACTGTAAACGTGGGTGGTCCCGCTCCATTAAGTATTGTGTGCGGCGCCCCGAATGTTGCGGCCGGGCAGAAGGTGGTTGTTGCCACTTCAGGGGCAACCGTTCACCCCACAAATGGTACTCCCTTTGAAATCAAGAAGTCGAAGATCCGTGGCGAGCAAAGTGAAGGAATGATCTGTGCCGAAGACGAGATCGGTCTCGGAGAAAGTCACGCCGGCATCATGATCCTCGACCCGACAGCAAAAGTGGGAACGCCAGCCGCCGAATACTTTAAGGTTGAATCAGATTATACGATAGAGATAGGTCTCACTCCTAACCGCGCAGATGCAGCTTCGCACATAGGTGTGGCGAGAGACATCAAAGCGGTATTAAAAAGAGAGTTGCGCCTGCCATCGATCGACAATTTTAAGGTCGACAATCGCGATCTGAGCATTCCCGTTGTCGTTGAGAACACTGAAGCCTGCCCCAGGTATTCTGCCTTAACTATCACAGGCATAACCGTTACCGATTCACCTGGGTGGTTGAAAAATCGCCTCAGGGCCATTGGCCTGAATCCCATTAACAACATCGTTGATATAACCAACTTCATTTGTTATGAGCTGGGCCAGCCCATGCACGCGTTCGACGCCGACAAGATAGAAGGACAGAAAGTGCTGGTGAAGACTTTGCCTGCCGGAACAAAATTCGTGACGCTCGACGGAAAAGAGCGAACGCTTACCGCCAACGATCTTATGATCTGCGACGGCAACAGCAAGGGAATGTGTATTGGGGGTGTGTTCGGTGGTATTGGTTCGGGCATTACAGCGCAGACGAAGCGAGTGTTCCTCGAGTCGGCTTACTTTTCTTCTGCTTTCATCCGGAAAACCGGTATGACTCACCAGTTGAAGACCGATGCGTCGTTCCGCTACGAGCGTGGCACCGATCCGAACAACACCGTGTTTGCATTGAAGCGTGCGGCTATGATGATCAGCGAGATCGCCGGTGGCAAGATCTCTTCCGAGGTAGTCGACATCTATCCGGAAAAGATTGAGAACACTACGTTTACTGTCAAGATCAAAAACATCAACAGGTTGATCGGAAAAGAAATCCCTTCAACCGATATTATTGGGATCCTGAACCGCCTCGACATCCAAACGTTGAACATCAAGCCCGATTCTTTCGATGTCTCTGTTCCACCCTATCGTGTGGATGTAAAGCAGGAAGCAGATATCGTCGAAGAAATACTCAGGATCTACGGCCTGAACAATATTGAGCTCTCGGAACAGGCTGGCGCCGATTTCATTTCGGGATTCCCTGCGAAAAGCATGGATCGTTTCAAGCAGACCATTGGAACATTGCTTGCGTCGAACGGTTTCTATGAGATCATGACCAATTCGCTTACACATGCGAAATACAAAAACGACGAGGCTGTCGAGATCCTGAACAAATTGAGTGAGGAACAGGCGATCCTTCGCACCAACATGCTCGTCACAGGCCTGGAGGTTTGTTCATTCAACATCAATCGCAAGCAAAAAGACCTGAAGCTGTTCGAATTCGGAAAGGTGTATAGCAAAACCAACGGCAAATACATTGAAAAAGAGCGTCTCGCTCTATACCTGACGGGGCAATATGAAGCCGACAACTGGCAGCGTGCCGCGCGTGCTGTGTCGTATCACGACCTCTCGAGGTATGTTAGCAACGTTTTGGAAAAATCGGCAGTAAGAAATGTGAAGTGGGAAAAGTTGGAAGGTTCGTCCTTTCTCGATTACGGTGTCACAATCTCTTCGAACAAAAAAGAAATTGGCACGATCGGTAAGGTCAAATCATCGATTCAAAAAGATTTCGGCATCAAGCAGGAAATTTTTTATGCCGACCTTGATGTTGCCTTGCTTTTCAACGCTGCAAATCCTAAGTTCGATGTGCAGGACGTGCCGAAGTTTCCGGAAGTGAGGCGAGATCTTTCGCTGGTGCTGGACAGACATGTTGCTTACAGGGAAATTGAAGAACTTGTAAGGAGTACCGAGAGAAAATTAGTGAAAGACATCATCGTATTTGACGTTTACGAAGGAGACAAGATTCCTCCAGGAAAGAAAGCTTATGCGCTGGGCTTCACACTGCAAGACGAAGCTAAAACCCTGACTGACGAGGAAATTGACAAGACCATGTCGCGACTGATTGGAGCGTTCGAGACTAAAATGCAAGCGTTAATTCGAAAATAGATGGATCAAGAACTTTTGAAAACCAACCTGAACGGACTTGAAAGAAAGATCCTGGTATTGCTCAACGAGCACAAGGCGCTGAAGGAGGAGGTTAGAAGCCTCAAGCTCGAAAACCACGATCTCAAGTCCAGCCTCAAGGGCCGTGACGATCAGTTGGTTAGTTTTAAAAATCAGATTAAAATCACTAAAATTGCAGATAACATTAACCCGGAAGACGGAAGCGTCACTGAGTTAAGGAAGAAAGTGGACGAGTATATTCGTGAGATCGATAAATGCATCGCCCACTTAAGCAGGTAAGCTTGTCATCGTTTTGTTTCGGTTTTGTTTTGCCTTGCGAACTGTAGATAATTAATGGAAGAACTTTCAATAAAAATTAAGATTGCCGAGCGTGAATACCCCATGAAGGTAAAGCGCAACGAAGAAGAAAAGGTGCGGGCCGCCGGCAAGCTGATCAATGAAAAGTTAAAGTACTACAGGGAGCAATTCGGTATCGACGATAAACAAGATCTTCTGGCCATGGTAGCATTTGACTGCCTTGTTCAGAAACAGGCTAGCGACGAAGACCACAAAGAGATTGATCAGACTGTTTTTGATAAAGTCAGTCAACTCAATCACCTGGTCTCTCAAGCTATCCTATAAGCCTTCCTTTCCTCGCCTTTCCTTTCGGGAATTTTTTTCATAACCTAAATTTCTACCCCGATGGAAATCGCAATAGCAGCGCTCGTCGGCCTTGCAATCGCAATAGTGATCGGACTCGTTCTAGGCAATAGCATTGCCAAACGCAAAGTCGAAAAGCAATCACAGGAAGCACAAAGCAAAGCCAGTCTCATCATCAAGGAAGCCGAAATACAGGCCGAAACACTGAAGAAAGACAAAGTTCTCGAAGCAAAGGAGAAGCTCCTGAAAATGAAACAGGAATTCGAGGAGGAAGCCAATCGCAAGAAAAATCAGATCATCGCCAACGAGCAAAAGATCAAACAACGTGAATCGCAGCTCTCGAAAGAACTCGAAACACTCAAACGCAAAGAATCCGAAGTCGAAGAAGAACGCCAGAGCCTCGCACAACAGCACGACCTCGTAAAGAAAAGAAAAGAGGAACTCGATAAATTCAACGCACAGAAAGTCGCCATCCTCGAAGGCATCTCGAAGCTAACCGCCGACCAGGCCCGCGACCAGCTCGTCGAGTCCATGAAAGAAGAAGCCCAGTCGAAAGCAAACTCTTTCATTAAGGACATCATGGAGGCAGCGAAACTTACTGCCACCAAAGAAGCCAAAAAGATCGTAATTGAAACCATCCAGCGTACCGCCACCGAACACGCCGTCGAAAACTGCGTGTCTGTGTTCAACATCGAAAGCGACGACATCAAAGGCAAAGTGATCGGTCGCGAAGGCCGTAACATCCGCGCCCTCGAAGCCGCTACCGGCGTCGAGTTCATCGTCGACGATACGCCCGAGGCCATCATCATTTCAGGTTTCGATCCCGTACGCCGCGAGATCGCCCGCCTGTCGCTCCACCGCCTCGTGCAGGACGGACGCATCCACCCCGCACGTATCGAAGAGATCGTTGCAAAGACTACAAAGAACATCGAAGACGAGATCGTCGAGATCGGCGAACGCACCGTAATCGACCTGGGCATACACGGGCTTCATCCTGAACTCGTAAAGATGGTGGGACGCATGCGCTTCCGCTCGTCTTACGGTCAAAACCTCCTGCAGCATTCACGCGAAGTAGCCAACCTTTGCGCCATTATGGCCTCCGAGCTTGGCCTCAACGTGAAACAGGCAAAACGTGCCGGCCTCCTACACGACATCGGGAAAGTGTGGCCCGAAGAACTCGAGAAACCTCATGCAATCGTGGGTATGGATCTCGCCGTGAAATACAAGGAACATCCGGCGGTGTGCAATGCCATCGGCGCTCACCACGATGAGATCGAAATGACCAACATCATCTCCCCGATCGTCCAGGCATGCGACGCCATCTCCGGCGCCCGACCCGGCGCCCGCCGCGAAGTGATGGAACAATATATCCGCCGCCTCCGCGAACTCGAACAGGTTGGACTTAGCTTCGACGGTGTCGAAAAGTGCTATGCCATCCAGGCGGGACGCGAACTCAGGGTAATCGTCGATGCCGAGAAGGCAACAGACGAGCGCGCTGGCCAGCTCAGCTTCGAGATTTCACAAAAGATCGAACGCGACATGCAATATCCCGGGCAGATTAAAGTGACAGTGATCAGGGAGATGAGAAGTGTGGCGTTTGCCAAGTAGGAAAGAATCGTCACCGCAGCTAACACTTGTACGTAACCCCGCAATACCCTTGCGGGGTTCTTTTTTCCGTCAACGGTTGCAGAAATCTTGGTTTAAAGGCTATTTTTAGTGTTGTCTGAATATGAAGCGTTTCGCCTTTGCAGTACTCACTTTGTGTCCCCTGGTGACACTTGCGCAAAATGATACAACTTTTGTTGCGGATGCACGCAAGAACGCCATCCAGTACTACACCCAGACAATGGGTGTTCAATCCCACATCTTCAACGGCAGCGAGTACCGCGAATACATTTCACAACGCGACGAATTTCCTACGCTGTACGACGACATAGTGAACGGCAATGTGAAATACGCCGGCGAGCTGTATGAGAACATTCCCCTGACTTACGACCTCCAGAAAGACCAGGTGATCACATCTTACACACATGGAAACAAGGTGCAGTTGCTTCGCGATAAGGTCGAGTATTTCGATATCGGCGGCCACCGCTTCGTTCGTCTGAATAATAACAAGGTTGCCGAGGGCTTTTATGATTTGCTGTACGATGGCAAGATGAAATTCTATGCCAAGAGGCTGAAGGTGCTCGCGCTGAGGATCAACGGGAATGATGCCGACAACATTTTTGAAGAGAGAGTAAAATACTATATCCTTAAAAATGATGTTTATCACACTGTGAAAAGCAAACGATCGGTGTTGAGCCTGGTGAGTGATAAAAAGAGGGATATCAAACGCACGATCAGGGAAGAGAAGCTGAAGTTTGGCAAGACACGTGAGCAGAGTATCGCGAGAATACTGGAACGTTACGAACAAATTCAATAACCCGTTTTTATAATGCGACTACTGGTTGGTTTGATGCTGGTGGCACTCCCACTCACGCTTGCTGCGCAGCAACGCGACAGGGTTACCGGCAATTTTAGCAACACCCGTTTCCAGGAGTTTGCAAAACAAATTGAATCCCAAACTGACTTTCACTTCTATTATCGCGTTGGTGATGTCGACAGCGTGTTTGTAACAGTAAATGCCACAAACGACCCGGTTGCTAAAGTCCTGGAGACAGGGTTAACAGGCACACCACTCCAGTTCAACATCCACGAAACCAACATCTACATCACGAAAGACCGCGCGATCATGACCACGCTGCCGGTCGATTTCTTCAACCAGGGAATTCAGACAGCTACGAAAGAGACGTTCGACTTCAGTGAATACGAGCGCAAGGAGCGTCAGAAAGAAGCTGCCGAAGAGAAACTTCATTTGATCGGAACAAAAACCACCGACCTGAGCGGCGAAGCCACGCTGACCGGTATGGTCATCGATGTAAAGACAGGCGAAGCGATCATCGGCGCTTCGGTCTATATCGAGAAACCAACCATTGGCGTTGCTACCGACCCGTTTGGCCGCTACACCTTGAAGTTGCCAAGAGGCCGTCATGAACTTATCATCAAGAGTGTGGGCATGAAGTTGTCGAAACGACAGATCCTCCTCTACAATAACGGCAAGCTCGATGTTGAGCTCGAGGAAGACATCATTCCACTGAAAGAGATCCTTGTGGAGTCGGAACGCGACGTGCGTGTAACGGGCATGCAGATGGGTGTCGAGAAACTCGACATCAAAGTAATGAAGAACAAGCCCCTCGCCCTGGGTGAAACCGACATCATGAAAGTCGTGCTTGCACTTCCCGGTGTGCAAACGGTTGGTGAAGGAACCGTTGGTCTTAACGTACGCGGAGGCGCTACCAGCCAAAACCTTATCCTGTTCAACGATGCGGTGGTCTACAACCCGTCGCACATGTTCGGCTTCTTCTCAACATTCAATCCCGACGTGATGAAGTCGGTGGAACTCTACAAGAGCGGTATCACGGCCGACTATGGCGGACGGATCTCATCGGTGCTCGATGTGCATTCACGCGAAGGCAACCTTAAGAAATTTTCAGGTTCGGGTGGTCTCAGCCCCGTTACAGGAAGGCTCATGGTTGAAGGCCCGATCATTAAAGACAAAGCCTCGTTCCTTATCGGCGGACGTTCAACTTACTCAGACTGGATACTGAAGCAGCTCAACAACGACCGGATGCGCAACAGTAGCGCCGGCTTCTACGACCTTACGATGAATCTTACTTACAAGATCAACGATAACAACACGATCATCGCAAATGGTTATCTCAGCCAGGACCAGTTCAAGCTGAACGGCGATACCGCCTATGCTTATTCCGATAAGAACGCATCTCTTAAATGGAAACACGTTTTTAACCCAAAGCTTTTCAGTGTATTCACAGGGAGCTTCAGCAAATACAACTACGAGATAACGAGCGACAAGAATCCTGTTAACGCTTTTGGCATGACGTTCAATATACGCCAGGCAAACACAAAAGCAGACTTTACTTATTTCTTTAACCCTAAACACACCATTACCGCCGGAATTGGTTCGATCTTCTACCGGCTTCAACCGGGAAGCTTCCTGCCGCGCGGGTCGGAGTCGCTTGTGATACCGGATATTCTTCAGAGCGACCAGGGTGTGGAAACAGGAGTTTACGTTGGCGACAATTACGACATCACACCCAAGACGTCGTTGTACCTCGGGTTGCGTTACTCTATGTACCAGAATCTCGGTTCGAAAGAAGTGTACCAGTATGTACAGGGCGAGCCGTTGCAAGTGGGTACGTTGATCGACACGGTGCGATATGGATCGGGTAAGCCGGTTGCAACGTATGGAGGGTTGGAACCCCGCGTAGCGCTTCGTCACATACTTCCTAAGAACTCTTCAGTAAAACTTAGTTTCAACAGGCTCCGCCAGTACATCCAGATGTTGTCGAACACGACTGCCATGACGCCTACGGATATCTGGAAGCTGAGTGATCGCTACATCCGTCCGCAGATTGGGAACCAGGTATCACTCGGTTACTACAAGAACCTGAAAGGAAATCTCATCGAAACTTCGGTGGAAGTTTATTACAAGACGATCGAAAATGCCGCCGACTATAAGAACGGGGCAGAGCTCCTGAGGAATCATCACCTCGAAACGGATGTGATAAACGCACGAGGAAAGGCTTACGGTGTTGAACTTCTCTTCAAGAAAAGTCTTGGCAAGTTGAATGGCTGGATCAGCTACACGTATTCACGTTCGTTCCTGCAGACAAAAGGAGCATTCGAGTCGGAGTCGGTGAACCAGGGCCGCTGGTATCCGAGCAGCTACGATAAACCTCATGCAGTGAACCTTATCAGTAACTATAAGATCAGCCGTCGTTTCAACTTCTCAATAAATACTGTTTACAGCACCGGCCGCCCGATCACTTTACCGATCGCCAAGTACGAGATCGGCGGGGTAAGCCGTGTGTTCTATTCGGATCGCAACCAGCACAGGATACCTGACTATTTCAGGATGGACTTCTCGGTAAACATCGAGGGCAACCACAAGATCAAGAAGCTTGCACACAGTTCGTGGACACTTGCAGTGTATAACCTTACGGGAAGGCACAATGCTTACTCGGTATTCTTCGTTTCGAAAGACGGCGTGATCAAGGGATACCAGCTCTCCATCTTCGCTCAGCCGATTCCGACACTTACTTATAACTTCAAATTCTGATGTCAAGACTGATACTAGTAGCGGCAGCCCTCCTGGGCTCGGTGGCATCAGCAGTTGCCCAGGATAGCGTGCTCACGAAGTTCCTCAACTATCGCAAAGATGTTTTACAGGAAAAATTATTTGTACACGCCGATCGCGATGTTTACCTGACTGGTGAAACCATGTGGTTGAAGATCTATGCGGTGGAGGCGAGCTTTCATACACCCAGTGATATCAGCAAAGTTGCTTACGTAGAAATAGTTGATAAAGACAACCAATCGCTGGTGAGGGAGAAGATCTCCCTTGTGAATGGCATTGGTGCGGGGTCGGTGTTCCTGCCTGCGTCGATCAGCAGTGGCACCTACCTGCTGCGTGCATATACAAACTGGATGCAGAACTTCAGTGCAGACGTTTACTTCCGCAAGCCAATTACGGTTGTTAATTCATTCGTAAAGCTCGACTTGCCTATGGGTGTTTCGTCGAACGCTACCGCTCACGATGTGCAGTTGTTTCCTGAAGGGGGTACGTTGCTCGCCGGGGTAGTAAGCAAGATTGGTGTTAAAGTAAACGATCGCAACGGACTGGGTGTTGACTTCCGAGGCGCGCTGGTGGGCGAAAGCAACGACACCATCGCGCATTTCACGCCTCTGAAATTCGGCATGGGTTCGTTCGAGTTTACGCCCGAAGCTGGAAAGAAATATCGCGCAGTGGTGCGTGTGGCAGGTAGTGCCCCGACAACCGTCGCTGTCCCGGATGCAATTACAGAAGGTTATTCACTGCGTGTCGAGGACAGTGGTGGTACCCTAAAAGTGACCGCGTCGTTCAGGCCGAACATACAGAATGGCCCGCCCGTTTACCTGCTTGCTCATACCCGCCAACAACTGGTGAAGGCCGAACGCAAACGTATTGCCGGCGGGCAGGCGTCGTTTGAAATAAAAAAGAGCGACCTGAAGGACGGCGTTACGCACATTACCTTGTTTGATGAACATTCGAAGCCTATTGCCGAACGCCTGTATTTCAAAGCTCCTGCAAACGGGCTTAAGATTGCCGTTCAGAGCAGTGCTCCCGAATATATGACCCGCTCGAAGGTGACCCTCGACGTTCAAACCGACCGCGCTGTTCAGCAGATGTCGATCGCCGTGTTCCGTCTCGATTCACTTTCATCAAGTATAGGACCTTCTCATATTAATGATTTCTTCTACCTCACATCTGACATTCGTGGTGTTGTTGAATCAGCGGGATATTACTTCGGAACGGATGCCAACGTGCAGGCTGCCGCCGATAACCTGATGCTTACGCAGGGATGGAGAAGGTTTAGCTGGGCGGACGTGCTGCAGCCAAAAAAGACATTCACATACACGCCGGAGTTTCACGGTCATATTATTCGCGGTCTTGTAAAAGACATGCAGGGCAACCCGGCACAGGGTGTCCTGACATACATAACTGTTCCCGGCAAGATCATCGATGTTTATTCTTCGAGAAGCAATTCGAAAGGAGAAGTTTCATTCGAGATGAAACATTTTCTCGGTGGTCAGAAAGTTCTCACCGTTACCGACAGCGTTCACCGCGTGGAACTGCTCTCACCATTCTCTTCGCAACAAACTACAGCAAGGTGGCCTGGGCTCAACTTGTCGCCATCGATCCAGAAAAATCTCCTGGCCAGAAGCGTGGCGATGCAGGTTCAGAAGATCTATTTCAATGATCAGTTTGCACAGCCACGCCTCGACAGCACTGCATTCTTCGGAAAGGCCGACGAAACCTACATGCTCGACGAGTACACTCGTTTCCCGGTGATGGAAGAAGTTATGCGCGAATACGTTCCGGGTGTGCTGGTACGCAAGCAACGCGACAACTTCAAGTTTTACCTGCTCGACATGGTGAACAAGAAACCGATCTACGAAACGCCGATGATCCTGCTAGACGGTGTTCCCGTGTTCAACGAGAACAAGATCATGGCATACGATCCGCTCAAGGTGCAGAAACTTGAAGTGGTTACCCGCAAGTTCTACCACGGAATGTCGACGTTCCCGGGAATTGTTAGTTACACCACTTACAATGGCGATCTCGATGGCTTCGAACTTGATACACGTTATGTAAATGTCGACTACGAAGGAATTCAATTGCAGCGTGAATTCTACTCGCCACGTCACGAATACGAAAAGGACAGTGAAGCGCGTTTGCCCGATCAGCGTTCGCTTATTTATTGGGATGCGACACTCGCTACCGACAATACGGGTAAACAAAATCCCCAATTCTTTACGTCGGATGTTCAGGGTACTTATTATGTAGTTGTTGAGGGATTGACGAGCGATGGTGCTACCGGCAGCGCCACGCATGTCTTTAAAGTGAAGGGTATAAAATGAAATTTTCCCGTCTTACAAAATACTTTTCGTTTGTCCTGGTGTTGATAGCAGCAGGTTGCCTGGATCCGTACACTCCGCCAGATTCCGTACTGCAAAAAGAATTTCTTGTGGTCGACGGGTTCGTGAATACAGGCAGTCGTTCGGCAGAGGTAAAGCTTTCGCGGGCGGTTCCCTTGTCGAGTGAAAATGTTCATAATCCTGTTACCAAAGCAACGGTTCAACTCGAGTCTGGCGATGGCTTGATAATCCCACTACCCGAAACATTACCCGGAGTCTATTATGCCGGGCCGATCAACGTGTTCAATGGCAAAACGTACCAGTTGCGGATTTTTACGCCCGGAAATGAATACGTGTCGGATGTTGTTGAAATGAAAAAGTCGCCAGTCCTCGACAGTGTAACCTGGCGCGCCGATGATCGCGGTATCACCATCTATGTTGATTCGCACGACGTAACGGGCAGCACCAAATATTACCAGTGGAACTTCTCTGAAACATGGGAGTACACTGCCCAGGAGTACTCGCAATTTATCTGGGACAAGGCGCGCTTCGAAATGAAACGACGCACATTCGAGCAGGACATTAACCTGTGTTATGGATCTGCCACATCCACGCGCGTCCTGATCTCTTCCACTACCAGCAACTCGCAGGATGTCGTTAGCGATTTCAACCTGGCATTCATACCCAAAGGATCTCCAAAGGTCACGCGGCTTTATAGCATACTTGTACAACAGCGCGCGATGGACGACGATGCATACGCATTCTGGAAAGCATTACAGAGAACAACAGAAAATGTTGGAGGTTTATTCGATGCCCTTCCAAGTGAGATCACCGGAAACGTTACCAACGTAAAGAATGCAGGCGAAAAGGTTCTGGGTTATTTCACTGGAGGTGAAGTGCAGGAAAAACGAATCTACATCTACAGGGACGAAGTGCCCGAAGCACTCCGAATTACTCCCAAGATAACTTGTAACATCGATTCGATACTTATACCGACGCTCGCAGATTACGACAAAACTGATCTGAATGTGATTCGCGGCTGGGGTGCCCCGGCTACCGTGGGTTATCTAACCACGTCGGCTGTTTGCGTCGACTGCCGGGTACAGGGAGGTGTTTTGAAAAAGCCATCTTTCTGGCCGAGGTAAAAGTTTTCCTTCCCTTAACGGTTTAGCCGTCTCCGCGCGGATTATCTTTGCGGGCTGTGAACCCACTACTTCCTGCCCGTCTCGCGGTTAAGATCATTTTTTTTCTGAATGGATTCGCCCACGCTAATTATTACAGCAGGCTTCCGCGCATTCAAGACCAGTTTCAAATCGATAAAGGCACGCTTGGTGTCGTTCTGTTTTCTTCGGCACTGGGTGCGTTGCTGGCCATGCCGTTTACTGGTTGGCTGGTTGTTCGCAACGGCAGCCGTAACATTGGGCTGTTCTCGGTTACGATGTACTGCGTGCTCGTGCCGCTTATCGCGATCGCTCCCGGGTTGATCTCACTGATTGTCGTTTTTTTTCTGTTGGGTGTTTCGTCTGGAATGCTCGACGTTGCAATGAACGCACAGGCGGTGATCATCGAACAACGATGGGGAAAACCTATCATGACCTCATTTCATGCTTTCTTCAGTATCGGGATGGCACTCGGTGCAGGAGCCGCATCGTTGTTCAGTATGGCGGAGACGAGCCTGTTCACACACTTCCTTGCGATCACAGTGTTAAACATTATCATCATAGTGGTGTCACGTGCATACATGATCCGCGACACGCCGGAGGGCAAGCACGAAGGGCCGCCGTTCCGGATGCCCAGTGGTGCACTCGTCGGCGTTGGACTGATCGCGTTCTGCAGCATGTGGGGCGAAGGAGCTATGGCCGACTGGAGTACGATCTACATGAATGAATTTGCAAAAGCCACTGAAGCACTTGCACCTATCGGTCTTGCCGCATTCGCTGGCGCAATGACCGTTGGCCGTTTGATCGGCGACAGCGCGCGACTGAAGTTCGGCGACAAAAAACTCGTGACCGTGTGCGGAGTGATCTCGTCGGCCGGATTGTTGATTGCCATCTTGTTCCCTGATCCAATTGCGGTGATCGCGGGGTTCTTCATCGTGGGCATCGGGCTTGCAACGATCGTTCCCATCGCATACAGCATTGCGGGCAATTCGAAACAACTGCCTTCAAGTGTTGCACTCGGCATGGTAACGACCGTTGGATATTCCGGCTTTCTCTTCGGTCCGCCCGTGATGGGATTTCTTGCAGATTCCATAACACTACAGTTTGCATTACTGCTCGTATTGTTCCTTTTCCTGGTGATGACCGTTCTGGGTTATCGCTATAAACAAGTTTGATACTTCAATCAACATATCGACACGTTCCGTGGCTTGCCAACGGGCACATGGAAACTATCGTGCCCTCGGCTTTCAGAACAGTAAAGGGAGTCTTGTATCGCAGGCAGCGTCTCGAGTTGAGCGACGGTGACTTCGTTGATCTCGACTGGCTTGTGAACACCGATGTTCCAACAAAAAAACTGGTTATCATCTCACATGGGCTCGAAGGAAGCAGCGGACGCCACTACAGCCGTGGCATGGCCAAGTACTTTCACGCTCGCGGCTGGGATGCACTCGCGTGGAACTGCAGAAGCTGCAGTGGCGAGTTGAACAGGCTGCCGAGATTCTACCATCATGGCGACACGCAGGATCTTCACAGTGTGATAGAAGAAGCATTTCGAAAAGAGTACGATCACGTTGCACTCGTCGGCTTCAGCATGGGCGGAAGCTTTTCCATGAAGTATGTTGGAGAACGTGGCGCCACTGTCGACCGCAGGATCAAGGGCGCTGTCGGGTTTTCGGTGCCCTGCAGCCTCGCGTCGAGTGCACAGGAACTTGATACGCCCGGAAAAAGATTTTACCGGAACAGGTTTCTGCGAAAGCTTGGAAAAAAGATCCTCGCAAAATCAATGATCTATCCCGAGGTGCTGTCGTACGACGGTTACGAAAAGATCCTGACGTTCCGCCAATTCGACGATCGCTACACGGCGAAGCTGCATGGCTTTAAAAATGCGACGGATTTTTATAAGAAGTCGAGCTGTGATCAATACCTCGATAACATCAGGGTACCTGCGTTGATTGTAAATGCGGCGAACGATCCGTTTCTCACGAAAGAATGTTTTCCAAAAGAAATTGCCCACGATCATCGCTACTTCAACCTGGAAATCCCCACGCGGGGAGGGCATGTTGGATTTTCGTTAGGACAGGGTGAGGAGAATTATATGGAGAGGAGGGCGTTCGAGTTTGTTGAGACAAAACCGCAGAACGGATAAATACATGAACAGAAGAACCGCAGAAATGGATCACCCGGTTTGTTTCGATAGCTGGGTGATACTTCTGCGGTTCGAAGTTCACTTCTGCGGTTCGAAATTCATGTAATCATCTGTTCTTCGGTTCATCCCCCCTATACCCCGGCCCCCTCACCACTCTTCCCGGTCTCGCATTGGTATGTTCCCCATTTGCAAGCACTTGTGTTCCATTAACAAACACCTCGCTAACTCCCGTGCTGTACTGATGCGGTTTCTCGAATGTTGCATGATCCTGTATGGTTGCCGGATCGAACACGACCACGTCGGCATAGAAACCAGGTTTAAGTGAGCCACGCTTCGTGATCTTCAGGTTGCTTGCTGGCAATGATGTCAGCTTACGGATAGCTTCCTCGAGGGGAATTACTTTCTCGTCACGTACATATTTTCCAAGCAGTCTCGCAAAGTTGCCGTAAGCACGCGGGTGATCGCTCGACTTCAAAAATATTCCGGCAGCGGTAGGCGATCCTGCATCCGATCCAAAGCTCATGTAAGGAAGAGCGATCTGCCTCTTGATGTTATCTTCACTCATCATAAAGTATGCGGTACCAACTCGCGTGCTATCGGCGATCACAAGATCCATTGCAGTTTCTTCCGGCGACTTGCCATAGATCTGCGAAACATCCGCCAGTGTTTTGCCTGTAAATTTCTTCAACGAGTCGTTTGCAAATCCCAGGAGCAACACGCGATCCGGTCCGCCCGACAGCAACAAAAGATTTTCCCACTTGTCGGATGGCTTGCGCATTTCATCCAACGCCTTCTTACGGATCTTCGGATCCTGTAATCTCTTGATCCATTCTTTCAACCCACCTTCCTGCACCCAGGGTGGCATCGCTGCATCGAGACCGGTTGCTCCCGCGGGATACAAATACATGTCGGCAGTAATCTTAACACCTGCTTTATTCGCGGCATCAATCCTTGACAAAACTCCATCGATCTTGTTCCAGTTATCCTTGCCTCCCATTTTCAGGTGATAGATCTCTGCCGGCAGGTTTGCTTCCTTCGCGATGCGAATGGTTTCATCAACTGCTTCGAAAATAGTGTTGCCTTCGCTGCGCATGTGAGTGATGTACATGCCGCCATACTCACCGGCAACTTTACACAACTCAATCAATTCTTCTGTGCTTGAATAGTTGGCTGGTGCGTAGATCAATGACGAACCAACGCCGAGTGCACCTTCTTCCATTGCGGTACGCACAAGTGCTTTCATGCGTTCCATTTCTTCCGGATTCGGAAGCCGGTTCGCATAGCCAAGCTCGTGAATGCGAACTGTTGTGGCACCGATAAATGAAGCAACGTTGGGTGCAATCCCGCGACGTTCCATCGACTCGAGGTATTCGCCAAGTGTTGTCCAGTCTATGTCATATTTATAGTCCGGGTCGCGGCGCATCGCATCAAGCGATTCCTGTTTCATGGCGTCGTTCATAGGGCCCATGGAACCACCTTCACCGAATACTTCGAGTGTTACACCCTGACGAATGTCTGACTGAGAGTTTCCATCGAGGATCAACGTCTCGACGGCCCAACTTAACATGTTGATAAATCCGGGCGATACAGCCTTTCCCTTTGCATCGACTTCCTTCTTCCCTATCGCACCCGACAGGTCGCCGATAACCGCGATGGTATCGGCATTGATGCCGACATCGGCAACGACCGGTGCGCTTCCGGAGCCATCGTAAACAGTGCCGCCGCGAATAACGACGTCGTATTCCTGCTTCTTACAGGAGGTAAAAACCAATACAAGAACACAAACGAGAAAGAGTTGCTTCATAGGGGTAAGGTTAGTTGCTGAAGGTAAGAAAATGCATTATATTTATAAATTGACGTAACTAGAGTGTGACGCATTTTTTGATAGGTCACCACTTTTTTTAGAACCGAGAACCTGTAACTGCCCACTCCTCCAAATCCGGGCAAAACCATTGTCAGATGAACTACCTCCGAACCGTCGGGGCTGTCACAATTGTGGCACTGTTACTCGCATGTAACTCGTTCGCCCAGAGTCCTGGAGCCGTCAGCACCAACCTTTCCCTTTGGCTGAAGGCCAATTCAGGGCCCGAAGAAGCTGTCGGTGATCCGGCAGAGACCGGCGATGCACTCACTCGTTGGCTGGATTCAAGTCCGAACGGCCGTCATTATATCTCTGTTGCCGGTCCCACGCTCCAGGATAATGCCCTCAACTTCAATCCTGCTGTTGAAATACTCAGCGGCGGGTTCGATGCACCTGCCGGGTCTGAACTCAGCACAGGTTGGACAGTCATTACGGTTTCGAGAAAACTTGCATCCGATCCGGACGGACGCGTGTTCGATGGACACATCGCCAACAACCTTTGGTCGCACTGGGGGACCTTTACTAACTCCATCTACATCAACGCCAATCCCAACAATTACAATTCCGGTATCGCCACGCAAACAGGTATCCTGAACCTTCATTTACATTCTTTCGTAAGAACTGCGGCAACCGGATCCATCGAAGCGCGGGCCGACGGATCATCGTTAGCAACATTCAACGGCACCAATACCGCTTCAGGTGTAAGGATCGACATCAACGCCGGAGCCTCTGGCGAACTCTCAAACTCACACATTGGTGAAATGATCGTGTACTCACGCTCTTTGACCGCAGCCGAACTCCTGAGGGTCGAATCGTATCTCGCGATCAAATATGGGATCACATTGTCACACAACTATGTAACATCTGCCGGTACTACCATATGGGACGTTACTGCAAACGCCGGCTTCAACAGCAACATCGCCGGTATCGGCGCTTCTGCAGGATCCGCGCTCGACCAACGAATATCAAAGGGAATAAACAGCAGCGCCGTTGTTACGATGGATAAAGGTGGTGCATTCACTGTCGATGAAAGTTATTTAATGTGGGGCGACAACGGCGCCACATCTTCAACATTGAATGTACAGTCACCATACACTCTTCGCCTCAACCGTGTTTGGAAAACCGCGGTGACAGGAACTCCCGGCCCCGTGTCCGTCAGCGTCGATCTTTTGGCTGCCGGATTACCCAACACCAATAATGTTGCCGACTATGCATTGCTGCTCGATACCGATTCGGACCTGAGCTCCGGGGCAACACCAACTGCCGCCGCAAGTCTTGTTGGGAACACGCTCACCTTTACAAACGTCGACATTGCCACTAATACGTTCTTCACTTTCGCCGTTACCAACCCAACCATACCCGGCGGTGTTGCCACGCAACTGTCAACCTGGCTGAAAGGCAATGGAGCAGTTTGGGAAGCACCCGGGGACCAGGCCGAAGACACCGACGCGATCACCAGCTGGCAGGATGCGAGCGGCCAGGGCCATCATTATACGACCGGTGTTGCAGGACCGACCTGGAGAAACTCGACGATGAACTTCAATCCTGCTGTCGAGATACTAAACGGCGGACTCGATGCACCCGTGGGCGCAGAACTTACCACCGAATGGACAACATTTTTCGTCTCTACAAAATTATCGTCGGATGTAAGCGGGCGTGTATTCGATGGACACACGGGCAATTATCTCTGGGCGTGGTGGGACGTTTATACAAACAGCCTTTATATTAATGGCAACCCCGCAAATCACAACACCGGCATCGCGAGTACAAGCGGACTTACCAATCTACATCTGCACACGTACAAAAGACAAACGTCAGGATCTTTAGAAGCACGGGCAGATGGAACATCACTCAATACATTTGGCAGCAGCGCCAGTGCAAGCGGTATACGTATCGACATTGAGAACGGCGCATTTTCCGGCGAATCGTCGGATGCCCGCGTCGGCGAAATGATAATTTACAATTCGGCATTGTCAGCCACCGACGTCAACAAAGTAGAATCATACCTCGCAATCAAGTATGGAGTTACATTGACACACGACTACGTTGCCTCCGACGCAACAACGATGTGGAGTATCGCAGGCAACGCCGGGTACAACTCCGATATAGCTGGTATTGGTCGCGATGATCTCTCCGGCTTAGCCCAACCTAAATCTGCACCAGTGAACGCCGCCTCGGTAACGATGGACAAAGGAGGAGCATTCGGTGCGGACCGCACATTCCTCATGTGGGGCAACAACGGCGCTACGGGCCTGGGCACAAACGTGCCTCCTGCTTTCAAATACAGACCCAACAAGATCTGGAAACCTGTTCTCACAGGAACACCCGGTGCCGTATCGGTCACTTTCGACCTGGCGTTGATCGGGTTACCATCGACCGGATCGGCATCCGATTACGCTTTATTGATTGATACCGATACAGATTTCAGCACAGGAGCCACGGAACATACATCGGGCGCGTCGTTGGTCGGAACACGATTGACATTCACAGGCGTTAACCTTGCCAACAACAACTTCTTCACTGTTGCCGGGGCAAACATCGCTTTCCCCGGAAACATCACAGGTGTTACATTCTGGGTTAAAGGAAATACAGGTGTCGTAGGCGCTTCAGATGTAAGTCAGTGGACCGACCAGAGTGGTTTTGCAAACAATGCAGTGCAGGTAACAGTCGCCAACCAGCCGAATGTTATTTCGAATAACATAAACTTTTATCCTTCGGTAAACTTCAGTGGCAACACCGATATCTTCAATCTCACCACTCCACTGACGAACCTTAATTCTACCGTGTTCACGGTAGCCATACCCAACGTGAACACATTGTACAGAACAATGTTTCGCGGAGCCACGAACGATCACCCGTTGCTGATCGAGCAGAACGGCAATCGTCTCGGTTACTTTGACAACAAAAGCGGAGGTTTCAAGCCGAGTGGTTTCACATGGCTCCAGAACGAGATTGCACTGGCGACACTGGAGATGCGAACAGGCGATGTGAATTTCCGAAAAAATGGTACACAGGACGCATCGATCAACACGATAAGCCTCACCGGCGTGACTATGGACTACTTTGGGAACTACCAGGGCAACAGCCAGCCGTTTGGACGAATCGCAGAAACAATCGTCTACAATAGCGCATCGGCATTAACGACGACAGAAAAAGAAAAGATCGAAAGCTATCTCGCGACCACATGGGGCCTTACACTTACACATAACTACATAGCATCGGATGCAACAGTGATATGGAACGTGGCAACCAACGCAGGATATAACAATACGATCACCGGTATCGGTCGCGACGATTCGGGTGCACTCGACCAAAGAAGATCGAGAAGTGTAGTTACCGGTGCTGGCCTCACGATCGACAAAGGCGGACCATTCGGAGCCGACAAGGTATTTCTCGTTTGTGGTAGCGACGGCGCCGCCGCCGGAACGAGCTTCAACGTATCGGGCACATACAGCGTACGAAGCGCGCGGATATGGAAGGCATCTGTCACCGGCGCGCCCGGAACTATCACGCTCTCGGTCGACCTGGCAACATTAGGAGTTCCCAACACCGGGGTTGCAGCAGATTACGCACTGCTGAAAGACACCGATACTGATTTCAGCTCGGGCGCTACAGCACACACAACTGGGGCCAGCATCGTTTCAGGCACGTTGAGTTTCACGGGCGTTTCTTTCGCGCACAACGACTTCTTTGCAATCGCCGTCTCGAATGTGCCTGTACCTGGCGGAGTTGCAGGAAATGTATTTTGGGTGAAAGGCGAAACAGGTGTCGTTGGGACAACCGACGTCAGCCAGTGGACAGATCAGGGCGGGTTTGCCAACAACGCCACGCAGGGCACCATTGCGAATCAACCTGCATTGCTCACGAACAACATCAACTTTCGAAATACTGTCGAGTTCTCGAACTCAGGCGACGTTCTGATCCTCTCAAATCCCGTAAATAATCTTAACACAACCGTGTTTGCTGTTGCAGCTCCCAGGGCAAATGGCCAGTGGAGTACAATGTTCCGTGGGTCGACAAATGACCATCCCATCATTGTTGAAGCGAGCACAAGCCGGCTTGGCTTTTATGATGCCGATGGCGGTGCATTCATTAACGGCGGATTTACGTGGGCACAAAATGAAGTTGCGCTGGTTAGCCTGGAAATGAGAACAGGTGACGTGAACTTCCGCAAGAACGGGAGCCAGGGTTCATCCATCGGTACAATAGATGTTGCTTCACCTGGCCTGAACCTGTATGCGTTTGGAAACTACCAGAGCGGATCACAGCAATTCGGCCGCATCGCAGAAACAATTATTTTCAATACCGCCAGTGCGATAACCACTACGGACAAACAAAAGGTCGAAAGTTATCTCGCCCTCAAGTACGGGATCACACTAACGCACAATTACCTGACGAGCGCAGGAACAGTGGTATGGAATACAACAACAAATTCAACCTACAATAACAACGTAACAGGCATAGGCCGCGACGATGTGTCGGGTCTTAATCAAATTAAAACACTCAGTGTTCATTCGGGTGCGTCCGTCACCGTCGAGACAAGTTCCGTGGTTAACAATGCATTTCTTGTGTTTGGAGATGACGGCGGTACCGGGACGAGCAACAACGTACCATCGTCGTTCCTGACGAGAACCAATCGCGTTTGGAAAACTGCAGTTACCGGCTCCCCCGGTGCAGTGAGCGTAAGCTTCAACCTTACCGCTCTCGGGTTACCCACAACAGGCAGTGCATCTGATTTCGCAGTCCTCGTCGATACCGATGCTGACTTCAGCACAGGCAGCACTTCACATACTACCGGCGCATCGTTGGTGGGCAGTACCCTGACATTTACTAACCTCACACTCTCCAACAATAACTTCTTCACACTTGCCGCATCGAACCTTGTACTTCCGGGTGGTCTCACGGGCTCAACAATGTGGGTGAAAGGCGATGTTGGAGTAACCGGAACGGCGAACGTAAGCGCCTGGGCTGATCAAAGCGGCAACGGACGTAACTTAATCCAGGCAACCGTTGCAAATCAACCAACGCTCGTCACGAATAACCTGAACTCTCATTCGGTCATCAACTTTGATAATGCGTCGGATATCTTCGATGTTACACCAGCACCTTCTAACCTTAACACCACCGCATTTATTGTTGGCGTGCCGCACACGAGTACCGCCACCTGGAGAACATTCATTCGCGGTTCCGGTGGCGACCACCAGATGCTTATCGAATCCGGCGGCACCCGCCTTGGATACTATGACCCCGATGGTGGACCTTTTGTTCCAAGCGGACTTACATGGCTGCCGAGTGAACCCGCCATCGCCTCCGTCGAACTGCGCACGGGAAGTACAATTTTCAGGAAGAATGGTACGGCAGGAAATACCATCGCCACGATAAACCACGCGGGGCAGCCGATGACCTGGTTCGGAAACTATTCAGGTGGAAACCAGGCACCCGGACGAATTGCAGAGATCATCTATTTCAATACAGCCTCTGCAATCCCTACGGCCGACAAAGAAAAAATTGAAAGTTATCTTGGCGTAAAATACGGGATCACTGTAGCCCACAACTACGTTAACACATCCGGCACAGTTGTATGGAACAGCACGACCAATGCAACCTATCACAATGAAGTTGCAGGCATTGGCCGCGACGATGCCACCGGTCTCGACCAACGTCGCTCTGCAAGTGTGAACACAGGCGCCGTAGTAACCATGGACCTCGGCGGTGCGTTCGGCGTAAACAACAGTTATCTCATTTGGGGAAATACCACCGGTGCCATGAGCTCTGCCGGCGTAACCGACCTCCCATCCGGTGTAGTTGCCCGACTCGCCCGCGAATGGAAGATCGCCAGGCTTGGAACCGTTGGTGCTGTAACAATTCAAGTTAACCTTAATGCTGTACCGGGCTCCAAAACTGCTGCCGACCTTCGATTGCTTGTTGACCGCAACCTGAGCGGAACATTTGCCGACGAAACCAGTGGCGGCGGTGGCGTGATCTCTGGCGCCACAAGCCTCGGTGGCGGTATCTACCAGTTCACCGGCGTGACATTCAACAATAACGAGTTGTTCACCATCGGGTCCGTTTCCGCCAGCACTCCCCTGCCAATCATTCTTACCGACTTCAGCGCCAGGCTCATCAAGACAGGCGTGAACATCGAGTGGACAACAACCACGGAAGTCAACAACGATCATTTTACCATCGATAAAAGTTCGGATGGCGAAAAGTTTTATGAGCTAAGCACAGTGCCTGCGGCAGGAAACAGCAGCACACCACGCTCATATAATTTTGTCGACCAAAGTCCGCTACCCGGCCGTTCGTACTATCGTTTGACACAGACTGACTTCGATGGCCGCCTGACAATCTCGAAAGTAGCAACGATACATTACGAGCCTGCATGGGTACTTTACCCGAATCCCGCAACCAAAGAAGTAAGCCTCGATATCGATGGCCACGAGTCATTCACTGCCGAAATCGTGAACTCGCTCGGTCAGAAGGTCAATGCAAAACAAACGATCGCTAGTGGCCGCGTCACGTGGAATGTAGAAAACCTCCCACGTGGAATATACTTCATCACTATTTTAAGGGGCGAATCGCTGACAACACAAAAGTTAGTTCTGGCGGACTGAACGACACCCGCTTTGATCTATCTTGCGCTCGTTTTGCAATGACGCGCAAGGAACATTTTATCACTATTCTTATTCTCGGAGCACTGTCGACCGTTAGCCCGTTCTCGATCGACATGTACCTGCCTGGCTTCCCGGCAATTGCCGAAGATCTCAACACGACAATGACGCACGTGCAGTTGTCGCTTACGGCATACCTCATTGGCATCGCGGTCGGTCAGTTGATCTATGGTCCGTTGCTCGATCGCTATGGTCGCAGGGCACCGATGTATGCAGGTCTTGTTGTGTATTTGATCGCAACGATTGGTTGTGGAATGTCGCATTCAATCAATTCATTGATCATCATGCGATTCTTCCAGGCATTGGGAGGCTGTGCGGGTATGGTTGCATCGCAGACGCTGGTACGCGACCTTTTTCCATCGAACAGAACTGCGCAGGCTTTTTCCTCAATTACACTGGTGATAGCTGTTTCACCGATGATTGCCCCTACAGCCGGTGGCTATCTAACCGTTGCCTTCGGATGGCAGTCGGTGTTTTTTGTACTCACGGTTGTAACGATCCTGATCCTCGCAGCTGTACATTTCGTGTTGCCGGAAGGAAGAGTTGCCGACGACACGATCTCGCTCAAGCCCAAGTCAGTGATCAATAATTTTCTTACGGTAATTAAAGAACCTCAATTTCTTATCTACACGCTGGCGGGCGGGATTTCGATGTCGGCACCATTTGCGTTTATCGCCGGGTCGTCGGATGTGTTCATAAATCAATACGGAGTAAGCGAAGAAAATTACGGTTGGGTGTTTGCATTCATTGCGTCAGGACTTATCGGGTCATCACAGCTGAATCATGTGCTGCTGAAAAAATTCAGCAATGCGCAGTTGGTACGCTACCCAATGATCTATCAAACGGTTCTTGGATCAATAATGGTCGCAGGAACTATCCTCGGCTGGTTTAACATGTACAGTCTGCTTGCGATCATGTTCGTGTTTTGTACAGGACAGGGACTTGTTGGTCCAAACTGTACGGCATTGTCGCTCGCACCGTTTACACGATTGACAGGAAGCGCAGCATCGCTGCTTGGTTCTTATCGTATGGCCATCGGCGGCGTAGTGACTGCGTTGGTCGGACTCTTTCACAATGGCTCTGCAGTTCCAATGGTAGTTATGATGGCTGCGTGTCCTGTGGCCGGGTTGCTCATTCTCACGATCGGCAAAGGAGCCGTTCGATATCACGCACGCAAGAAGGCATTGCAGGGCGAAGACAATTCCGTCCTGATGTAACGGAATTGTGTAAGTTTGAATTACGCATGCTCTCTTTCAAGACCAAAATCTATAAGCTCGAACACCTTGCCGGTCATTACATCGACATTCCCGCCACGGTTGTGAAGAAAGCAGGCGGAACAGGCAAGCAAAGATTTATTTGTACCGTGAATAAAACCCTCACGTGGAAGTGTGGACTTGTATCGCATGGAGTCGGTAAGGCTTACATTCTTCTGAACAAGAAACTGATGCAAGCCGGGAAGTTCAAGATCGGTCAATCCATTGACGTCGTGTTGAAAAAAGACACGAGTAAATACGGAATGGATGTACCGAACGAGTTAAAAGAATTGTTTGCCCAGGACGCGGTTGGTAAAGAAAGGTTTGATGGATTGGTGGCCGGGAAGCGTCGTTACATTATATATTATATCAACCAGGTAAAGAGCGCGGATCTTCGTATCGAGCGCGCGGTAAGGCTGATTTCCAATCTAAAGAAACTGCCTCCCGGCAAGGAAACATTTGCCGGTATACTTGCGAAGTAGATTTCGTACCTTTGCGCCCTGATTTAGCGCAAAATCCATGATTTCAGTAAATAATGTCGGTCTCCAGTTCGGAAAGAGGGTGTTGTTCGACGAAGCCAATCTCAAGTTTGTCGGGGGGAATTGCTACGGAGTGATCGGTGCAAACGGTGCCGGCAAGTCGACCTTCCTGAAAATTTTATCGGGTGACATAGATCCAACCCGAGGTAACGTGACGATCGAGCCGGGCAAACGCATGGCCGTGCTCCGCCAGAATCACTACGCCTACGATGAAGTGCCCGTGATCGACACAGTGATGATGGGACACGCACACCTTTGGAACATCATGCAGGAGAAAGATGCCATTTACGCAAAGGCAGATTTCTCTGAAGCCGATGGCCTTCGCGCATCAGACCTCGAAGCAGAGTTTGCCGAGCTCAATGGATGGAATGCACAGTCGGATGCTGCCGCGTTGCTGAGTGGGTTGGGCATCACTGAAGAAGATCACTATCGCCTCGTAAAAGAGTTGAACGGTCATCAAAAGGTGCGCGTCCTTCTTGCACAGGCAATCTTCGGTAACCCCGATATCCTTATCCTCGATGAACCTACGAACGACCTTGATCTTACTACGGTAACGTGGCTCGAAGACTTCCTGCTCGAGTTTAAGAACACCGTGATCGTTGTGTCTCACGACCGTCACTTCCTCGATACTGTTTGTACTCACATTGTTGATATTGATTTCAGTGCAGTGCGGCTTTACACCGGTAACTACTCGTTCTGGTATCAGTCGAGCCAGCTTGCATTGCAGCAACGCTCGTCGGCAAACAAGAAAGCCGAAGAGAAGCGCAAAGAACTTCAGGAATTCATTATGCGATTCAGTGCTAACGCATCGAAGTCGCGCCAGGCTACAAGCCGCAGAAAGTTGCTCGAAAAGATCAACGTCGACGACATCCAGGCTTCGACACGAAAGTATCCTGCAATAATCTTCCAGCAGAAGAGAACAGCAGGCGATCAAATTCTCCAGGTCGAAAACCTGGGATGCACACTTCATGGTCAAAGGTTGTTTAAAGATCTCGACCTGTATGTGAAAAAAGGAGATAAGATCGCAGTGCTTAGTAAGGATAGCCTTGCCATCACTTCTTTCTTCGAGATACTCGAAGGCAGGTTAAAAGCAGAAACCGGTACTTTTAAATTCGGACAAACGATCACGCCGGCGTTTCTTCCACTGAACAACGAAGAATATTTCAAGACCGACGATAACCTGATCGACTGGCTTCGCCAGTTTGCTGAAGATGAAAACAAGGATGAAGTTTACATCCGTGGTTTTCTTGGCAAGATGTTGTTCTCTGGCGAAGAGGTTTTCAAAAAGGCTTCGGTTCTTTCAGGAGGAGAAAAGATGAGGTGTATGATCTCGAGGATAATGCTGGCAGGTGCAAACCTGATCGTACTCGACGAGCCCACCAACCACCTCGATCTCGAATCGATCACTGCGTTCAACAATGCCCTGAAAGATTTCCCGGGAACGGTATTGTTCACGTCGCACGACCACGAGTTTATTCAAACGGTAGCCAACCGCATCGTTGAGCTTACGCCGAATGGCTGTATCGACAAACTGATGACCTACGACGAATATATCGAGAATGAAAAAGTTGCTGAGCAGAAGGTCGCGTTATACGCAGAAGCCTGATGTATCTCAACTTTACGATCAAAGATATAATCCAGGAAACATCCGACGTACGGTCGTTTGTTTTACAACCGGAGAAACCATTCAAGTATAAGGCTGGCCAGTTTTTAACGCTGGTGAAAGGCGACATCAGGAGGTCTTTTTCTTTTTCGTCACATCCATCCGATCCATATCCGAAAATCACGCTGAAAAGGATCGCTAACGGCGAGATCACCCGTTGGCTGTTCGATCATGTTAAGGTTGGCGATAAAATCCAGGCTATCGAAGCATCTGGATTGTTTACATATCCGGATGATACAAGTGGCATCGATTCGATTGTTTTCTTTGCAGCGGGAACCGGCATAACTCCGATAATGTCGCTGATACGCGAGGGGGTTAACAGGGGCGATAAACTGTATCTCGTGTATAGTGCACGGTCACGCCAGGAGACACTATTCCTCAACGAGATCCCTAAAATAGATACCCATATTTTTCATAGCAACAACAAGGATCTTCAACAGGCGCGCCTCACACGCTCCTGGATTGAGAACTTTATTCAAACCAACCACTTAAATCCTTCCCGTACTCTCTTTTATCTCTGCGGCCCTCACATCTACATGCAAAACATCTCGATCACCCTTCTCACCGAAGGCGTTCCCGACGATAACATTCGCCGCGAGATATTTTTCAATCCCGAGCCGCCGGTTGCTAACCTCCCTCCCGATACGGTCATGCACACAGTGACCGTTCGCTACGAAGGAAAAATTCACACCCTCAAGGTCCAGTTTCCGAAAACGATCCTCCAGACCGCGAAGGAAAACGGGATCATGTTGCCTTACAGTTGCGAGGCCGGTCGGTGCGGAACATGTGCTGCCACCTGTACCAGTGGCGAGGTTTGGATGTTGCGCAACGAAGTTCTTCTCGACAAGGAAATGGCAAAGGGGCGTGTTTTAACATGCACCGGGTTTGCCGTTGGCGGCGATGCCGATCTTGAGATCCGCAATTGACTACCCCATTTTAAGGGTTCATGACTATATTTTACGGGGGTACTGAAACTTTTAGACTTTTTTCGAGTCTACCAGTTATTACCAAACCCAGTGATCATGATCACAAACCTCTTGCTCACCGCATGGCGCAGCGTTACTAAAAACAAGTTCTTCTCAACGCTGCATATCCTCGGGCTCGCCATTGGAATGGCCGTCTTCCTGCTGATCGCCCAATACGTTTCCTTCGAACGCAGCTACGAAAATTTCTTTCCCAATGCCGACAACATCTATCGCGTCGGGCTCGATGTTAAGTTAAACAACGAGTTCGTGCTGAACAGTGCCGAGAACTATCCCGGTTTATCGCACGCTGCGCTGACGGAGATCCCTGAAGTAACAGGCGCGGCGAGGATGTACAATGTCGGGTATAAAAACAATGTCGTTATCACGAACAAAGATGCTCTGCCTTCGCCAATAGCATTCAAGCAAAAAAGAGTTCTGTATGCCGATTCTGCTTTGCTGCCGTTGATGGGATATGAGATGGTTGCGGGCGATCCAAAGACAGCACTCTCCCAACCGTTGACCTGTGTGATCTCTGATAAATACGCGAAGATGTATTTCGGCAACGATGATCCACTGGGCAAGATGCTTCTGCTGAACGACGACGATGGTGCCAATGAGCTTGCCAAAGTAACAGGTGTATTCAAAGAGCTTCCGGAAAACACGCATCTTAAATTTGATGTTCTCTATTCCTACAAAACACTTTTCTCCCGGGGCGAATGGGCGCCTGGGCGGTACGATCATGGCTGGCGAAGAAAAGACATGTATACGTTTATCGCGTTGCAACCTGGCACAGATCCCAAAACGATCGAAGCCAAGTTTCCAGCAATAGTCGCGAAGTACAAGCCTGAACTAAAAGAGCGCAACTCACAGGAGACATTGTTCCTGCAACCATTAAAATCTATTCACCTTACTTCAAATTTAGGCGATGAACCGGAAATCAACGGAGACGAGAGAATCGTCGAGTTCCTTACAATGATCGCCATTTTCGTGATCGTCATTGCGTGGATAAACTATGTAAACCTGTCTACGGCAAAAGCGATGGAACGTGCGAAGGAAGTGGGTGTACGAAAAGTGATGGGCGCTTTTAAATATCAACTCATCAGGCAATTCCTTGTGGAGTCTGCGTTGATCAACGCTGTGTCGGTTGTGATTGCGATGCTGATCGTTGCGGCAGTGTTGCCATACTTCAATGGAATATCCGGCCTGTCGTTGACGATCGGGTACTTGTTTAAAGGCTGGTACCTGGCGCTTGCTGCTGTGTTGTGGCTGGGCGGAACGTTGTTGTCGGGATTTTACCCGGCTATCGTTTTATCGTCTTTCAAACCGGTATCGGTACTAAAGGGTAAACTAAAGAACAGCTTTAGCGGGATTTTCCTCAGGAAATCTTTAGTGGTGTTCCAATTCATGTCGTCGGTGGCATTGATTGCCGGAACATTCATCGTGTACAATCAGCTTAAGTTCATGATGAACAAAGACCTTGGCATGAACATCGAACAGGTTTTGGTAGTGGAACGGCCTGGCATAGTTCCGAATACGCGGCAGGCATGGAATGCATCGATCGATTTGTTCCGCAACGAAGTTAAGAGCAATTCGGCCGTCGTCGCAATCTCTGCATCCGCGACGGTACCGGGAAAACAGCGAGAATACAAAACACTTGTAAAAAAATACGGTAGCCCCGACGACTCCCAGGTAACGCTTCGATTCAACAGCATGGACTACGAATTTGATGACGTATTCAAAATGAAACTCCTTGCAGGCAGGCTGTTCGACGAGCAATACCCGACTGATGACGATACTGCGGTCGTTATCTCGGAATCTTCTGCCAGGCTCCTCGGATTTAAATCTTCCGAAGAAGCGGTCGGGCAAACGATCACCATTACCGGTTTCAACTGGTCACCAATCGTAGTTGGAGTTGTGAACGACTATCACCAGGTGTCGTTGAAAAAACCATTGGACCCGGCCATATTCGCGTGCAGCAAATACGGCGGAGAGTTCTATAGCATTCGAATAAACACGAATGATGTAGCCGGCACCATAGATCATATCCGCGATGCGTGGACAAAAGCATTCCCGGGAAACCCGTTCGATTACTTTTTCCTCGACGACTTCTTCAATCGGCAATACGAAAATGAACGGAAGTTTGGTAAACTGTTTACAACCTTTTCGATACTTGCTGTGATTGTAAGCTGTGTGGGACTCTTCGGGCTGTCGGCATACACTGCCACACAACGCACGAAGGAGATCGGTATCCGAAAGGCGCTCGGCTCAACGGAGAATGGCATCTTCCTGTTGCTATCTCAAGAGTATCTGAAACTTGTCGGACTTTCGATACTCATTGCGTCGCCATTGATATGGTGGGTAATGAACAACTGGGTACAGACGTTCCCTTATAGAACCGACATTTCACCGCTTGTCTTTGTGGTGTCGGGTGTGATGGTTTTGATGGTCGCGCTGATAACTGTGAGTTACCAGACGGTGAAGGCATCGAAAACAAACCCGGTGGAGTCGCTGCGGTACGAGTAATCAATTATTTCCCCGGCGGATAACCCTGCCGGGGTAAACTCCTTTGGTCGTTCCTTTTGTGAAGACCTCAGTTCCGTTCACCCAAACGTGCTCGATGCCAGAAGATATCTTCTGAGGTTCCTGGATCGTACTTTCGTCACCGACGGTCTGCGGGTCGAACAATACCAGGTCGGCATAATATCCTTGCCTGATCATTCCTCTTCTTTGAATACCGGTGTTGCTCGCGGCGAGTGCAGTCATTTTATAGATCGCCTGTTCCATTGTGAGCGCTTTTTCTTCGCGAACGTAATGCTTGAGTACCCTGGTAAATGCTCCGAAGCCACGCGGGTGTCGCCCCGACGAAGAACCATCGGAGCAAATGTTTGTGTACTGCCACTGCATGAGTCTCGCTACGTCTTTTTCTTCCATACTTGTTGCGACGATACTTCCGGAGCACTCCTCGCCTTTCGCGTCGCATTTATCGAGCCGGTCGATCAATTCGATCAGTGTTTTTGCGGGTGACAGCTTGAGTTCTTTCGAAACTTCCATGAGACTCTTTCCATTGTACTCGGGGTTGGGTTCGTAGTTACTGAAGATCACGCCTTCCGGTGTTGTGATCTCTTTCAAAACCAGTTCGGCCTCTTTCAGGTCCTTAAAATTCCTTGACGGGAAAAGTACTCGTATCGTTGAATGCCAGTAAGTGTATGGATAGATGTCGGCAGTGATGTTGATTCCATTTGCCCGTGCAGCATCGAGCAAAGCGAGTGTCGAGTCGGCTTTGCCCCAAAGATTGGTCATGGCAAGCTTGAAGTGAGATACCTGTACAGGGACTTTAGTCTCCTTTCCAATATTGATGATCTCGTTCAGTGCCTTCCAGAAATAACGGTCTTCCGAACGCATGTGGCTGATGTAACGACCTTCGTACTCCGGCAGAGCTTTCGACAGTGTCATTACTTCGTCTTCGGCAGAATAAATTCCGGGATCATATTCGAGGCCGGTGGAAAGACCCAGCGCACCCGCATCCATGTCTGCTTTCATGAGCAACAACATCGAGTCGACTTCTTCCTGTGTTGCTTTGCGCTTAAAGTCCTTCTTCATCACCATATCGCGAAGTGTGTTGTGCCCGGTGTACGAAGCAACATTCACGGCCGCGGGACTATCGGTGAGCAACTGGAAGTAATCTTTTAATGGTGTGTTCGATCCGCCGTCCTGTCCAGCAACAATTGTGGTTACACCCTGGCTTACAACAGCCAGTGCATCGCGGCTTTTATTGAGGCCCCAATCGTGGTGACTGTGTGTATCGATAAAACCGGGAGCGAGTACAAAACCGGGAACGTCGTAAGAGGTTGTGGCCGTCACGTCTTTCAGGTCGCCGATCATTGCGATGGTGTCGCCGGCTATCGCAACGTCGGTAACAACCGGCGCCGAACCGCTGCCGTCGTAAACGGTGGCTCCACGAATAATGACATCAACTTTTTTCTGCTGGCAGGAAACGAGCGTTGCAACAATGCCCAAAAGGAATAGCTTTCTCACGAGAGGTTAGGTTTCAGGAAAGATACTTAAACCCGGCCTACCAAAGTAAAGAGAGGAAAGGAAACTTTTCGCGGCTGGGCACCCCAAATGGGCTCCAGTTTCCTGGCTAAATCGTCAGTCGGATCTATCCCATTTTGCTTAATGTATTTTTGCACCGACGACCACGTGGTGATGTATCCTTTGAATTCTTCCAAGCTCCATTCGAAAGAGAAATCGAACAACGGTACTTCTATCTTTTGAAATGGAAAATCGATCGTCGTGTATCGCTGGTCCACAAGCTTTCGCTCGGGGTCCCAGTACGAACCGATAACTTCAGTGTAAAAATGATTCACGATTGGATCGATCATTGGGTCGACGCTCAACAGGCTATAACCCCAAACCGCGACGATGCCGCCGGGTTTCGAAACACGCCGGGCTTCAGCAAAGAAAGCGGGAATGTTGAACCAGTGAAGCGCCTGTCCAACCGTAATTAGGTCGAATTGTTTGTCGGAGAAAGATGTTTTCTCGGCGGGCGCGACAGAGTAACTTATATTATCCTTCCTTACCGCATTAGAAATTTGCTGCTCGCTATGATCGGTTGCGTAAACTTTTTCGAAACGGGTGGAAAGGTCGCGCGCAACCTGTCCGTTGCCACAGGCACAGTCCCATGCAAGTTTTTTTGACGGAACAAGGTCGATAATGAAGTCATACAATGCTTTGGGATACGTAGGCCGAAAGGCAGCGTAGCTTTTTGAATGACCTGAGAATCGATCCTTGCTCATAGTACAATACCCAATTACCAATACCCAATTACCAATATCCAATACCCAATTACCAGGTCACAGGCACTAAGTTAAAGGGATGTCCCCCTCTTTTTCTCCCACAACCACAACCCTTGGCGGCAGCAATTTATACATTACCGGTGTCACCAGTCTCGACAGCAGTGTCGAACTTATCAGTCCCCCGATCAACACAAGTGCCAACGGCGAGTAGAGAGGATTTCCTTCGACAGCAAGCGGGATGAGTCCGCCGATAGCAGTAAGCGATGTAAGCACGATCGGTACGAAGCGTATCTCTCCGGCCTTCTCAATGGCTTCGTCGAGAGGCACTCCTCTTTCGCGAAGCTGGTTGGTGAAATCAACAAGCAATATCGAGTTCTTCACTTCGATGCCAACCAAAGCGATCAAACCAATCACCGCCACGAACGACATCGGGTTCCCGGTGATCAACAGCATTGTTATCGCGCCAATTACACCCAAGGGTATCACAGAAAGAACAATGAGCGTGCTCTTGAACGTTCCGAATTCCAACACCAACACCGCGATGAAACCGAAGATCGTGATGAGCACTATGGTCTCGATACCACCGAACGATTCTTGCTTGTTCTCGAGCTCACCAGCGGCCTGGTAATGATAACCTTCCGGAAAATGCAACTGGTCCAGTTGTTTGATCACATCTTCATTTACGGCTTCATACAAAAATCCACTCTTCACGAATGCAGTCACCGTTGCATAACGCAGCTTATCGTAGTGACGGATCAGGTTTGGCGAGGTCTCGAACTCAACTCGCGCCAACTGTCGAAGCGGTATCGCCTGGCCGATCATTGAATTCACAAACAGCTTATCAAACACATCGTATGTCGAGAATTTTCCGCGGGGCGTAGTAACGTTGATCAGCACCTCGTCTTCGCCTTCCACCGGAGAGAATGTACCGATGTTAAGACCGGCAATGCCTAAACGTATCGTACGATCTATCTCGCCGATCGATACCCCGAGCAGACCGGCCTTGTCTTTGTTGATCCGAACCCGGAGATCAGTCTGCTGATTTGCCAACGGATTGTTGATGTAGATCGTGCCAGGTGTTTTCTTCAGGATGCTTTCTATCTTCATAGAAATATTCCTCAATGAGTCGAGATTCTCTCCAAAGATCCTTATAGCCACAGGAGCCTCGAGGGGCGGACCCTGTTCAAAATCCTTCACCTCGATCTTTGCATTCGGATAGAAGTAAAATTTCTCACGAAGCTTGTCGATCAGGATGGTCTTCTTCTCGGGTGTAATGTCATTCAATTGAACATAGAACTGGGCAAAGTTGCTCGACTCGGCCCGTCCGATCACATTATAATAGATACGGGGATTGCCTTTCCCTACGTTGGTAGTGAAGTACTTAACCTCCTGTTCTTTCTTCAACTCCTCCTCCACATACTTAGCGATGCGATCGGTCTCGTAAATACTCGTACCGTTCGGCGTCTCAATGTTTATAAGAAACTGTGGCTTCTCCGACTTTGGAAACAAACTGAAACCAACCACCGGGAACAACATCAGGCTGCCAACAAACAAAACCATCGCAATCGATAATGTGATCACCGGGTGGCGAAGTGCACCGTGCAACACCTTGCTGTATGTTCCGCTGATGCCCTTCTTCAATGCTCTCAGGAAAATATTCCCTTCCGAAGATTCGTGGTTCTTCAAAATACGGCTCGACAAGAAAGGAACGATGGTGAGCGACACAAACAGCGATGCAAGCACCGTAAATATCACGGCCATAGGAAGGCTTCGGATAAAGTCGCCAGCTGTTTCCGGGAGGAACACGAGCGGAAGGAATGCGAGGATCAACGTGATCGTACAGCCGATCACGGCAAGCCCGATCTGCTTTGTTGCCTGGATCGCAGCGTCTTTCCTGCTTCGTCCGGAGCGCAGGTATCGCTCGATGTTTTCAATTACAACAATAGAGTCGTCTACAAGAATACCCAGCGCCACGATCAATCCCACGATGCTCAACTGGTTGATCGTAAATCCAAAGAAATCAAGTAAAAACAGCCCCGTGAAGATCGACAGTGGTATCGAGATCATTACCACCACAGCAGCCCGCGTTCCCAACGGCAACAGCGTGATCGACACCAGTAATATCGCGATCAGGAAGTCGTTCGAGAAACGTGTAAGCCTGTGCGACACACTCACCGACTGGTCGAAGTTTCTCACCAGTTTCATGTTTGGGGGAAGTCCCTTCTCGAACTCGTCCAGCACAGGGTTCACCTGGTCGCTTACCTTAAAAATATTCTGCTCATCCTTCTGACTTGCCGTGAGTAACACCGCACGATAACCATTCAGCCTCGCGATATGAGACTCGTCCTGGTAAACTGCCTCCACATCCGCGATGTCGCGCAGGTACACGATCTTGTTGCCGCTGGCAAATACAATCGTATTCTTTATCTCATCTACACTTTTAAATTCGCCGCTCGTCTTCACGTTGAACTTTCGTGTGCTCACCAAAACACTCCCACCCGGCACGTTCATGTTCTCACTTTGCAACGCACCGATCACGTAGTTGGCCGGGATATGCTGATGCGCCATCTTCTCGAGATCCAGTTGCACACGCACCTGCCTTTCGGGGTAGCCGTGCGTCCCGATCTTCTTCAAACCTTTCACTTTCTCAAGTCCTTCTTCGAGGCGTTCAACCTGCCGCTCCATTTCGTGGTACGGAGCCGTCTCCGACACAAGTGCTACCTGCAAAATGTTCACATCGGTCGATGAGAACCGTAGTATGTTGATATCGAAAATATCTTGTGGAAGCTCTGCACGCATGACGTTAACCTCGCGAACAATCTCCTGGTACTTCGTCTCAACGTCGGCGTCGTGCTTGTAATCAACACGGATCACGGCAAGCCCGTCGTAAATGTCGGACGTTACTTTTTTGATGTCGTCTAATTCATTGATCTTCTTCTCGAACGGATCGACAACTATCTTCTCCATGTCGGCAGGGCTCGTGCCGGGATAAACGACAACGATCGAATAGGTTGGCGCTTCGGTTTCAGGATCCTCGCCTCGAGGCATATTGAAAAGCGAGCTCAGGCCCAACGCCATCAACAATACGAAGATGATGAGCGTGAACTGGTAATTCTTGACAGAGAATTCAACGATTTTCATAACTCAACAACTTTAATTGTCGACGACTCTGTTAAGAATGCAGATCCTGCTGTAATCACTTTACTGATGTTTTCAAGTCCGCCAGAAATAATTGCTTTGTCGTTGGATACGTATGCTACCTGTACCGGGATCTTCTTAACCGATTTCATTTCCGCGTCGGCTACGAACACAAATGCATGGCTCCCGGAGCCTTCAATGATCGCTTCGATGGGGATGCTCTTTAACTTTTGTTTTTGCGAAGGAATGACCTCCACGGTTGCAACGAGTCCGGTCGCAAGCTTGCGTCCGCGCGGCGAGATCTTAACCTCCGCCATGTAAAGTCCGCTCACGGGATCGGCCGCTTCGTTGATCAATGACACCACGGCGTCGAAAGATTCACCGCTGTATGCATCGGTCTTTACGATCGCCTTATCTCCTTTATTGATCCGCACCCAGTCGACGTCCGGCAGGCCAACCCGCACGATCCAGTCATTCTCCGCTGCCGAATTGATCATAAGCACCGGCGAACCTCCACCAACAAGCTCACCTTCGTTCACAAACTTCCTGATCACCTTGCCGCTCGCATTGGCGTGAATGGTCGAATACTGTTTGTTGAACGACGCTATCCTCCACGATTCGTTCGCCACATCGTACGCCGTCTTCACGTTCTGGTACTGTTCCAGTGTCGCAGCAGAATCTTTATACAATCTTTCTATCCTTTCGAGGTCACGGCGGGTCTTGTCAAGATTGTTCTTCGATTGACTTGCCTGTGCATCGATCTCCGTCTGATCGAGCGTCGCAAGCAATTGGCCCTTTGTTACACTCTCGCCTTCTTCCACAAGAATGCTCGTAACAATGCCACCGGTTTTGAACGACAACCTGGATTCCGTTCCGGTTGTGATCAAGCCGGAGCTGATCACGGGCATGCTGAACTCGCCTTCGGTAACTTCCGTCACGCGAACAGCAACAGCCGCCTCATCGCCAGAGGGTGTTGCCGTCGATGCATCGGTAGGAGCCTGGCTCTTGCTACAAGTGAACAATACCGCTGCCAACAGCACTGGTATCGATACGGTGATAATTATTTTTTTCATGGGAGGTTAGATTGATGCTATGGTTTTTTGTAATGCAGCTTCGGCTCTCAACAGGTCGAACAACCGTAATGACTGCGTAAGCTTTGATGTTGTGTATTTGTTTTGTGCGTCGAGGTACTCGAGAAGGATTGCTTGTCCCTCGTTGTACTTCGAACGAATGATCTGGAAGTTCTTCTCTGCACTCTTCACACCTGCCTGGGCAGTGATCCACGCCTGCTCCGAAGCCTGGCGATCGTAATGTGACTGTATCACCTGCAACTCAATCTGGCGACGGAGCTGCTCCATTTTATTCCCGGCAACCTGATAGTCGAGCCGCGCCTGCTGGGTCTTCGCCTTCTTCTCCCCGCCTTTAAAGATGTCCCAGCTCAGGCTGAACACCACCATTGCGTATTGCTGACTGTTGTCGAATTTATATTCGAAGCCCTGGTAACCGATGTCGCCCACCACATTGATCTTCGGAAGCATCGAGCTTGCCCTGTTGAGCTCGACAATGCGTTCGCTCGCGGTAAGTCCGCCCTGGAGTTGCTTTATCTCCTGCCTTTGCGACAAAGCAAGCAAGCGGAGTTGCTCGATACTTTCTGTTTGACTTCCGCCAGAGACGAGCGTGGAATCGACAATCACCGAGGCTGTGAGATCCCGGTTGAGAAGAAAATTGAAATAGGATTTTGATACCTCGTGGTTCTTCGCTGCTTCGGCCAGTTGCTGATCAATTTTGTTGAGTTCATATTCAGCGCCAAGCACCACATCTTTGGTTGCCTTCTGATTGGCAACCAGCTTTTGATTTACTTTCACAAGCTCGGTAAGGAAGCCGCGCGTTTCCATCAGCACCTTTAAAGCTTCTTCGGTTTGGAGGTATTGATAGTACGCTGCCGTAATGGAATACTTCAGCTCATTCTCATAGGCATTCTTCTGAGCTTGCTGAATTGTGATCAGCTCTTTCTGTGCTTTGAAGTTAAAGTAGATGTCGGGATTGAAGAGTGGTTGAATGACTCGCACCTTCGTATCGTGAAAACCATTCGGGAGGAACTGGATCGATTCGTTGCGAATAGTTGGGAACTGGTTTGAATCGGTCAGCTTGTTAAGTGTTGCGTAAACCGGGTTCAGCATGTCACCCACCGGCAAGTCGATCTTTCGGCCGCCGTTGGCAAGTGTGAAGTTCGCGTTCAGTGCGATCTGCGGAAGGAACAGGCTCCGCGCAATGTTCAGTCCTTCGACACTCTTTTCGTAGTTGAGTTGCTCTTGCTGAAGCTGGAGGTTGCTTCGAAGTCCTTCTTCGATGTAGGCCTGCAGGACCCCCTGGGCACGAGCGGCACTAAAAACCACTGAAAGCAGCAGTACAAGTGGGAAAATGATCGGGTTAGTTTTCATTGTTAATTCAATTAACAGTGTTCAGTAGATGGTAAAATTTTTTATAGTTTGGAAAGCATGGTTTTAAAGTTTTCGAACGACTCTTTGGGGATGCGTTTTCCTTCGTCGGGTGTGTAGCACCTGAGTCGTTTACGGAGTGAGAGGCTGCACATGCCGTGCATGTAGCTCCAGATGGAGAATGCGAGAACGCGTGGATCCTGGCCGACGAACCGGCCGGTTTGCTGACAGCCCACCAGGAGTTGTTCGAGACCGGCGAGTGCTTTGTTTCCTTCTTCCCACTCTTCACGATTTTCTTCGCAATCCATTGGCGACTCCATGATGAACATGATCTCGTAGTACTTGGGGTGTTCGGTAGCAAACTGGATATACTTTTCGCCCATTGCGATGAGTCGGTCGAAAGGGTTGGCGATTGTTGCCAGGTCGGCCATTACGCCATTGAATCTTTTGAAGGCTTCGTTGTGGAGGGCGTAGAAGATTTCGTTTTTGTCTTTGAAGTAGAGGTAGATGGTGGCGGGGCTGTATTCGATGGCTTCGGCGATGTTTCGGATGCTGACCTCTTCGAATCCGCGGTCGATAAAAAGTTTGTGGGCGGATTGGAGGATCATTTCCCGCATCTCGGCTTTGTCGCGCTCCTTTCTTTCTTTCACGCCCATGGCTTTTTTGAAGTTTATACGGTAAAGATATGAACAGTGTTTAGTAAAAGTACAGTGGTTTTTAAGAATTTTATAAGTGATTGATAGTCAGGGGTAAAAATGATCAGGTTTTCCGTACATGGTGTTTTTGGGTGTTTGGGAGGAGTATCGGTACGTTGCAGAAGTATGGCAGTCTCCGACGTTGTTACGATGTTTTCAATCCTCCTCGGAATCGTGGTCACCGGCTTCGGCGGGATCGGTTTGATCCTGCTGAAATTGTACCGGGCTCTGGGAAGAATTGATGCTTTAATTGAAAACCACGAGAGGCGGATCTCAAAACTTGAGAGAAAACGCTACTTCAATAAAGTGTAAGTGTATGACAAACTCAGAATGGATTGCATTGCTTTCAATATTACTGACTGGCTTCGGAGGGCTGGCCGCCATGATGTTTAAAATGAACGGTACCCTCGGAAAAATCGAAGGGTTTATCGACAACCACGAAAAGAGGATCGCAAAACTTGAAAAAAACACCGCTAAACGTAACAGGTAAGTGTATGACCAACTCAGAATGGATCGCGTTAATTGGAATCCTGATCACGACGCTAATCAGCGTGTTTGGCGGAATTGCAACTATCCTCACGAGGCTCTCCAAAATAGACCACACGCTTGGAGAAATAAAAAGCGACCTGGGAAACATGTGGGGGCACACCTACAACCACGATAAAAGGATCAAAACGCCTGAGAAAAAGCACCGTTAGAAGAAAGGTTATGACAAACTCGGAATGGATCACCATGTTTTCAATTTTCATCACACTGACGATCGCTGGTTTTGGAGGGATAGGCGGAATATTGATTAAAATGAACGGAACCCTGCGCGAAATGAAAGCTGACTTGAAAAATTGTGTCGGCGTGATCAACACCCACGAAATGACTTTAAAGAGTCACGATAAAAGAATCAAAAAACTTCAGAAAAAAAGTCGCTAAACTAGGCTTCATGAAGCGCGCTTTTCTTTTTCCCGCATTCCTTCTAACCCTTACGTTAACCCTCCCGCTCTCACTCCCTCTCCACGCCCAACATTCCATCCAGGGCCACGTCATCGACGGGGAAACCAATACACCGCTTCCCGGCGCGAATGTCTTCATCGCCAAAACAACAAAAGGAGTCTCTACTAATGTCGACGGCTCGTTTGTCATCACCGGCCTTCCCGCACTTCACTTTCAACTTGTGATCTCATTCATCGGCTATCAAACACAGGTACTCGAAGTTGTTCCCGGTCAGCCCATCTCTTATAAAATAATTCTGAAACCTGCAGCAAATCGTCTCTCCGAAATAGTGGTCCGTTCGCGCAGCTCACGCAACGAGTGGCTTGCAAACCTCGCATTGTTCAAAGAACATTTCATTGGTCTCAGCGAAAACTCCAAACTATGCACAATTGAGAACCAGGACATCCTCGACTTTGATAAAAAGGATAACGTACTCACGGCATCGGCCGACACAGCCGTGTACATCATGAACAAGGGCCTTGGCTACCGACTGAAGATCCTGATCAATAAATACGAGTATCACCAAACCAGCGTACATCTCTACTACCAGGGCAACCTTGTCTTTCAACCCCTTACTCCTGCCGACGAGACCGAGAGAAAACTTTGGGCGAAGAACAGGCTTAAAGCTTACCGTGGTTCGGAGATGCATTTCTTTCGTGCAGTATATCACCGTCGGATACTCGAGGAAGGATTTATATTCAATCTCGTTCACGAGGTTCATCATCCCAAAGGTGAGCCAACATTGGAAGGCATTTCAGATACAACCTTCGCGATGAGATCGGCGATCTACAACAATAGAAAATATAAGGTAAGCACGCTCAACAAATACTCTCATATTCTTGATAGCATTTCAACGCCCGAGAAACCGGTGTTGAATTATACCGACTTGCTTGAAGTCCGATATATACAGGAAGCAGAAGGATTCGCGTACAATCGCTACCACAACTTGGATGGTGGGGTTACGACGCCGCAAAGATCTTTAGCTACTCTTCATACACCTGCAATCGTCGAACCTACAGGTCAACTCTATCCGCAGGATGCGATAGAAACAAAAGGGTACTGGAGTTGGGAACTCATTGCCGAAAGCTTACCGCTTGATTATGATCCCGCAGAAGATATAAAGATCACGGAAGAAAAATGATAAGGTTTTCCGTACACTGGATTTTTGGGTGGTCAGGAGAGTTGTGCGTAACGTTGCAGTGTAAACGGAAATGATATGACAACTTCAGATTGGATCACTATTATTTCAATTGTGGTGAGCACATTTGTGGCCACCATAGTCATGCTGGTTCGGTTTAGCAAGACCCTGCGTATTATCACCACCAAAATTGACTGGATCTTTGCAGAGCTTAAAAAGCATTCGGAAGCATTTGACAGGATTGAGATGCGCCTCAGCAAGCACGACAAACGGGTCCGGCGCGTGGAAAAAAGCATCGCTAAACTACATCGTGCTCCCTATAAGCCTTGATCAAAGCTACCTCGCCATCCTTGCCTTCCTTAAAATTCCCATGCTCCATTCCCCACACTCCCCTGAATCCTTTATCATGCACGTACTTAAAAATATTCTTGTAGTTCACCTCTCCCGTTCCTGGCTCTTTTCTTCCCGGGTTATCTCCGATCTGGTAGTAAGCAATCTCATCCCAGCATAAGTCAATCGTATTAATAATATTCCCCTCGTTCCTCTGCATGTGATAGATATCATACAGGATCTTGCATGATGGACTCTTTACCGCCTTGCATAATTCAAACGTCTGGGGTGCCGTTCTCATAAACAGGTCCGGGTTATCACTCAATGGCTCCAACACCATGACCAGTCCTTGCGGTTCAAAAATCTCGGCGCCACGACGAAGTACCTCCACAACATTCGCAGTCTGTATACCGATCGGCAGCTTGCGCTCATAATATCCCGGCACCACGGTCATCCATTTTGCATTCACACGCCTGGCAACCTCCACCGATGTCTTGCAGGTTTGAATGAACTTATCTGTAAAATCTTTTTGCCCCGTCGTATACGACACTTTCCAGTTATCGCCGCCATCCACAACGAACACGCCCATTGTCATCCCCAGCTTCGCGAGGGTGGAGCCGATCTTTTCCTGTTCATCTTTCGAGCGCGAAAGCATGCCATTGTCCTCGATCGCACGGAACCCCATGTCGTGCATAAACTTTATCTGATCGATGAAGTCATTACCCGCACTGTTCTTGAACATGTTGTGGTGTGGCGCGAACTTCAGGTTGAACGCTTTTTCGGGAGGAGCTATCGCTGCTTGTGCTTTTGAAGTAAGCATGCTCAGCCCCATCGTTGCAGCCGCAGCTGCAATACCATTGTTCAGAAATTTCCGGCGGTCCATATTGTTTCGTTTAAGATAAATATAGAGGTTTCTGTTATATCTTTATTGAGTGAGAATACTAATACTTCCATTCTTGTTTTGTGCGGCGGTGGTCTGTGCTCAGGATGTTAAAACATACCAGCAAGAAATCGCGGGCTCGCCGGTTTCATTTAAAATGATTGCAATCCCGGGAGGTAAATTCAGGATCGGTGGTGTCGAGAAAGACGAAGTTCCGCAAAAAGAAATCGAATTGTCGCCGTTCTGGATGAGCGAGCACGAAGTAACGTTCGCCGAATGGGATCTCTATTTTAAAGACAACAGTCTGCCACAAAGCAAGACCATCGACGGAGTAACGCGGGCAACGCCACAGTATATCGATCTTACCTGGGGAATGGGCCGCGCTGCCGATCAGCCAACAAATAGCATGTCGCACGCCGCTGCCATCATGTACTGCAAGTGGCTCTATTCGAAGACGGGATTTTTTTTCAGGCTGCCGACCGAAGTAGAATGGGAGTATGCGTGCAAGGCTGGCAGCAATACAGCGCCCAACCTTAACGATGTCGCATGGTCGAAAGAAAACAGCGGCGGGAAATTTCACCCGGTAAAAGAAAAGAAGCCAAATGCGTGGGGTCTTTACGACATGCTTGGGAATGTTAGCGAGTGGACACTCGACCAGTACGATGCAGGATACTACCAGAAGGTTGCGGCGAAAGATCCCACGACCACGCCGGGAGCAAAATATCCAAAGACCGCCCGTGGAGGTTCTTATCTCGACCCGGCCACCGAGTTACGCTGCTCCAATCGCATTCCTTCGGATGCCAAATGGAACCAACGCGACCCGCAAATCCCGAAAAGCCGCTGGTGGCTTACGGATGGAATGTTTATGGGCATCCGCGTCGTGCGGCCCGCCAAACAGCCGTCCAAAGAGGAAATAGAAGCGTTTTACTCTCTTTATTTAAAGTGAGCGCCGAATGCGCTAAATTGAATCAAACTTCTTCGTTATGGAAAAAAATACAACAACCCGCCGCGACTTCATGAAACAAACAACCATGCTGGCTGGCGGACTGGCGGCGCTGCCATTCGCTTCGAAGGCAGGTAATTTCTTTCAGTCGAGTCCGGACGACACGATCAAGGTTGTGTTGGTAGGATGTGGTGGCCGCGGTACGGGTGCGGCAATGCAGGCGATGTTGTCGAAACAGAACGTGAAGCTGGTGGCGATGGCCGACGTGTTCCGCGATCGTCTTGACAACTGTTACAAGGCGTTGACTGCGGATGATCTTTCGGAGGAGACCGGTGTGCCCGGAAATATAAAAGATAAAATTGCGGTAACTGAAGAAACGAAGTTTGTCGGTTTCGATGCCTACCTGAAGGCGATACCTCTCGCCGACGTGGTGATACTTACGACGCCTCCCGGATTTCGCCCGCTGCATTTTGAAGAAGTTGTGAAGCAGGGCAAACATGCATTTGTGGAGAAGCCCATGGCAACCGATCCTGCGGGCATCAAGAAAGTACTTGAGGTTGCTGAGATCGCAAAGCAGAAGAAACTCAACATCGTTGTTGGCTTGCAACGTCACTATCAGAATTCATATCGCGAACTTTATAAACGATACAAAGACGGCAAGATCGGCGAATTCGTATCGGCGCAGGCTTGGTGGAACAGTGAAGGTGTTTGGATGAACCAGCGCCAGGCTGGTCAAACCGAAATGGAATATCAACTGAGGAACTGGTACTACTTCAACTGGATCTGCGGCGATCACATCGTTGAACAACATATTCACAACATCGACGTGATCAACTGGTTCAAGGGAGGATATCCTGTGAAAGCCCAGGGAATGGGAGGCCGAGAAGTAAGGAAAGGAAAAGATTATGGAGAGATCTTCGATCATCACTACGTTGAATTCCAATATGCAGACGGAAGTATATTGAACTCACAATGCCGTCACATTAAGGGCACGTGGCAGAAAGTCGATGAACAGATCGTTGGAACAAAAGGAACGATCTATTGTGGCAACATGAACCTCGTTGATCGCAAGGGAAAGGTTATTTACCAGTACGACAAGGAGAAAGAGAATAATCCATATCAGTCGGAGCACGACGAACTTTTTGCGGCAGTTGCGAAAGGTGAGTACAAATTTGCCGACGCGGAGAACGGTGCGAAGAGCACGATGACTGCAATTCTCGGTCGCCTTGCGACATACACGGGAAATGTAGTTGAGTGGGATGCAGCGTTGAACTCCGGGCTGTCGCTCCAACCGACACGTTATGCGTGGGATGCAGATATGCCGTTGAAGCCTGATGCAAACGGGTTGTATCCCGTAGCAGTGCCGGGCGCAACGAAGCTGGTTTGATGCTCCATAATTCGATAACGGTAAACGTTTCCCCTCAGAAATTTTATAAAGAGCTGAGAGACCTGACGGTTGCTGATTTTACTGTTGTTCTCAACGTGGAGCTCTTTATGTCGCTGTTTGGAGGGCCACGTGAACCATTTCTCGGTGATGTATACAGCACGTCTTTCAGACTTCGACGCAACTGGCGGTTGCTTTGGTGCTCCTACCATCTGACGGGCACATATTCCGGGTCAGAAGAAAAAACAACCATCCACTACCAACTAGCTCCTGATAACTTCTGGTTCTTTATGATCCGGCTATCGGGTCTCGTTCCATTTCTTATGATCGGCTTGTTCCTGATGGCTTCAACAGGCGTTGCCGGTATAATATTCGGACTCCTGACGCTTCTTGCCGGATACTTCATCATTGATAAAATAGACGGCCAGCTTGGTAAAAGGCTCAATAGAATATTTGTGGACGAAGTAGCAATCATGCGCTACAGTGACAAGAGCAAGTTTCGCATGTAACTCCAGCCATTGCAATGACCTCGCTTTACACGGTCGAAGACTTCCGGAAAAAATTATTCCTTCTGTGCGATGTGAAGTTGCCCAGCATACGCTTTATGCGCAGTCCCACCAGCAGTAGCAAACCCTATATCGGGGAAATAACAGAAGGGTCTTTCGAGCTTCGAAAAAATTCCGCGGTATTTGCGACCACCTTTTACATTGTTGGCGATTATAAGAGTGATGGCGAAAAGACGCAGGTATACTTTGGACTGAAACGTTCGCGCTTCGAATATTATGTTCTGCGGATCATGCCCATCATACTGGTAGTCGTGATGAGTGTGGCTCTCAGCAACAGCATGCCCATCATTAAATTAATATTCATCAATCTGCTTTTTATTTCTCTCTTTGCGCTCATCATCCTTCTCGACAATTATTTTGGCAAAAAGATGGCACAGGATTTCATTGAACAATTGAAAATCTCGTTATGAAAAAACTTTACCCGTTCCTTTTATTATTCATAGCCACTACTGCTTTCGGGCAGAAAAAAACTCCCGCTCCTGCAGTCTATTATCCCGACAAAGACTCGTGGACTGTTAAAAAGCCGGAAGATGTCGGCATGATCTCCAGTAAGCTTAACGAGGCTATCGAGTTCCATAAGCAACGTGAGTCGAAGAACAATAAGAACCTCGAGATCTCACACTACCAGGAAGGATACGGTCGCGAACCGTTTGGTGAAGGGATCGGTCCTTTCGCGGAACGCGGGCCGGCCACAGGCATGGTAATAAAGAACGGCTATATCGTTGCGCAGTGGGGCGAACCTTCGCGCGTCGACATGACCTTCAGCGTAACGAAAAGTTTCGTGTCCACACTCGTTGGGCTGGCCTACGACGACAAGCTAATCTCCAGCATTAACGACACATTATATAAAGTGATTGCCCCGATTCAGATCTATGATCCAGCCCAATCAAGCATCAAAGCCACCGACTACGGAAAGCCAGATCTCATCCGGCTCTTCGACACACCGCACAACCGCACGATCACGTGGGACCATATGCTTCGACAGGTGAGTGATTGGGAAGGAACATTGTGGGGCAAACCCGAGTGGGCCGACAGGCCAGGGCCGGCCGACAAATCTGCGGAGTGGGCGACTCGTCCTCGCGTCAAACCCGGAAGCGTGTACGAATACAACGACGTTCGCGTGAACGTACTTGCGTTGTCGATCCTCAACATCTGGAGACGTCCTCTGCCAGAGGTTCTTCGTGAGCGCATCATGGATCCGATCGGCGCGTCGCCTTCGTGGCGCTGGTTTGGTTATGAAAACTCGTGGGTCGTTCTAGACGGCAAGATCGTGCAGGCTGTTGGCGGCGGTGGTCACTGGGGTGGCGGCATGTTCATCAACGCGAATGATATGGCGCGGTTCGGGTATCTCACACTTCGGCGGGGCAAGTGGAAAGACAAACAATTGTTGTCGGATCAATGGGTGACATGGGCCTTAACACCTACACCGGCGCAACCCACCTATGGATTCATGAACTGGTTTTTGAATACTGATAAAAAGTATTTGCCGAGTGCTCCTGCAAAAGCATTCGCGCATATTGGCGCTGGAACGAATATGATCTATGTAGACCCGGATAATGACCTGGTGGTGGTGGCGCGTTGGATCGAGAATGGAGCGATGAATGATTTCGTTGCAAAGATCCTCGAGTCAGTTAAAAAGTAATGGTTAAAAGTTCAAGGTTGGCTCGCGTAAGGTTGCACTATATCTTAGCTATTAACTACTCACAATTACCTCTTGTAACCCGGTCCGCGAAGCGCTCTTCCAGGCATAGCGCCTGTGTGATTGCCGTTATTTAAAACCTGTTTGCCATTCACGAACACGTGGATCATTCCTTCCGCGTACTGATGGGGGTTCTCGAATGTTGCTTTGTCGTCGATCTTGTTCTTATCGAAGATCACGATATCGGCGAAGAAGCCTTTGAGTAAAATTCCACGACGGTCGAGTTTCAGGTTCGAAGCGGGTAGACTTGTCATTCTGCGGATGGCCTCTTCGAGTGATAGCACTTTTTGTTCCCTGACATAATCGGAAAGCAGTTTCGCAAAACTTCCGTAGGCGCGAGGATGAATCCCCTCGTCGATAAATGGAGGTTCGGCCGGATAGGCAGCAGCGTCGGAACAAATACTCACGAAAGGCAACTTGAGCATGCGTTTAACATTGTCTTCCGACATCAGGAAAAAGATAGCAGGTATGCCGGTCTTGTCGGCGAGCAAGAGATCGATCATGGTTTCGTCTTCGTTCTTACCGTGCAGGCGGGAAACTTCATCGAGACGCTTGCCTTTGTACAGCCGATTAAGTGAGTCTTTTTTGAAACCGAGGAGCATGACGTCTTTCGGACTTGAGTTCTTCGATGGAATGCCCTCCTTGAGTTCATCCAAAACACGTTTTCGCATTTCGGGATCGACAAGCCGCTTCCGCATTTCTTTTGCACCACCTTCCTGTATCCATGCGGGCAATCGTGCGGTGAGAGATGTTCCACTGGCGTTATATGGATACATGTCGGCGGTGATCTTCAACCCGGCTTTACGTGCGCTGTCGATCTTGAATAGCACGGTGTCGATCTTGTTCCAGTTGCGATCGTGGTTGATCTTCAGGTGATAGATCTCGGCATGGATGTTTGCTTCCTTTGCAATACGGAATGTTTCATTCAGCGCCTGGTAAATGAAATCGCTTTCGCTGCGCATGTGCGTGATGTACATTCCACCGAATGATGAAGCGACTTTGCCAAGTTCGATAAGTTCTTCGGTGTCGGCGAATGTTGCGGGTGCATAGATCAACGACGATCCCAAACCCATTGCACCTTCGCGCATGGCCTGGGCAACGAGGTTTTTCATTTGAGTGAGCTCTTGTTTGTTCGGTTTACGATCGGCCTGGTCGAGCACGTACAACCGGATTGACGTTGCACCGACGAATGATGCGAAGTTTGGACTAACGCCTTTCTTTTCGAGGTAAGTGAAAAATTGGCCGAGTGTATTCCAACGTTTGTCGTTCTTACGTGGTTTGCGAGGACCGGGGCTTAATCCTTCGCCCATCACTTCGAGCGTGACGCCTTGTTTGATGTCGCTCATCGCGCGACCGTCTTTTAGTAGTTGCACTTCAGCCCAACTTAGCATGTTGATGAATCCGGGAGCAACAGCAAGGCCTTTGGCGTCGATCTCTTTTGTTCCATTTGCTTTGCTTAGATCGCCGATGAATGCGATAGTGTCTTTATTGACACCGATATCTGTGATGAGAGGTGATGTGCCGAGACCATTGAAAACTTCACCGCGACGAATGATCAGATCGAACGTTTGTGAGGTTGCATTAAAAACAATTGCAATTAATAAGAGTATGATTGTAATTGATTGCTTCATGTCTATATTGACGCCCATGCAAAATAAAGTAATTCATCGGGAAAACAGTTCGACAAAGATCTTTGACGACAGGAGTTTAGCAGTTGACTACCGAACGCTTGTACCGGTGCTTCGGAAAGGTATGAGGGTTTTGGATGTCGGGTGTGGATCGGGTTCGATCACGAAAGACATTGCTGACATTACGGGGCACGCAATCGGTATCGACAACACCGAAAAATTTATTAAAGCAGGGAAAGAGAATTTTCCCGAACTCGATCTGCGATGTGTGGATCTTTTTGCGTTCAACACCGATGAGCCGTTCGACCTGATCGTATCGGCGAGAACGATGCAGTGGTTACGCAATGTTGATGAAGCGTTGATCAAAATGAGGTCCATGCTCAAACCTGGCGGAATACTTTCGATACTTGACTACAATCACATGAAAGTGGAGTGGCAGCCGGAACCGCCGGCAAGCATGAAGAAATTCCATGGCGCATTCCTAAAGTGGCGCGAGGAGGCCGGGATGAACAATCGTGTGGCAGACGATCTCCCGGAACTGTTGGACCGGGCGGGGTTCTCGAACATCCAGGTGTTCAACTCCGACGAGCACTATCGTCGAGGCGAAGAAAATTTCGTTTTCCGGGCGGGCATCTGGTCGAAGGTCGCGGAGCTGAAACAGATTGTAGAAGAACGGTATTCGACCGAAAATGAGCGGCTCCAGGCTATCGAGGAATACAATGCGTGGGTCCTGGAAAAAGCGCAAAGCATGAGTATGAAACTTAATGAAGTTCGAGGTATTTTTATGGGCTGAAGCCCATGAAACACCTCACCCTTCTCGTTCTCTTACTGCCTTCATTAGTTTTTGCACAAAAGGCAAAAAATTACACTTCGGTCACCGGTGATCTTACGACAAAGATCATAAGCACCGTTCCCGGAGGAAAATCGCTGCACGTTGGAGTTGTGCCATTCGTGGACGCCTCTTCCGTTAACCAGGCGCCATTCGGAAACTACCTGACTGAAACTATTATTGGCGCACTAACAGGTCAGCCCGATAAGATCAAAGTATTCGAACGTACGAGACTCGATGCAGTGCTCAGTGAACAAAAATTCATTCTCACTGATCTTATGAAACCCGCTGCCGCGCTGAAGATCGGTCAGTTAGTTCCGATCGATGCACTGCTGTCTGGCACATATACCAAGCTGAAATCTTACATCGATGTGAATGCCCGTCTGATCGACGTTGCCACGGGTGAGATCAGTGTGAGCTTCAATGGCAGGATCAAGATGACCAAAAATCTTGCTACACTATTCAACCAGGAAGTATCAAAACCTTCATACCCGGCTGAAGAGAAACGCGAGGACAAGAAAGAAGAGAAGAGTGAGAAAAAAGGAGAAGTCCAGGTGATCTCCATGGTAAACAAAGAGGAAGCATGCAAGCGGAAGGCTGAAGACTTTGAAAAGAACAGGCTTCACGATCTGAGCTCGCAAGACAAGATCGAGAGCACGGTGGCCGAAGCAATCAAAACTCCGTTTGACGTTACGTGTGGGCGGTTGCACTATTCGATGATGTATGCGTTTACGCGGTATAAAATAGATCATAAAGGCTATAAGAACTTTCTCCTTAAGACCCTCGACACCATCGCGTTTCCTTCGGGCGACGATCGCGCACTCGAGATTGCAAGATTCTTTGCATCCGACGGCCAGGTGGATGACGAAGAGTGGCAGACTTCACTTCGTGCCATGTCGAAGATTGGAAACTACTCTTTAAGTTTTTTCAGCAACACTCTTATCGCGAAACCGGCAAGCCCGGAGCAGGCGAAAATGGAATCGCGTATAGCAAATTATTTCACTCTCGCGTCGGCCGGCAAGATCGGGCTGCCCCGGCCAATCACTTACGATGCTGCATTCTTCAGCATGCTCGATGGGCTCAAAAGCAACCAGCCATTGCGGCAGCATGTGTACGCAACATACTCATCGAAACTAAATACCGACGATCGTTCGAAAGCAACGTTGTTCTCTGCGCTTCACAACATGTACAAGGAAGAGAATGAGCACAAAACCGCGATCATGAAATGGATCATCGAATTTGTGAACGCGAATGAATACCCGAAAGCTGCGGAGCAATTGTATGATCTCTCACGTGAGAAGATCGACGAAAACGATATGAAGCTCCTGGTGGCTGGCTGCACCGAAAAATTTTCGAAGTACGCACTTGAAACTCAATACCAAAGTCAGAAAGAAGACCGAATAACATTTTGTGTGCTCCACGGAGTACCTGTTCCTGGTGTTATCCCAACCATGGAAGAAGCCGACGCAATTCTGAAAGGCAACGACACCAATGAACAGCAACGTGTCACGAAGATGCTCGCAATGATGGGCGACCGCCCGAAGAAACTCGAGAACAGTCTCGTGGGATTATTTGCCAAACGCAGTCTCGACAATCGCGAGAAACTTGCGCAGGCGCAGACCGACGCGATCATCACCCTGGGCAACATCAAAACTTCGAACCCGAAAGCAGTCGAATATATGATCAGCGTGCTGCCGCACTATGGCAACGATACAGAGGCTGCCGAAGAAGCGTTGGTTAAAATCGGGAAACCCGCCGTGAGTCAACTGGTAGCGAAGCTGGACAAGACCACTATCAACGACGGAGGTCTGCAGTATCAACTGATCACAATTCTCGGTAAGATCGGGAAAGATGCGTCGTCTGCGGAGAGGTCGATCACACGGGTGTTGAATGCCTCGGGCAACGGCGACGTGAAGTATGCTGCCGAAGCCGCGTTGCAGGCAATTAAAAATTAATGCGGGTTTGACTTCACGTATTTCATTGCATCGATAAACGTCGGTATCCAGATGTCCTTCTGGTTCTTCTTAAGGAATGCGATAAGCTTTTGATGTTCTTTCAGATCAACGTTAAGATTGTGCTCGCCGCCTACGCCGTGGAAAAGAAACACTAATATTCCACCTTCCTTCATTGTTCTCTTCACAAGGTCGATCATATAGTCGGCCGACTGGCCTGCAATAGAAAAACACCCGATAGTATATGGATCCACTTTGCCGTGCTGATAGATCTTTTCTTCGGTACCACGCGCTGCAACAAAGTCGTCGCTGATCGTTTCTACATAAAACTTATCACCTACGCGCATGTCGCCACATGGATATGCGAACGTGCGCTCTGTTTTTCCATCGACCGACGTGAGCATGACGTTCGTCATTTTCACTTCGTCTTCGATACGCTTGAGTGTATAATTGTTGAGGTCGTATTCCGGGCGGACCCACGCACGATCGGCCCCACCGCGGCACGGATGGAACATAGTGTGATTGCCGAGCTCGTGTCCTTTTTCGGCAGCTTTCTTCCAATCGACCATCCTGTTTGTGAATGCGCCGGAAGAAACGGTGAGGTAGAATGTGCCTTTGAAGCCGGCGGAGTCAAGACCCGGGATCACCTTGTCGAGGTGAACATTCAGTGCATCGTCGTACGTGAGCACGACTGCGCTTTTATGACCATTCCAGGGAGTTTGTGAAAGGGCTGGAACGGAAATAGCGAGAATAACGATCAGGATAAGGGGTCTCATAACATTAAAGTAAATATTTTTTATGGAAGTGGTACGGAATCGTCATCGTAAGATTGTCTTATTTCAAAACATTAAATTCAACTATGGAAAAATTTCTATTCATCATCAGGGAAGATCTGAAGCGGATGCAAAAACTTTCCGACAAGGAGCGATCTGAAGATATCCCGTCGATGCTCAAGTGGGTGGAGTCGATCGCGGAATCGGGAGGGTACCTCGGGGGTGAACCGCTTCTTCCAAAAGGGCGGTACATTCGTAAGAACGAGGTGTTGTCGGACGGGCCGTTTATTGAGTCGAAGGAAGGGATTAGCGGGTACTCTATTATTAAAGCTGAAAACATTGAACAGGCCACGGCGATCGCGCAGATGTGTCCATTGGTAGTTCGCGGTGTGGCGGCAATTGAAGTGCGCCCGTTCCTCGTGGTACCGGATGAGTTGCAGTATAAAGGACCGTATGGATAAGGTTAAGGATGTTGTCGACCAGGTGTACCGGAACAGCTTTGGTAAGCTGGTGGCAACGTTGTTGGGGTATTCGCGGGAAATTGACATAGAGATGGCGGAGGATGTGGTGCATGATGCATTTGTGGAGGCGATTGACAACTGGAGGAAAAAAGGAACACCTGAAAATAAGTCAGGATGGATATATGTGGCTGCGAAGAACAGGTTCTTAAACAGGATGAAGAGGGGCGCGGGCGGTGTAGCAGAGGCGACGCAGAGGGAATGCGGAGGATACGCCGAGGTGGAGAGCGAAACGATAATAGCGGAGGGATATGATGAAGCCGCTATCCGCGACTTCCAACTGAAACTGCTTTTCGCCTGTGCCCATCCCGCACTTGCCCCAAAGACGCAGGTTGTTATTACTCTGAAATATGTTGTGAACCTGAAGGTCGAAGCTATCGCCAATGTTCTTGGCATGACCATCGATGGTGTAGATAAGCTTCTTGTGCGGGCACGTCAGAAAATAAAGGAGGAAGGTATCCTGTTACAGGAGCCGCGGATAGAATTATTAAGACAACGCGTGCCGGTGGTGCACAAGGTCATCTACCTTGTGTTCAACGAAGGATATAAGTCAACATTGGGGAAGGAAGTTATCCGCAAAGAATTGTGTGAGGAAGCGCTGATGATGAACCGCGAGTTGCTTGAGTGTGGGGTTGGTAATAAGGAAACGGCGGCGTTGCATTCATTGATGCTCTTCAATTGTGCGCGGTTCGACTCTCGCTTCGATGCCGCGGGCGACCTCGTTGAGCTCGAACACCAGGATCGCACGCTGTGGGATCACGATCTGATACAACTTGGCAATGAGTTTATGAAGAAGTCGTACGACGACGAGATCAGTTCGTATCACATCGAAGCTTCGATTGCCTATGTTCATTGTACGTCGCCCGATTTCAAATCGACAAACTGGAAATTAATTGCGAAGCTGTATGATCGATTGCTAATAAGTCAGCCCAATCCTTTCGTCGAGCTCAACTATGCAATTGCGCTGTACTACTCTGGTGAAAAGCAAAAAGGATACGACATCCTGCATGAGTTGCAGCAACACCCATACATGAATCACTATTTTTTACTCAACTCAGCTTTAGGAAAATTCTATTATCTCGACAGAGATTATGAACTTTCGAAAAGTTATTTATTTAAATCATTGAAGCAGACTCAATCGCCCGCAGAGAAGAAATTAATTGAAAGGCATATATTAGAGCTCGAATCGATGATGAATGGAGCTTAATGAAGTTACTGAGAAACTCCCGCCTCACTTACTACAATTTGTGGTAGACCAGCCGTATGGCGATTACACACCGGTTGACCAGGCTGTGTGGCGCTATGTGATGCGTCAGAATTATCATTACCTGAAAAAAGTTGCACATGAATCTTATGTGCAGGGTTTGCACATGACGGGTGTGGATATCGAACAGATCCCGACGATGTACGGGATGAACAGGATACTGAAAGACATTGGGTGGGCTGCGGTTGCGGTAGACGGCTTCATTCCACCCGGTGCGTTTATGGAGTTCACTAAATACAATGTGTTAGTGATCGCTGCCGACATCAGGACGCTTGAACACATCGAATACACTCCCGCGCCTGATGTGATCCACGAGTCGGCGGGACATGCGCCGATACTTGCGGTGCCTGAATTTGCGGCATACCTGAAAGACATAGGTGAGGCCGGAAGCAAGGCATTTTCTTCACAAGAAGATTTTGCGTTGTATGAGGCTATTCGTCACCTGTCTATTATTAAAGAAGATCCAAATACGCCGGCTTCGGAAGTTACTCTCGCCGAAAAAGAGATCGAACGCATTCAGGCGAACATGGGTCCGCCGTCGGAGATGGCATTGATCAGAAATCTTCACTGGTGGACAGTGGAATACGGGTTGATAGGAACTGTTGAAAAGCACAAGATATACGGCGCGGGACTTCTATCGTCGATCGGTGAAAGCATGAGTTGCCTGGAACCGAAAGTAAAGAAAGTTCCATACACGCTCGATGCGATGAATTGCAACTACGATATCACGAAGCCGCAGCCACAGTTGTTTGTGACACCCGACTTTGCACATCTCACAACGGTGCTGAACCAGTTCAAGGAGACGATGGGCTACATTACTGGTGGTTTGTCGGCGATGAAGAAAGCGATCAGTTCCAAGTATACAGCAACTGCGGTGTTCAGTTCCGGCTTACAGGTATCGGGAACATTTACGGAGGTGATCGACGATGGAAAAGACCCTGTGTTTGTGAGAACAACGGGGCCGTCGGCGTTGAGCTTAAATAATTTACAGTTAGAAAAATACGGTAAGGAAAAATTTCCGAAAGGATTTTCGTCGCCAGTAGGGAAAGTTTCTTTGAAAGAAGTCGAGGCAGGCAAGAAAATATCCCTTGACTACAACACAGGTGTGAAAGTAACTGGTACGGTAAAAGGCATACTTAGGCATGAGGGGAAAATTGCGTTGATCGATCTGGAGGGTGCGACCGTTACGTTTGGCGGGAAAGTCCTTGAAGAGTCGCCGACGTATTCGCTTGCCGTTGGTGAGAAGATCATTTCGGCGTATGCTGGTCCTGCAGACCCTGAGGCATTCGAACCGAACGTGAATGTGCCGCGCGAAAAGATGCATCAGCCGGTGTATGATGCGAAAGCACTCGAGTTGCAGGAGTTGTACAGGAAGGTGAGGAATGCCAGAAATAACGCGACGTTGGTGAACACGCTACCAGCTACCTGGGAAACAGTAAAGAAAAAGTTTCCGGCTGATTGGCTGTTGCCGTTGGAAATACTTGAAGTTCTGCAAATAAATTCCGTGGAGAACGATCTTCAGAAAGAGATTAGAAAATACCTCGAAGAAAAAAAGAATAAGAATCCCGGGTTGACGAAGCTGATCTCAAATGGATTGATGCTTTTGGCCGATTAGGATTTTTTTAACTTAGGAGGATGAGATGGATATTACCCCTCGTCCTGCTCGCCACAACTCACCTTTACGCCCAGGACTTCTTTCGACCCGAAGAATTGGCATCCGAAACATCGGAGTCGCTCGATCGTTTTGGCTACCTGAAACCCCAATTCGAATGGAACATGGAGGGGAAAGTACAGGCTTCCCTGAACGACGGCATCAATTACCTCGATGAAGGGTCGCCGGGCCAGGCGTTGCCTGCGTTGGAAGAAGCGATTAAGTTGGCTCCCGGGCTGTGGGTTGCTCACTATTATCTGGGAGTTTGTCAAAAACAGTTGCGCAAGTACAAGGAAGCTGAAAAGTCATTTCTGCGGGTCAATGAGCTCAACGACAAAAATATTTACAACTATATAGAGCTTGGCAAGACCTACGATCTGCTTGGTGTTTCGAACAAGGCAGAAAGATTCCTTCAACGTGCGAGAGACATAGACTCAAAGAATCCGAATCCTGTTTATGTTCTCGCCAATCATTCTGCGAAAATGGGAAATGTCGACCGCGCCAGACGATTGTACAAAGAATGCCTCGATATCGATCCAAATTTTCTCGACGCCGGTGTAAAGGTTGCATTGATCGAAGCCGCGATGCGGTCGAATCCCAAGCATGCACTAAGATACCTGGAAGATGTACTCGCGAAAGATTCGTTGCACCGCCTGGCCCTTTTATTTCATGGCGCACTGAAGTTGGAGACGGACAAGAAGATCGCCCTTCGCGACTTCGACCGGCTTGTGCGGTTAACTCCCACAAACACTCCTCTTCGTTTGATCCGGGGTCTTTTGTACACCGAAACGGATGAATACGATAAGAGCTTCTCGGACCTGCGCAAAGTTGTTGAAGCAACTCATAGTGATGAGAACCGGTTTCTGGGGCAACAGTCCGAACTTGATAAGAGGATCGATATAGAGTTTGCAGGATACTACGTCGTGGCAAACGTTTATGGTCTACCGGATGCCGACGCATTCCAGGTTAGGAAAGCCTACTGTTTGTTGTATCGGGGGAAATTCGACGATGCATTAAAATCGATCGGCAAGGTCTCGAAGGACTCACGAAAGACGCCGCTTTGCGTATTTCTAAGAGCGGTGATCAACGAACATAAAGGTGAACACAAGGCCGCGCTGTTTGGATACGATAGCGCGATTACGGTCGACAAAGACAACATCGATGCCCATAAGAAAAGAGGCATCTATTTCACTGAACTCCAAAGATGGGATTATGCAGAAATGGATTTCTCCGAAATGCTTAGGATAAACCCCGAGTCGTATGTGGCCTATAAGTTTCGCGGCCTTTCAAGATATCACAACAACAAGTATCGCGAAGCTATCGATGACTTTTCACGATACCTTACCCGCGACAGCATCAATAAAGAAGTTCGCGCCTATCGTGGTATGGGTTATCAAAAGGTTGGTGAGCTGCTTCCCTCAACGTTAGACCTCCTGAAATCACAGAATCCACAAGCGATAGAAAGTTTCTCAACAATCTCGGTTGAGCTCGACAAGTTGCTGACAAAGAAAGACACCGCGAAGGCAATGTGGTGGCTTGACGAATACATTAAAATAGAGCCGGGGTTTGTCGATGCACACAAGTACTATCTGAAGGTGCTGATGTCGCAAGAGAAGTGGGATGAATTGAGTATCTCGGCAGATCGTGCCCTGTTCAGAGGAAATAACACGAAGCCGTACGGGTTCACACATCTTCCGTCGGATCTGTCGTATTTTCTCACAGCGAAAGCGATTGCCTTGACCAATACAGAAAACGCTGCCCAGGCAGTGAGGGAGTTGAATACCGCAATTGAAAACGACAGCAAGAATTCATTGGCGTGGTTATCGAGAGGAAAAGCACACCTGGCCCTGAACAATAAGCCCGCCGCTGAAAAAGACTTTCAGAAGGCAGCAAAGCTGGGAGAGAATGAGGCAAAGGAGATGTTGAAGGGCTTTTAATCTGAACGAACAATGTACTCCCTTATACTTGCCAACATTGCCAGGCACATTTCCTTAACCGACAAAGAGAAAACCTACTTCACCGCCCTTCTCAAAAACATCCAGGTAAACAAAAAAGATATCCTCCTTAAAGAAGGACAGGTTTGCACCAAATTCTACTTTGTAAACAGCGGTGCAGTTCGCGCATACTACGTCGATCGACAGGACAAAGAGACGACGATCATGTTTGGTGTTGCAGACTGGTGGATCACCGACATGTATAGTTTCCTCAACCAGGTCCCTGCGATCATGTATCTCGATGCCCTCGAGAACAGCGAGGTGCTCGAGCTATCGAAAGAAAGCATGGACAACTTATACATCGAGGTGCCGAAGTTCGAAAGGTTCTTCAGGATCATTATCCAGAATGCATACGTGCGCGAGCAGGTGCGAGTGATCCAGAACCTGTCGATGACGGCGGAGGAGCGCTACGAGATCTTCATCAAAAAGTACCCGCACATAGTGCAGCGCGTTACGCTGAAGCAGATTGCCTCCTATCTTGGGATCACGCCGGAGTTTCTTAGCACGATACGTGCGAGAAAGTGATCCGGATTTCTTAAACTACCTTAAGAGGTAGATCGGCGCCTTCCGATTTCATTTGTAAGAAAAAAAAAGAATATGATGATCCTGATTGCGGGGCCCTACAGAAGTGGCACCAACGAAGACCCCATTCTCATTCAAAAAAATATGGACCGCCTTGAGTCGGTTGCGCTGCCGTTGTTCCGCATGGGGCATGTGCCTATGATCGGCGAGTGGGTGGCGTTGCCATTATTGAAGCTTGCGGGTTCGAAGCGTCCGGGTGATGAGCCTTACGCGGAGATCCAGTACCCGGTAGCGCATAGGTTGTTGGAAAAGTGCGATGCAGTGCTGAGGCTTGAGGGGGCGTCGAAAGGTGCGGATGAGGATGTGCGGAGGGCGAAGGAGTTAGGGTTGCCGATTTATTATAGGTTGGAGGATATTCCGAAAACGAAATGAGAGGCAAGTACGGCAATGGGGGCTTTGGTCGTTAATTCTTGAGGGGAATTCCTATATTTGGCCGCGTTTCCTATCCTGGCTCCGTATTTCAATGGATAGAATCTCAGATTCCGATTCTGAGGATGCAGGTTCGATTCCTGCCGGGGCTACGAACTAAGAGTTAAAGAGAATCAAAACCACTTAATCGAAATGATTGAGTGGTTTTTGTGTTTTATAGGAACTCATCTTTTTCATTGGAGATCAAAGTTGTGGTGAACGATTAGGTGAATTGAAGTTTGTCTTGATTTCACTCACCAGAAGTTGTCTAACTGCATGTAAGTCAAGCATGTTCATGGATTGAACATCTTGATTGGGAGTAATCATTCGCGTTAACTTAAAGTGTTGGGGGTGAATGATGAAGAAGACATTTAATCAGAATTGCATTGTTAGGAGGTCGGGCCCGAAGGGAGGGGCTACATCGGCCGTTTACTTACGAATAACCGTGAATGGTTCTCGTACTGAAATTTCATTGCAACGTAGCTGTGATCCTTCCAAGTGGGATGCTGCACGAGGTAGACTGATTGGCAAGACGGAAGATGTTCGTTCATTCAATCACTACTTGGATGCGGTGCAAGGAAAGATCTACGAGATATTTCAATTCTTCTTTTCATCGGGAATTGACTTCAATGGTGAGAAGATCAAAGCGAAATACCTGGGATTGGATGTGGAGAAGAGACGAACCTTGTTGGAGGTTTATGAAGATCACAACAAGGAGTTCGAGTTGCTTGTCGGGAAAGGACTCTCCTATCGAACGCTCCAGAAATACAAAACAATCAAGGGCTACTTGGTTGAATTCCTTCGCTATCAATACGCGCTAAACGACATCGATTTAGATCGCGTCGACTATCAATTCATACGAGACTTTGAGATTTACCTGAAATCAGTCAAGCATTGCTGTCACAATACGGCGATGGATTACTTAAAGAAGATCAAGAAGATTCTAAACCAGTGCATCGCGAAGAGGTGGATCACAAAAAGTCCGTTCGTGGGTTTCAAAATGTCGAATCATGAAACGCATAAGACGTTTCTGACTGAAGCCGAACTGAAATTAATCGGTGAAAAGGAAATAGCTATTCCACGGCTTGATCAGGTACGGGATATGTTCCTATTCAGTTGCTATACTGGTTTGGCTTATTGTGATGTTGAGAAGTTGACTAAAGAGAATGTCGTCGTGGGTGTGGATGGGGATCGATGGATTTCAACTCATAGGTCGAAGACGAATACGGCGTCGAAGATTCCATTGTTGCCGGTTGCAGCGTCGATAGTTGATAGATATACAAACCATCCCGTTACTGACTACTCAGGCAAGTTGCTGCCGGTTATGAGTAACCAGAGGACCAATAGCTATCTGAAAGAACTGGCTGATCTCTGTGGAATTTCAAAAGACCTGACATTCCATTGCGCCAGGCATACGTTCGCAACGACTGTTACGCTTACCAATGGCGTTCCTATCGAGACGGTGAGCAAGATGCTCGGACATAAGAGCCTGAAAACGACGCAGCACTACGCTAAGATCGTTGATAAGAAAGTCAGTGAGGATATGCGGGCGTTGAAAGAGAAGTTTGCCATCCCGGTAGTCGGTGCCTGGACTCGCTCGCTGTTTTACAATTCAATCCGAATCAAATCATTCTAAAACAATACTGCTATGGCTAGTAAGAAGACTAATTCAAAACAAAAGAAGGCAAATGGTATTGACTTGACCGTTACGCCGAGGTTACAAGAAGCGTTTTTGAGATTTCTGGAATACCATCCGGCGAAACGATTCAGTGTGAATCTCCGAAGCTGGTTATTGGAATTTCTAATGTATGACGGATCAGCCGAAGCGGAGTATTTGTATCACTTGGTGATTGATCTGGACGGGTTGTTTGAATTGCTGGAGGTTGTGCAAGAGGAATGGAAGGGAGAACTAATGGAGTAACCTATCTGATGCTCGAAACTTGTCAGGTTTACTTTCGGTCCTTTTGACACCAGTTGTCACTTTTAAAGGCTTTCTTTATAGTTAAACAAATAGCCGCCTTGCCGATTGTAAACAGCCGATTTTCGAGCAAAAAACACTAATTTGGGGTTGAAAAATGTCTAGCAATATCTTTGATTTTTCTAAGGAAAATGGGTTGGTCCTTTGCAAAAAACCAGGAGATGCAAGGAACAACGAAGAACGCCTTTACCTTTTTGAAGCAAGTCAGCTTAAAGCACATTCTGTTCTTTTCCGACGCCATTATAAAGATTCCGACGCGGATAGCCCCTATCGATCTGAACCCGCAGTTTGTATTTTCCGTGAGGAGGATATTGAATTCAATAGCGAAGATCATATCAAACTACATGCAAAGTTATGGAGCGCCGGAAAGAATGAGATATATCTCCTCGTGGGCAGAAACAGAATTGACGTCATTAACGCAAGGAGACCAGCAGATATCGATGCCGCCGGTAAACTAAGTACCTCGAAAATAAGACTGGCGGAAGTTTTGAAAGGCGACAATGATGAAAGATTTTCAGCGTATCTATTTGGAAGCGGTACTTTCTGGGAACAAAGCGACTTCAACGAAACTCTGAACGAAGGCAGTAGTCCCTATATCCACCTTCTAACATATCTAATGGCTGTTAGAAAGCGCTTTCTAAACAACGCCATTGATTTAACGGAGAATACAATCGACAAACTGCTGATTGTCAGTATCCTTGTTAAATTTCTTGAAGAGATTAAAGACTCGGATGGGAAACATACTCTAAAGACGATCTACCGCCGTCTTAAGGTTACCAATTTCGTCGAAGCGGTTGACGCAGGCTTATTACTGGACGTGTTAAATGAGTTAGCATCTGAATTCAATGGAAAGTTGTTTGACAACTTCACAGATGTCGAGCGGAAGAAAATCAAGAACACCAACCTCGCACTACTTTCTCAGTTCCTAACGGCGAAAATTGATTTATTTACGAGTCAACTTTTCTTGTGGGAACAATACAATTTTAATCACCTCCCTGCGGAAGTCATAAGCGCCATCTATGAAAATTTTATTCAGGCTGAGGCTACGCGAAAAAATGGTCAAAGCGAAAAAGGAGTTGTTTACACCCCAATACATCTTGTCAACTTTCTGGTTGACGAAACAATGCCTTTAGATCAACCACACTTATTTAATAATCTTTCGTTCAAAGTTCTAGATCCGTCATGCGGCTCGGGTGTGTTTTTAGTTGCAGCATATAAACGATTATTGCAATGGTGGGCCATTAACAACAGCACGAAAAACAACATTCAATATCCGTCTGCCAAAATTGCCAAGAAAATTTTGGAGGAAAATATATTTGGTGTTGATGTTAAGGAAACTGCAATACTGATAAGCATTCTGGGTTTAACGACAGCTTTACTGGATAAGCTATCACCAAAAGAGATTTGGAATCAGCTTAAGTTTCCAAATCTCAGAGAAGACAATTTACAAGCCACTAACTTTTTTAAGTGGGCGGGGAAGATAAAACAGTCTGAACAAACGTTTGATCTCGTGATCGGCAATCCCCCATTCAATCCAGAGACTGGGTCAAATAAACATACAGTAATAGCATCAAATCTTATCGATAAACTTGAGTTCAAGCATAGACAAATACCTCGATTAAACTTTGCCTTGCACTTTTTTGAGGGCTCAATGTCCTTAGCCAAAAGAGTTTGCATGATCATCCCCTCAAACGTTTTGTTGTATGATAAAGCGAGCATGAAATACCGCAAGCTTCTATTCAAAGATTATACGGTTTCCGATATATATGACTTTACACACTTACGACGCGATTTATTTCACAACTCCGCAGATACTCCGGTTGTGGCAGTCATCGCTCAAAATCGACCAGCCAAGGGTGAGAAAATAAATCATACCGTTGTTAAAAGGATGGTGCAATCTGAAAACAGGATAAGGTTTGAAATTGATTACTATGACAAACACTTGGTTCCCCTTGATTGGGCTTTAGACGAAGAAAAGCAATTCATTTGGAAGACAAATCTGCTAGGAGGGGAACGGTTGTTCCACTTTATAAATCGGCTAAGCGCACTTCCAAGTTTGGAAAGCTATATCAGTAAGAAAAAGGGCTGGCAGGAAATTCGTGGATTTGAAGGAGGAAGCAAGTTAGCATTGAAGAACGTCGATCGAATTATTGGAATTCGTGACGATGGACAAGCAGTGGTCTCAATAGACGTAAACATTACGACAAATGCTCTGAAAGATAAATTCATGTATGAACCTCCCTTTATGATCATCGACCAGGTTCTTGGCGACAAAACCCTTCCGGTTGCATTTGTAGGAAAGCGTAATATCTATACCAAAAAGTCAAATCTATATTACAGCAGAGATTTTATAGGCATCAGCGTTCCTGACAAGGACGAGCAAGAATTACGGCAGATCTTTGATTTCTTAACAGAAAAAAATCAATCTCGCTTAAATTATCAAGCCTACATTCTCGCTAAAAGCAGTAGCAGTTTAGTCCTAACGGAAACGGATGTAAATAAGAGCGAAATTCTTAGTGTTCCTTATCCCGAAAACCGCGAATACTTAGAATTGTCAAAGTCCGAAGCGATTATACAGGATGATGTTCTTAAATATTACGTCCATCTGGGTAAGTCGATAAATAACAATGCCGCAGGAAGAATATTCCGCGATAACCCGAACGAAACTCAACTCGCTGATTATGGCCGCACATTTTGCGACACTCTGAATGCGATCTACGAAAAAGACGGAAAGGCTTGGCAAGTCGCAGGATTTCAAAAACTGCCATCATTTATTGCGTGTCAAATTTGCTTTGGCCCAAAAACAGATGGATTGGCCATCAAATTGTCAGATAGTAGTCAATCAACGTTAGCTGAGCTTTTTAAAGATTCGACTATAAATCGTGGAGCCATTTATAGTCGCGTCGTGAGAATCTACAAGCACATAAACGACTACGATTGCGTATTTATAGTAAAACCGAATGCTCTTCGATATTGGCTACGATCAATCGCACTGAGAGACGCAGATGATACGTTTGTTGACTTAACACAAGAGGGGTTTTAACACTATGTCAACAAGAGGAATCGGGAGTTTCAAACAGTTAGAACCAAATCGGGTCGTTAATGACTTATATGCCTACGTTGGCAAAGAACTTTCCGGGTTTACAGCGTCTGACGAATTCAAAGAAAATCTCACTTTGAAACGCAACGAGAATCATCATTCAGAAATCCTATGCCTTTTTCTAACCAGCAAATGTAAGTCTCGCTTCTATTTTGCTCGGGAGACTTCACAGAAAGGGAGCAGCACGGTTGATATTGGTGTGTATCTTGGCACAACATTGATATGCACGATGGAAGCGAAAATCCTACCCACACCAAAAGGCACGAGGAAAAGGCCAAGATTAGAGCATGAATATGTTCATGGACCTGGAGCGGGGATTCAAAGGTATAAAGACGAAAAGCACGGCCTCGATCATAGGAATAAGCTCTTTGACAATGGCAGCATGATTGCATACGTCAAAAAGCATGACTTCAACCACTGGCATGCAAAGATCAATGAATGGATTAAAGACGCAGGTTGGGCATCGGAAGAAAGTTTAGAAATTATTGAACTGGGGGCGATCGGTCACCTTAAATCACGACATAAGAGGGTCAATAAATCCTTTATCGATTTACGCCATTTTTGGGTAATCATCTAGCATTAAGCTGTGACATCGTACATAAGATGCATAAGCAAGATGTATTTTTGTATACAAATACACGACGCCTTCCTCGGAACTCCGGTCTGCAAGATTCAAACGCAGTGACAGAGTAAGGTCGTTTCGCGTAGCGACAACATGGCTTGCTCCTCTCGAGTTATCT
>DASRSO010000188.1:0-5358 GCA_035656375.1 Cyclobacteriaceae bacterium | reverse complement strand
CGGAACCCCGGTCCCTTTATCACAGGTGGCAAGCGTTGAAATAAGGCCAATGCCCAACCAGATCCAGCGAGAGGATGCAAAACGAAGAATAACCGTCGGGTTCAATATTCGCGGGCGGGATGTCGAAAGCGTCGTCGAAGAAATTCGTGAACGAGTGGGCACCGAGGTGAATTTTGCTCCGGGATACTACGTCACGTATGGTGGTGCCTTCGAACAACTTCAGGAAGCCCGACAGCGATTGATGATCGCCGTACCCGCAGCACTACTGCTGATCCTCATACTCCTCTATCTGACGTTCCACTCGCTAAAGCAAGCCCTGCTTATCTTTATGGCGATCCCTTTCTCGGCCATCGGCGGTGTGCTTGCACTGTGGATGCGGGGAATGCCATTCAGTATCTCGGCAGGTGTCGGCTTCATCGCTTTGTTCGGGGTAGCGGTTCTCAACGGCATTGTACTCATAGCCGAATTCAACCGGCTTTCGAAGAGTGGTATTTCCGACCTGGTTGAGATCGTCATGAAAGGAACAGAGATACGACTGCGACCGGTGTTAATGACGGCAACAGTTGCTTCGCTGGGTTTCCTGCCAATGGCACTCGCCACCAGCGCCGGGGCCGAGGTTCAAAAGCCGTTGGCAACAGTGGTGATCGGCGGACTGTTAAGTTCCACGATACTCACCCTGTTCGTACTCCCCTGTTTGTATGTCACATTCGAAAAGATGGGACGAAAAGGTCAAAAATCTCCAGAATTATGAGAGGAATAATATCATGCCTGTTGGTTCTCGGCGTGCTTAAGATCAGCGCACAGAACAATCTCACGCTTCAGCAAGCAGTGGAGCAGGCCCGTAAGAACAATCTTTCGATTGCCGCGGCATCGTCGGATGTCGAAGCACAACGACAGATGAAGAAAACCGGGTTTGATCTTCCCAAGACGACCGCAATGCTGATGTATGGGCAATACAACAGTTTCAAGAACGATAACAACATAACCGTGATGCAGTCGATACCCTTCACGGCTTTTGGAAGTCGTGCAGCGTTGAACCGGTCGATGCTTGCATCCTCTGAGCTGAAGAAAGCCACGACGGAGAATGAGCTGGTGTTCCAGGTGAAGCAGGTCTACACCATGCTATCGTACATAACAGCCCGACGTCAATTGTTGCTGCAACAGGATAGCATTTATGAAGGATTCCTGAAAGCAGCCTCTGCACGATATAAAGCGGGAGAAGGAAAGTTGCTTGAACAGGCTACTGCCGAAACTCAACGCAACGAGACAAAGAACCAACTTATGATCGTCGAGTCGGATATCAACGTGCTGAGGACGCAACTGAAGACGTTGCTCAACGCAAGAGAGCTCCCTACAATTGAAAATGAGCTGTCGGAGATTGCCCTGAAAGATCTTCCGGACTCAACGATGGTAAAGCTCAACCCGGCGCTGGCATTTCAGCGTCAGCAGGTGGAGCTGGCTTCCGATCAAAAGAAGTTTGAGAAAGCTTTGATGGCGCCGGATCTGGTGTTAGGCTATTTCAACCAGACACTGGTCGATGTGATCAATACCGAAAATGGGTCGTTGGCATCGAGTGCCGATCGATTCACCGGGTTACAGGTAGGCGTGGCAATTCCATTATGGTTTGTGCCATACCAGGGTCGAATAAAATCGGCGGAGTATAAACGACAGGCGGCTCAGCAAACGTACCAGTACGAACATGCAAGGGCGATCGGTCAATTTGAGGAAGCGTCGCAACGATACATCAAGTCGCGCAACAGTCTTCAATACTATAAAGACTCCGCGTTGCCGAATGCCAACCTGATCCTTCGCCAGGCTCAAACAGCTTTCAGGGGTGGTGATATCGGCTACACGGAATATCTTTTGAGCGTGCAGAACGCACTGGCTGTTAAAGAGGGCTATTTATCAACACTCAACGAATACAACCAGAGTATCATCTACATCGAATTCTTAACCGGAAACAGGCAATAATATGAACACTGTAAGTAAATCTATTTATATAATAACACTCATCCTTTCGTCGACGATCCTGTTTTCATGCGGATCGAAGAGCGAGGCGAACGAAGTGGCACAGGAAGCCCAACACCAGGATGCAGCAAACACTGCCGAGTTTAGCCCCGAGCAATACAAGATGGCGAACATCGAGCTTGGGAAGGTTGAGAACAAGCAGATCAGCGGTACAATAAAGGTGAATGGAATGCTTGATGTTCCTCCGCAGCAACAGATAAGCATCTCGGTCCCGCTTGGAGGCTTTCTAAAAGACACGCCGCTGCTTGAGGGTTCGCGCGTAAAAAAAGGCCAGGTAATTGCGACTATTGAGAACCTCGAGTTCATTCAACTGGAACAGGATTACCTCGATGCAAAGAGCCAACTGGAGTTTGCAGAATCGGATTATCAACGTCAACAGGATCTTTCGAAAGAGAATGTCAATTCGCAAAAGACGCTGCAACAATCGAAGACGAATTTCCAAAGCTGGCAGGCAAAACTTGGTGGACTGAAGGCCAAGCTGAAAATGCTTGGGGTAGACATCCCGACCGTTGAGCGAGGTGAGTTATCGGGGACGATCCAACTGCATTCACCGATCGATGGCTACGTGACAGCCGTGAGTGTAAACATCGGCAAGTTTGTCAATCCTTCCGATGTACTTTTCGAGATTGTGGATACCGAGCACCTGCACGTGGAGTTGACTGTTTTCGAAAAAGATGTTCCGAAACTCAAGATCGGGCAGAAAGTAAGGTTCACCCTGGCGAACGAAACAAAGGAACGCATTGCTACGGTATACTTATTGGGGCGTGAGATCGGCCAGGGACGCACGGTTCAGATCCATTGCCACATAGATAAAGAGGATACGAATCTTCTGCCTGGTATGTATCTTAAGGCGGTTGTGGAAGCCGGCGGTGTCGAAGTGCCGGCGCTTCCAGAACAAGCGATTATTGATTTCCAGGGGAAGAAGTACATATTTTACGAGTTGGATGAATATCATTTTGCAATGACAGAAGTAGGGGTTGGCAATACAGAGCTTGGATACACTGAAGTAAAGCTCCCGCCGGATCTTCCTGCAAATGCATCGATCGTCGTAAAGAATGCGTATGCAATTCTTTCTAAAATGAAGAACTCCGAAGAAGAAGGACATGAGTGAGGAAGGACACGATCATAATCATGATCACGATCACAGTCACGATCACGAAGACAAGCAGGGCTGGAAAGGACACTGGGATCTTCTGACGTCATTGCTAATATTATCGATCATCATGATCCTTGAGTTCGGCTTCAGGATCGAATTAAAAGGCGCACCTGGTTTTATAGTTAATGCTATCGCCTGGCTTCTTGCTGGCTGGAAGGTTATTGGCATGGCGTTTCGGAAAGCAAAGCGGCTCGACATATTCAATGAATTCGTTTTAATGACTGTCGCCACGTTGGGGGCTTTCTACATTGGCGAATATACAGAGGGCGTCGCAGTGATGGTCTTCTACTCAATTGGCGAGTGGTTCCAGGACTCGGCTGTTCGACGTGCGAAGGCGAGCATCAAAGCGCTACTCGATATTCGACCAGACCACGTGACGGTGGTTCGAAATGATAGTGAACAGGTTGTTAAACCGTCCAGTGTTAATCCTGGTGAGACGATTCGGATCAAGCCCGGGGAAAAAGTGGCGCTCGATGGCGAGTTGTTATCTGAAAAGGCGTCGCTGAATACCGCGGCGCTCACGGGAGAGAGTCGGCCCGATACTAAATATAAAGGCGAGCAGGTTCTTGCGGGGATGATCAACCTCAACACCGTGTCGGATGTGAAGGTGACGGCTGTATTTGCCGACAGCAAGCTGAGCAAGATACTCGAGATGGTCCAGGAGGCATCTGCAAGAAAATCGCAGACCCAGCTATTTATCTCACGCTTCGCGAAGGTATATACTCCAATTGTGTTCTTCCTTGCGATAGCATTGGTGCTCGCGCCTTACTTCTTTGTTTCCGATTACAACTTCAACCAATGGCTGTACCGCGGTTTGGTGTTTCTTGTGATCAGTTGTCCGTGCGCACTGGTTGTGTCGATCCCGCTTGGATACTTTGGAGGGATAGGGCTCGCATCGCGGAACGGAATATTGTTCAAGGGCGGAAACTTTCTCGATGTAATGACGAAGATCGACACTGTCGTGATGGACAAAACGGGCACACTAACAAAAGGAGTTTTTAAAGTTCAAAAAGTTGATACTGACAATTTTGATAAAGACGAACTTGTAAGAGTAACAGCAGCCCTCGAAAAGAACTCCACCCACCCTATCGCAAAGGCCGTTGTGGAATATGCGGGCGACATGCCTGGTAACCTTTCGGCCACCGACGTCGAAGAAGTTGCGGGACATGGTTTGAAAGGTACCGTGAATGGTAAATCGATACTGGCCGGGAATATCAAACTACTGAAGAGATCGAACGTATCATATCCGTCTCAACTTGAGTCGGAAGTTGACACGATAGTTGTAGTGGCGATCGATAACAAATATGCCGGGTACATCACGATTGCTGACGAGATCAAGGAAGACGCAGTGCAGGCGATCAAAGAGATGCATGCGTTAAAGCTCAGAACTGTCATGCTGTCGGGCGATAAACAATCGGTAGTATCGAAAGTTGCCGACGTGCTCAATATAGACGATGCTTACGGTGACCTTCTGCCAGAGGGTAAGGTTGGAAAGGTGACAATGTTAAAAGACGAAGGAAGGCACATTGCCTTTGCAGGTGACGGGGTGAACGACGCACCTGTTGTTGCACTGGCCGATGCGGGTATTGCTATGGGTGGCCTGGGGAGCGACGCAACAATAGAGACTGCTGATGTGGTAATTCAGAACGACCAGCCTTCGAAAATAGTAGCGGCTATTCGGGCAGGAGCGATCACAAGAAACATCGTGTGGCAAAATATAATACTGGCTATGGTGGTGAAAGCAGCGGTGTTAATTCTTGGAGCAGGTGGGGTTGCAAACCTTTGGGAAGCGGTAATAGCAGATGTTGGTGTGGCGCTGCTGGCGATACTGAACGCGGTAAGGATTCAAAGAATGAAGATCTGACCACAAACACCTGGGAAGCCGATATTTTCAAAAATCGACGTGGAGGACAAAAAAAATGGGCTTTAAATGTTAAATATTTTCACGAGCTCATTTAAAGCCGAATTCAATCGATTTTCTCTCAAAACGCCTCATTTAAAAATCGTGCCAAGCAGCATTTCTGAACCCACCTTTGTCTTGCTTGAGGGTGTAATACCAGCCCAATATTTATACCCGAGTTACTGCGTAAATTAGATGATGAATAAGCCGTCAATCTATCTGAGCCATGCCGAAGATTGATGATAATTTAGAAGACAAGTTCAGGACCCTGTTT
>DASRSO010000187.1:0-6043 GCA_035656375.1 Cyclobacteriaceae bacterium | reverse complement strand
TGGCTCCTATCTTTTCCACTCTTACCCCCGCCGCAAGAACTCCCTGCAACGTGTCCGTCCTCATATATTGCTGAAGCTTTACGAAGTACTTCCCTGCTGTCAACTTCCTGCTTTCAAGCGAAAAGCGATGATCATAGATATCTCCAATCCCGCTGTTCCCATGCGGCTCTCCCGTCTTCACATCAAACAGGTAATCGCTCACCAGCTTCGTTACCAGCACCCGGTGAGTCGAATCTTCTAATGTGTAGTTCACAAAGATCCTCGAGTACGGATAGTCGAGTGTGTTACGGATGTTGCAAAGCAGGTTGTAGTTCGCCGTCGGTTCCGGTATCGAAAACTCAAACGCAACGGTATCACCCAACGTCCACGCGCGTTTGCTAAAGTCCTTATTGTCTTCGAAAACCCGGCTGTTATCACAGCTTGAAAGTAAAGCGGCAACGGAAATAAAAACTATAAAAAGTCTCATCCTCGCGGTGGATTGTTTGGACGATTCTTGTTCGGGTTATTGTTTCCCCTGTTTGGATTATTCCCCTTGTTGTTATTGCTGTTATTAGGATTGTTATTGGGATTAGGGTTGTTTCCTTTCTGACGATTATCCCTGTGGTGACGGTTGTCGTGTTTCTTTTTCTTCTTCGACTTGTCTTTGAATTTCTTGTCGAGATCCTGCAGGTCGCTGTTCAACGGACCAACCGGACCCTTGTCTGCCACCTGGTTTTCTTCGAGCGTAGCCGGCTTGCGTCCGGAGCGATTCAATTCCAGTATCTCATTCACACGCAAAATGTTGATCGGGTACCAGGTGTTTTCTTCCTTGTATCCAAACCACATGATCTTGCGGAAGATGTCGGTCTTCTGAAGCATCGCCTCACCCTTCTCGGTAAGCAACGGAGCTTCGATCTCCGGAATATCTTTCAGCGCCTCCATGTATGTCTCGAGCTCGTAGTTGAGGCAGCACTTCAAACGTCCGCACTGTCCCGACAACTTGCTTGGATTCAACGAAAGGTTCTGGTAGCGCGCTGCGCTTGTCGCAACGTTTTTGAAATCACTAAGCCATGTAGAGCAGCAGAGCTCGCGGCCACACACGCCGATGCCACCGAGACGACCGGCTTCCTGGCGCAGACTGATCTGGCGCATCTCTACGCGGATCCTGAATTCAGTCGCGAGCATTTTTATGAGCTCACGAAAATCCACACGGTCGTCGGCAGAATAGAAAAATGTGGCTTTGGTATTGTCGGCCTGGTATTCGATGTCCGACAGTTTCATTGCAAGGTTGATCTGTCGAATGATCTCGCGTGTGCGATAGAGCGTTGGCAGCTCGCGTTTTTTTACTTCTTCGAGCTTTTCCAGGTCGCGTTGATGAGCGATGCGGTAGACCTTTTTTATCTCACCATCGTTGGCCACGTTTTTCTTCTGCATCTGCAGCCTCACGAGCTCGCCTTGCAGCGAAACGTAACCGATGTGATGTCCGTTGGGAACTTCCACCACGACAGGATCGCCGGTGGTGAGATTCAACTTTTCTGAATTGCGGTAAAAGTCTTTACGGCCGTTCTTGAACCGAACTTCTACCACGTCGTATTTGCTTTCGCCCGGCATCTCCATGTTCGAGAGCCAGTCGAAAACGTTCATTTTATTACAACCGCCTGTTCCACAGGCGCCGTTATTTTTACAGCCAGAAACCTTTCCGTCCTTGGCTGTTCCGCAAGCGCATGACATAAACTTCCTATTTTTTGCCGCTCTCCTCCAATCTCTGCAAATCCAGTCCTATATCGTTACGGAAATATAATCCATCCCAGCTAATGCCGGAAATCCGCTTGTAGGCATTTTTCCGTGCCTCTTCGAGCGTGTTCCCTTCTCCGGTTACCGAAAGCACCCGTCCGCCATCTGTAACTACATTCCCGGAGCTCAATTTTGTTCCCGCATGGAACACGCCGGCCTGGTCGTGCCCCTTGATGGCGTCGCCCTTTTTGTAATCCCCGGGGTAGCCCCCGGCGACCAGCGAAACGGTAAGGGCATAGCCTTTTTTCTCCTTCACAACGTGTCCTTTCAACGCACCCTTTGCGGCGGCTGTGAGGAGCTCTACCAGGTCGCTATCCATCCGGAGCATGACGACCTGTGTTTCGGGATCTCCCATTCGTGCGTTGTATTCGATCACGTACGGATCGCCGTTCACGTTCATCAACCCGATGAAGATGAAACCGCGATAGTCGATACCTTCTTTCTTTAAGCCATTTACTGTGGGGATGATCACGCGCGACTCTACTTTCTTCATGAAGTCGTCGTTCGCAAAAACAACAGGCGACACGGCGCCCATGCCTCCGGTGTTGGGGCCCTGGTCGTTGTCGCCAATTCGTTTGTAGTCTTTGGCGGCAGGGAGAATGACGTAATCTTTTCCGTCGGTGAGGATGAAAACGGAGAGCTCGATGCCGTCGAGAAATTCTTCGATGAGGATCTTCGAGCTGGCGTCACCGAATTGCTTTTTGACGAGCATGTCGTTGACAACGGATTCGGCTTCGGCGAGATCTGATGTGATTATCACACCCTTGCCTGCTGCGAGGCCATCGGCCTTAAGGACGTATGGTGGTTTGAGCGTTTTTAAAAATGCGACTGCATCACTGCTCGACGTAAACGTTTTTGCCTTTGCAGTCGGAACATTGTTTCGAAGCATGAACTGCTTCGAAAAATCTTTGCTGCCTTCGAGCTGAGCGCCGGTCTTGCCCGGGCCGACCATCAGTATATTTTTTAATGCAGTGTCGTTTTGGAAGTAATCGCGAATTCCTTTTACCAGCGGCACTTCGGGACCAACAACGACAAGGTCAATTTTTTTCTCAACGCAAAATTGTCCGAGCTTTTCAAAATTATCTACGGGAATAGAAATGTTATTTGGAGTACCCGCATTTCCGGGCGCAACAAAAAGATCGGTGCAGAGGGGGCTTTGTTTTATTTTCCAGGCGAAGGCGTGCTCGCGGCCTCCGGACCCAATGATTAAAATGTTCATTGGGTGCGAAGGTAGCTAATTAGTTCGCGTATTCTGAAAGGAACTTGACCCTCATCAGTCGCAAATTATCTTCATTGAAATCCGGGTCCTCATCTTTCAACTCTGCGACGGCATCTTCAATTGAGTCGGTCTCCGAGTTCAGGAAGTAATCGAAAATGATCTCTTGTTTTTCTTCATCGAGGATCTCATCGAGATAATAATCGAGACTAAGTTTTGTGCCCGAGTAGCAGATGTTCTCGATCTCCGTAAGTAATTCATCAAACGAGATCTTTTTCGAAGACGCAATTTCGTCGAGGTCGATCTTACGATCGATCTGTTGAATGATAAAGATCTTGATCTTCGACTTGTTGACCGATGTCTTTACAACAACATCGCTCGCTGTTTCGATATCGTTCTCTTCTGCGTACTGGCGAATGAGCTCGATAAATTCTTTACCAAACTTATTCACCTTACCCATTCCAACACCGTTCACCGACGCGAGGTCGTCTTTGGTGGTCGGGAATGTGGTGGCCATCTCCTCAAGGGAAGGATCCTGGAACACAACGTAAGGCGGAACGTTCTTCTCTTTCGCGATCTTCTTGCGAAGAGCCTTCAACATCTCGAACAACTTTTCGTCGTAAGATTTTGAAGGACCCGGTGTCTTGTCCGACTCTTCCTCTTCTTCGATAGCGGTTGTGAAATCGTGGTCGCGGGCGAGCTCTATGTGATGAGGCTTGTCGAGGAAACTTCTTCCCTTTTCGGTGAGCTTCAACACACCGATGTTCTCGATATCTTTTTCGAGGTACTGGAATATAAGCGTTTGCCGAACCACGGACTTCCAAAAGTCTGATTCTTCACTTTTGCCGGTTCCAAATACTGGGAGGTCGAAGTGACTGTAGCTTTTTACGTACTCATCTTCAACGCCGCGGATAACGTGCACGAGGTGGCCTATGCCGAAACGCTCGTTGGTCTGTTGAGCGGCCTGCAGGGCGATCTTCACATGTTCGGTGCCGTCGAATTGTTCGCGTGGATGCACACAGTTGTCGCACATGCCGCACGACTTGGGTTCGAACTCTTCTCCGAAATAGTGGAGGAGTTGCTTGCGGCGACAAACGGGCGACTCGGCATAGAACTCCATCTCCTGGAGAAGTATGCGTGCGTTCTCGCGCTCTTGTACAGATTTGTCCTTATTAAACTTCTCGAGCTTGCTAAGGTCGTTGTGGCTGTAGAACATCAAACAGTGTCCTTCCAGTCCATCGCGGCCCGAGCGGCCAGTCTCCTGGTAGTATCCTTCGAGCGATTTGGGTACGTCGTAGTGCACAACAAATCGCACGTCCGGTTTGTCGATACCCATACCGAAGGCGATGGTCGCCACGATGATGTCGACTTCTTCGTTGAGAAAGTCGTCCTGGTTTTTCATACGGACGTCGGGATCGAGGCCGGCGTGGTATGGAGCGGCTTTGAAGCCGTTCACGTTAACGAGCTCGGCGATCTCTTCAACTTTCTTGCGGCTGAGGCAATAGATGATGCCGGACTTTCCTTTATGTTCTTTAAGGAAGCGGATGAGTTGCTTCTTGGTTTCTTTCTTTGGTCGTACTTCGTAATACAGGTTCTTGCGATTGAAAGAAGAGATGAACACATCGGCTTCTTCCATCTGCAGGTTCTTCTGTATATCGAGCTGCACTTTGGGTGTTGCGGTAGCTGTGAGAGCGATCACAGGCATGTCGCCCAGTTGTGCGATCATTGTCTTGATCTTCCTGTATTCGGGACGGAAGTCGTGACCCCATTCCGAGATACAGTGTGCTTCATCGATAGCGATGAATGATATTGTTACTTTCTGAAGGAACTGGATATTTTCTTCTTTGTTGAGCGATTCGGGAGCTACATAAAGAAGCTTTATGTTTCCAGCGAGTGCATCTTTCTTAAGCTTTGTGATCTCGCCTTTGCTCAATGTTGAATTGAGGAATCGTGCATTGATGCCATAAGCGTTCAATGAATCGACCTGGTTCTTCATAAGAGCGATGAGGGGAGAGATTACGATAGCGAGGCCATCGTTTATCATTGCAGGTAACTGATAACAAAGTGATTTACCTGCACCTGTTGGCATGATCACGAATGTGTTCTTGCCATTAAGTATGTTCTTTATTACTACTTCCTGATTTCCCCTGAACTGAGTGTAACCGAAAATTTCTTTTAGCTTATCCTTCAGCGAATCTTTTTCTTCCGCCACTAACATAGCAAACGTTTGTGAATGATTGATTTCCTTATCTTTGTCTGGCTCACGCCTCAAACGCCGATAGGATTTTGAATTTAACAAAAAATATCCGAGAAATAGCACGCGAAGTGCTATTAAATGAGTCCCGCGCGATCGAAAATCTTACCAATTTCATTGACGATAATTTTGAAAGGTGTGTAAACGACATTTATTCGGCAAAAGGACGAGTTGTCGTAACGGGCGTTGGCAAAAGCGCGATAATAGCCAATAAAATTGTGGCGACTTTTAATTCCACTGGAACGCCTGCAATCTTTATGCATGCGGCCGACGCGATTCATGGCGATTTGGGTATGATACAGAACGACGATATAGTGATCTGTATTTCCAAAAGTGGCAACACCCCCGAGATCAAAGTCCTTGTGCCGCTGTTAAAACGCAGGCGAGTCAAACTTGTTGCCCTTGTAAGCAACACATCATCATACCTTTCCGAGCAAGCCGATTTAACGTTGAATGCAACGATTGCAGAAGAAGCGTGCCCACATAATCTTGCACCAACAACAAGCACAACTGCTCATCTCGCACTTGGCGATGCACTGGCTGTTTGCCTTTTACATATGCGGGATTTTTCCCGTTCGGACTTTGCCGAATTTCATCCGGGAGGTTCTCTTGGAAAGCAACTTTACCTTCGGGTGTCTGACCTGATGTCGACGTCGGTCCCCAAGGTGAAGAAAGATAGCGCACTCAAAGATGTGATCCTGGAGATATCATCCCGCCGTTTGGGTGCAACCGCCGTGGTTGACGATGCCGATAATGTACTTGGCATTATAACTGATGGCGATCTTCGACGAATGTTGGAA
>DASRSO010000186.1:0-55046 GCA_035656375.1 Cyclobacteriaceae bacterium | reverse complement strand
TGAAAAAACTTCTTCGAAGGGCAGACTTTCATTACCTGCAACGTACCGCTTGAAGAACTCACCGATCTCGGGATAGGTAAGTTTTTCAATCTCACCAAAAAGATCGTCGTCGTTGAAAGCCTGGTTCTTGCCGTATTTTTTTGCGAGGTCGGCCATCAGGTTCTGCATACCATACTTGCCGTTAGAAAGCTTGCGGAGTTTGATGTCGAGACACATGCCAATCAAAGCCCCCTTTTGGTACACGTTGTAATATTGATCTGAATACTTATCCAATGTGTATTTGCTGATGTCAGTAAAAGGAACGTCATCAATAAAATTATCCATGATGACCATTTTATTGCGGAGCATCTCGAGATACTGCTGCGGCGGGATCAGGCCATATTTCACCTGCACGTTTCCCGCGAAATATTCTGTAACTCCCTCATACATCCATAAGTGTTTCGACATTTTTGGGTCGTTAAAGTCGAAGCGGTGTATCTCCTGTGAGTGAATATTCAACGGGGTGAGGATGTGAAAGAACTCATGCGCCGAGAAGTCGCGCATCTGTTGATTGATGGCATCGATCGGTACATCGGGCACAAAGTAGAATGAAGAGTAGGAGTGCTCGAGTGCCCCGTAAATGTTTGTGGGTTTGTCGGTGAAATAAAAGATGAACGCATATTTATCGACGGGGAGTTTTCCACCCAGGTATGCTGCCTGGGCAGTCAGAACTTCTTTCATTGTTGCAGCTATCTCTTTTGCGTTTATTTTCTTGCCGGGAGAATAGCTGCCAATGAGCACTTCTGTATTCGCCACACGAATGATCGCAGTGTCGGGCTCTGCATACATCAATGGTGAGTCGATCAGTCGATCGTAGCTCTCGGTGTAATATCTATCGATGCGTTTGTTGTCGGGCTCAGGGATCTCCTTCTTCAGTGCAGTAGGGATCGGCAGGTTCGATTCAGTTGCGATCAACCCCGTTGAGCCGTAAAGATCTTTCGACCTGATGACATCCACCCCATAACTGACATCTTTGTTGTTTTCAAAATACCCGAAGAAACCACTCGTGTTCAGCACAAAGTTTTTTCCTTCTTCAATATTTGTCGCAGCCATCGGGTAGATCTTCGGCCCGGGATCTTCTGTATCCATGATGTCGTCCACCCAATAGGTAATACGCACCAGTTTTTTTGCATTCTTGATCTTCCAGCTGTTCGTTTCAATTTTTTCTGCTGGCAGCTCATTGCCTTTTTTGTCGAACGCTTTCAGTTCGGTCACGAACCGACCGTAGTCGGCAATAGAATATGTTCCGGGAATAATTTTCGGGAGATAAAAAGTAGTCTCTTCTGTATTGATCTTCGGGGTCTTCAGTTCGACATACACGCGGTCGTTAACAACTTTGGTAAGGTCGACGGTATAGTTATAAACCGGCTTTTGAGCCGAACAAACCACGGTGACGAAGAAGGTAAGGACGAGGAATTTAATTTTCATCAGATATTAATTATTAAGGCAAAATTAAGGGGTTAGCGACGGCCGACCATACCCCCGACGGTGTGATTGGGATTAAAAAAAATACTATTTTGCGCCCAATATGAAGACGGTTCGTACTCTTTTCCTGGCCATGGCAGTTGCCTTCATCTACACCTCCTGCGAAGAATCGTGGGGCAACGACGCCAAAATGCGGTTCGTAATAGCCATTGACGACAACGGCGATGGAACATGTGTATACTCAATGGCTAAACATCCCGACGATAAAACGGCAGAGAGCAAGCTCACCCGCGCTTGCGGAATGAACAAGGTTGGCGACGGCTTCTGGATCGATCAGAAATAAGCGAGTTTTTTTTGCAACTAAAAGTTCCTGGCGCTACGGAAAAACGCAAATAAGTCAGGAACCTTGCTGATAATTTCACGGGCATGAAAACATGCCCGTTTTTTATTGTCCTCGCGCTATTCATGGGCTGCGAGGAGCCCGAGCGCCTGATAACAGTAAGTGGCATAGTTCGTAACTGGGGAACAAAACAACCAATTGAAGGAGCAACAGTCGGGATCCAGGATTGGCTGGCCGCGGGTTGGAAACGCGACGAGCTTAAGAATACTCCCGGCCGGTATTACGAGGCAATCACCGATGCGAACGGCTACTTCGAACTATCAATAAGAACAAGGGAAAACACGTTCATCTGGGCAGGTAAGGAAGGAGCAAAGTGGTACAAGTTCGATCCCGACTTCAGCGACGGCGCTTATGTTGGTGTAAAAGGCGTTGGTCCCGGCGACAATCCAGGACAGATACTTGAGCTTCAATCTCACTCGAACTTTAACCCCGTTTTTCAGAAGAAAGCAACCGCACTCGACACGGATACAATTTACATTATCGCAGGCTCACGTCGACGATTCGGTGAAGTCTACCCGCCACCGTATGTGGGTAAGGGACCTTTTTATTATGAACGCTATGCCGACTCCGAGGGATTATTGATCCCGGCAGATACGTATGTGCCCTATTGGATCAGGCAGAAGATCAATGGAACCTGGACCGAGAAGCTAGACAGTGTCTACCTTCCCGGTCAGGTTTCTTTTAAAGAAACGATCTATTACTGATCAATGCTTTCCACAAACACAGCCATAACTTTCCGATTCTTCGTGCCACGGGAATTTTTCGCTGTAGCCTGCCTGTTCCCAATAGAATTTCGACCGTGGCTTGTTGTAGTTTCCGATCTCATTCATCGTGTTAGTATCGTACAGCCTTCCATTGATCATTGTCATCGATACTGAATTTGTGTTCTGAAGACCTTCCAGTGGATTCTTATCGAGCACAACCAGGTCTGCCAGCTTACCTACTTTCAACGAACCGATCTGATCACTCATTCCAAGATATGATGCCCCGTTGATCGTGCCGGCCTTCAGAACATCGTGTGGTTTCATGCCGCCCTGGCCTAACATCCACAACTCCCAGTGAAGTCCAATTCCCTGGATCTGTCCGTGTGCGCCGGCATTTATCTTTACCCCCGCGTTGCTCAGGTCGTTGCAAACTTTCGAAGTGGCAATGTGCCCAACCTCATATTCTTTTTCGGGAACCATCATACGATGGCGACTGCGTGCATCGATCACACTGCGGGGAGTAAACTTCAGCAGCTTTTCATTTTCCCAAACATTTGTATGTTGATACCAGTAGTATTCGCCCGACATTCCCGCATAGTTCACGATGAGTGTCGGTGTGTAACCGCTCTGACTGTTACTCCATAAAGTGATCACATCCTTGTAAACAGGAGAAACCGGGATGTTGTGCTCCACACCCGTGTGACCGTCCATGATCATCGTCATGTTGTGATAGAATGTAGCGCCGCCTTCGGGAACAACTTCAATGTTCAACTCGCGGGATGCTTGTATGATCTGCTGACGTTGTTCGCGGCGTGGCTGGTTGTAGCTCTTCACCGAGAATGCGCCGAAGGCTTTTGTGCGACGGATCGCTGCACGTGCATCGTCGAGGCTGTTGACAACGGTCTTCGCATCGCCTTCCGCACCATATAATATAGTGCCGGTCGAGAAGAGGCGCGGTCCGACCATGTTACCGGCTTTGATCATTTCACTTTGTGAGAAGATCATCTCGGAGTTGGAAGACGGGTCGTGCGATGTAGTAACGCCGTATGCGACATTTACAAAGTATTGCCACTGCTTTTGGGGACTGAGCCCGTAACGGAAGTTGCCGATGTGTGCGTGTGCATCGACGAGACCCGGGATGATCGTCTTGCCTTTTGCGTCGACCACTTTCGCGTCACCAGGAACCTGCACCTGGCCTGTTGCACCGATGGCTTCGATTTTATTTTTATTGATAACGATCGTGCCATTCTCGATAACTTCGTTGCCCTCCATGGTAATGATCCGCGCATTGGTGAAAGCAACACGGCCGTTGGGAACATCGGACTTGATCTTAAGGCCGATCTTCAATCCAACAGAGTCGGTCTTGGGAACGGTTGTTGGCGATCCGTCGAGGAACACAAAACGATTCTTGATCTCGTTGACGAAATACTGATCGCCGAGGTTCCACATTATTTTCTTGCTGTCGGGCGACCAGTGCAAATTGTAACCCGCATCGCGGGCGATTTGACTTACTGGATAATCTGAAGTTTTTGAATCTACATCGACAGACCTTCCGATCGCCGGCATTGCAGCGATGTAGGCTTTGAACGCATCGACAAAGGCAACCCATTTTTCGTCGGGACTAACTGCGAAGCCTGTGATGCTTTTCGAAGAAAGGTGAGTGCGTTCGTCACTTCCGTCGAGCTTGCTGCTGCGGAGTGTACGACTTGCGCCTGCGCGAAGCATGAAGTAGATGCGTGTACCGTCGGCGTTGAAGCGGGGATCTGTACCGTCTTCGCGAACTTTTGTTGCAGTGCCGCCATTTGAAGACATCCAGTAGATACCGGGTTCTTTCCCGAAAGAATTTCCCTGGTGGTCGTTGCCATCTCCTTTCACATAAATGATACGACTGCCGTCGTTTGAAAATTTCGGTTGCCGATAGATCGCTTTCTGTGTCGTGATCCTGGCAGGTTTTGCTCCTTTCGTCTTCAGGTTCAGCTTCTGAATACTTCCCAGTGTTTCGTCGTTCCATGTAACGAAGACCACCTCGTTGCCATTTGCGGAGAACGATCCTTCGAACTCGAGGTCAGTTCCGGTGGTGAGTCGCTGCGGAACGCCGTCGGGAAGATCTTTCTTCCAGAGATAACCGGCTGCATTGAACAATAATGTCTTTCCGTCGGGAGAGGTAGTTACATGACGAACTGCCGTCGCTGTGAATTCCTCTTGAAAGGCGTCGTTCTTGAAATGAAGCGCGTCGGCAATTTTTAGTGTGGTGTTTACATTGAATGGGATGTCGCTTGCAGCGAGTGTATTTACGTCGATGCGCCTGATCTTGCCTTTTGCCCAAACGATGATCGCGCTGTTGTCGGGTGTCCATGCGAAGCCGGTATAGGCACCGAAGATGGCCCACGACTCTTGTTGATCTTTGTGAAGATCTGAGTACACTGGTTTTTCTTCGCCGGTAGCGAGGTCATGAATGAACAGAACACTCTGCTCACGAACACGTCGCACGAAGGCGAGCTTCTTGCTGTCGCGTGAAACCTGTGGTCGACATGCTCCACCGGCACCGCCAGTTACCTGTTCGGTGCGTCCGTCTTCGAAGCTGTAACGATAGATAGCATAGATCTGCTGGTTGGGGTCTTTGTTGTACTGGAAGAAACCCCCGGGGTAAACATCTTCACTATAATATAAGTACTTGCCATCGGGAGAAACCGACGGCTCGTTCACGTCCTGCTGATCGTTCTTGCGTTTTGTAAGTTGAAGGCCATTGCCGCCGGTGCGATGATACATCCACATTTCTCCTGCGCCTAATGATCGTGTTGATGTAAAATGTTTGCGGGCGATGATGTAGTTTCCATCCGCTGACCACACCGAATTGTTCAACAAGCGAAAGTCTTCTTTGGTCACCTGTTTGGGTTCGGTGCCATCGCGTTTCATGATCCAGATGTTGTCGCCGCCACCTGCGTCGCTGGTGAACGAGATCCATTTGCCATCGGGGCTGAAGCGTGGCTGTACTTCGAAGGGGAAGCCACCGCGTAATATTTTAGCATCACCGCCAGTGACGGGCATGATGAAAATGTCGCCCATGAGGTCGAATACAATTTCTTTACCGTCGGGGCTGACGTCGAGGTTCATCCACGTGCCTTCGTTAGTGGAGAGATTTACTTCTTTGAAGTTCCAACCGGCAGGGTTGGCGACGTCCCATTTGGGTTTTTGGGAGAAAGAAGTGAAAGTGGTTAAGACCACGAAGAAGGAGAGGAGAGTTTTGAGCATAGAGGTGGTAATTGTAGGTGGTGAACTTAGCAAATTCCGCAAATTTTATTCCTCGTGCTCCACAAAATTACCCTTGAAGCAACTTTTTTGGGCTTCCGTTATCGACGACACACCACCCGCCACATTATTCACATTCTTAAATCCATTCGTCGAGAGCAAATAGGTTGCGCGCGGGCTGCGGTGGCTATGACTACAATACACGAGCACCTCCTGATCTTTGTACTTCGAAATCTCATCCATCCTCCGCGGCAGGTCTTCCACATTTATGTTGATCGCATTCTTGAAATGACCATAGCTTGGTGCGTCGGATGTTCCTTCAAATTCACCAGGTGTCCGGACGTCGAGCAACACTGCTTTCGGATTTGCTTTTAGCCGCGCACAAACCTGTTCGAACGACAAGTCTTTGAATTTAACAGTGGATTTTTCAACAAGCGCCATCCCGCATGAGCTGCACGTACCCGGTCTGTCGTACGTGTCGTGATCGCAATCGCGCCCACATGGCATGCACACATATTCTTTCTTTTGATCTTTTTTATTGATCACGAATGGCGATACGACAGCCACCAGTGCAAGAATGAAGATTGATTTCATATTGTAATATACTATATTATAGAATGGTTAAAGACAATGACTTCACGCTAACGCCAATCGGTGTAATCGAATCAGGACTTTCGGAAGTTAAGAAGGCTCCTTGCCAGGGAACGATGGGAGCACCTGAGGCGTGGATCAATATTCACAAGGAAGTAGCCGAAGGAATGAAAGATGTTAAGGTGGGCGACAAGATCATCGTGCTCACGTGGCTTCACCTTTCAGATCGCAGTGTGTTGAAAGTGTATCCGCAGGACAACAAGAATAATCCACTCACGAGTGTGTTTGCGACACGCTCGGCGGATCGTCCGAATCCCATCGGGTTGCATCCCGTAACTGTATTGGAGATCTCAGGCGCGAAGATCAGGGTAGCGCCGATGGAAGCGATCGATGGCACCCCTGTGGTCGATATCAAACCGGTGATTTGATCACTTAAGACTCTTGCAGGGATCCAGTTGTGTAGATCTCTTCATCAAAAGGGATTTACGGCTACTGCCTGAAGGCCGCTTGCATCGATGTAGCAATTCGATCAAGCTCTTCTTTCGGCAGCCACACGCCCCTGATCATAACACCAGCTTTATCCTGGAGATTGGCAACGCCGTCGAGCGGGTTTGCATTCAACAATAAAAGATCCGCGCGGTTACCTTCTTCAATTGTTCCGAAGTCGGTTTTGTTCATTGCCTGTGCTGCGTTAGCGGTGGCCATCTTGAGCACGTCGTAGGTTGCAATGCCAAGCTCGTTCAGATGCTTAAGCTCCTGGTGCAACGAATACCCTGGAATGATTAGCGGAAGACTACCTGCATCTGTTCCAGCAATCAGTTTCGCGCCGGATGAATAGAGATTAAGAACGATCTTTTTGATCACCTCGTGGTTGCTTGCCCCATATTTATCAGCAATTTCAATGATCGCTTTTGAATTGCTGTTCACGATCTTGCTCCAATTGTCGCGCAGTCCTTTCGGCAATAGGCCAGATCCATCCGCATACAACATCATCTCGCGCGCACCGGCCCTCGAGCCATTCATAAAGTGGTTGTACAATGTTGGGCAATTCCAGGTCGACGAACCTGCTGTCTTCGTTGGATAGTCGTCGCCCACGTTAAGGTGTACCTGGTAATCTGTCCATTCGATATAGCCGGTGATATGTTCGATAGAATTCTGCTCCAAATTTATTGCGTCATCGAGCGTAACGTGGTCGGGGAGGTGCCCGGTCACCTGCATGCCTTGCTTATGGGCTTCATCAATAATGGCTGCATAGACTTCGCGAGTTAGCGCATCGTAAACTTTAATAAAATCGTATCCGGCCTTCTTCTGGCTCAAAACGATCTCGCGGCCTTTTTGTGGTGTGTCCGCGAATGCGAAAAGTCCCATGTTCTCTTTATTGCCGTCGATTATCGGCCCGGCCTGGTAAAGGTTTGGTCCGAGGATGTCGTTTGTCTTTATCTTTTCCCGCAACTGAATTTTTCCGGGTTCACCACACATATCTCTTACCGTGGTCACCCCGTTGATCAACAACATAAGCATCCAGGTATTCTTCATCTGGTGCCTGTCGAACAGGTGCACGTGCATATCGGTGAGGCCGGGCATTAGATATTTTCCACTGCCGTCGATCACAGTGGCTCCCTGGTTTTGAATTTCACCGGCAATCTTTTGTATTCTGCCGTTCTCGATGAGGACACTTTGTCCATTGCGCACTTCCGGGTTCTTCATCGTCACGATGCCCACATTTTTAATGATGTAAGTCCGTGGTTTGTTTGCCTTCGATGCATTGAGGAGGATCTTGTCGATGGCGGCAGATTCTTTTTTGGACATGTGTTGTGCCTGTGCGTTTATAACGCTGATAAAAGCCAGGCATAAAAAGAGTATGATGAATCGCATCAGTTATTTTTTATACAAACGTGAATGTAATGAATTTAATTCATATTTGTATAACTAATCCTGTTTTGAGTAGCAAGTCCCTGTTTATGGTTGCACGAGGTTCGCTTTCATGGGTGCTCTCGATATAGTCACCTCGCACCCTGCGTTAAACTTCAGGTAATCATTCTCAATTCCGTCGCTAAAGATCACACCATTGAACGGCATGTGTGATTCTATTTTTAATGTGGTGTTGTCGGATATGATTCCTGCGGTGAGATTTATTTGCGAATGCCTACTTGCGAAAGGCTCACGTACTACGTATACCAGGCGGTCATCTTCCCAGTTCATTTTCATCGTAACGTTTGCATTACGAGATTGAAATGCACTCGCCACACCATTCGACATATTGATCACCGAGCTCAGCCAGCCTGTCGACCCGGCACCGGTAGAGACAATAATTCCACTCGAGCTTTGTTCTTCCGATTTATTACTGAATCGAATGCAGTAGCGGGCAGATGTGTGACTCGATGGCCCAATAAACAGGTCATTGAATGCCAGTAGCGACTGTGCATCGTTGGTTATCGCCTGTGCCATTGTAACCTGCCGCGATGTGTACTTATTGCCGAGCACATCGATCAGGGTTTTCTCAAATGAATTCACGGATAACGGAAGCAGGATACCATCGTTGCGTTGAGGATCCGGGTTAACACCGAGCAAGGGTTGCCCCTTGCTGTACTTTGCGGTGTTGGCCACCAGGCCGTCTTGCCCAATGGCTACGACAATGTCGCGTTCTGTAAAGATGAAGTTGGGAAGGAAACTTCGGTCGATCGTTTTCATCCGGGCGCGACTTGAGCCGATACGGAGAATGGAGTCAAGTGATCTCTTGAACGTCTCATGTTCCTGCTCGTATTCACTGAAATCGCTGCCCGAATGCTCGATATAGAACTTCGCCTGATCATAGGTGTTAAACCGTTCGACGAGTTGTTCGAGCCGGGTCTTGCCTGTAACGACGATTATATTTTCGAACGACATAACTTATTTCGTCTTTTGTTGCTTGATGACTGATTCCAAAAGATCCGGGGTGATGTTCAGTGTCCCGATCTTACCGGCATTCTCAGCGAGCTCGCGAAAAGCAAAGCCGATGTTGTCGATCGCCGTCAGGCTACCTGGCTGAATTGCCATAAGCGTTTTCCAGTCGAGCGTTTTGTAAGGAGCGAGTGTTTTTTCGAGCATATAGCCTTTTGCGTCTGCGATTCGCTTGTCGTTTTCTGCCTGTAGCTCCGTGAGCTTCGTCTTCTGCTCTTCGACAGCCAGGTCGGCCTCCATTTTCATCTCCCTGAGTTTACGTGCTTTCTCTGCATCGATCACCTTGATGTCCCACTGTTTCTCGTTGATCTGTTTCTGTTTCTCCTGGACGGCAATCTCTGTGTTGAGCTGACTCTCTTTGATCTTACGTTCCTGTTCGACGGCAAAATTCCGGCGGCTGTATATCGCCTCGTCGGCGTCTTTCTGTAGCAGCTCCCTGGTTTCTGTTTCGAGAGCTTTCGCCATTTCGGGACTGGGTTTCACGGCGAGCACATCGACACTAAGTATCTCGACCCCGAGTATCTTGATGGCTTCTGAAGTTTGCAGGCCGTTCTTGATGCGCTCGCTGATCTCTTTTGCGCTCCGGAGCGCGTCCTTCAACGAAAGGCTTTGGATAAATGCAGAAGTTGCCATCTGCGCTTCGTTGTTCAATCGTTGATTGAGCTTTTGGAAGTTTTCACCCTGCAGGTTTTTCGCCTGCGATACGGTGAAGTCGAAGTACTCGGCGAGTGCCTTTGGGTTGTCCACAACGTAGGTAATTTGGCCTTGCGTGGTGATGTTCTGGAAGTCGCGCGTGGTTTCATTGAAAATGAACTGGATGTCGCGGCTTCCCAATGGGATGGCGATAATGTTGGAGACGGGGGCGAAGTAAAAGAAATTGAGGCCTCTGCCTTCACGTTTCACGGTTCCGTTGACTTTGTGGATCACAAATGTCATGGAATCGAATTTTTTGAAGCTTAAACCGAACATAAAATATATTGTCTATTTGTGTAATATATACGCAAATATGCTTGGAATTGTTTCTTAAAAGCAGATAATTTGTGTAATATTTACATTAATTATATGAACTACAGCCTGGATTGGTTAAAAAAGCGGTTTGATAGCGGGGCGTCGCTTCAATATTTATTCTTCTGGGGTCATACTCCGAAAGGAGGGGAGAAAGTCGGAAAATTCGTCTTCAGCCAGTGGTATCCGTCGACCTTTGTGGTAGCGGGGGTTGAATATTTGAGTGCCGAGCACTGGATGATGGTGAAGAAGGCTGAACTGTTCAACGACCATACTGCTATTGAAAGAATACTCAAATCGGTAAAACCTGCCGAAGCGAAAGTGATTGGAAGAGAGATAAAGAACTTCGACGAGACGAAGTGGAATGAAAGAAGATTCGACGCAGTTGTAGAGGGCAACATTCACAAGTTCGAACAGGATGAGATGTTGAAGAACTATTTGCTTACAACGGGCGACAGGATATTGGTAGAAGCGAGCCCGGTGGATGCTGTTTGGGGAATAGGTCTGGCACAGGATGCGAAGAGGATCGAGGATCCGAATACATGGAAGGGATTAAACCTGTTGGGTTTTGCTTTGATGGAAGTGAGAGATGTGTTGAGAAACGGGAATAGTTAGGGAACGGGACAAAGATCCCTCATGCAGGTAACTCACCTACAATCTCTTAAATATATTATCATCGCTGTCAACCGCGCGGTTACTCAACACCAGCCAATCGTCGCACATAAAAATTGTGCCGGTGAATGGTCCCGGTAAAGGCCACGTCGGCCTGTCGGCATCACGTAGAGTGAAATAGTCACCAGAAGAAGTAGTGCCGAGTTTCCACCTGAATTTTGTAACAACTCCGTTCCTTGTATACTGACCTTCGTCGTTGTCGAAGAACTCGAGTATAATTCCCTTGTATGTTACCTCATCCCTGGGATCGCCTGTAAGGTATGCGCAACCCAGGTTCCACTTCCATTCCCACTTGCCCTTCAGCTTCTTTATCACAGTTGTTGAATCCGGCAATTCAGTGAGTGTGCATTTGATCACCCCGTCGAGGTTACAGTCACGCTCGTAGTTGGGGTATTTGCATGACATTGAGAGGATCAGGACCGGAACCAGGAATAGTTTAGGCATCACCAGATACAACGCTTGTTGAGTACTGCCACGTATTGACAGCAATTCTTTTTATTTTAGAGATTCATATTAACATGATGGACTGGAACCGGTTTAAAAAGCGAACTGAAAGGAATTTTTCCCGCGCAAAAATAAATAAGTCGGTATGGGGTTATCAGATCGAGCCTGGCTCCAAATGGAACAAGGGTCTCACTCAAAACCAGATCGAGAAGCTTGAAAAGTTAATGGGATTTGAATTGCCGACTGACTACAAATCAATGCTTTCCACCATGAATGGTCTGGATCATGATCAAAGAGCCGTCGATCCAACCGGAACTTTGGACGATGAATTTGGAACAAACCTTTATCGATATCCTAACGACTTCAAGAGAACGAGGTGGCTGTTAAAAAAGATACATGAGAATATCAAACACGTGAAGAAGGCATTAGCTAATTCTGATTTTGATACTAAAAAAATTGTAGGGTTTGTACCACTGTATGCACACAGAGCATTGGTAGTCTTCAAAGATAAATCATTGAGCCCCGTTGTATCGGTGTGGGGTGACGATGTAATAGTTTACGGCAATAACTTGTGGGACTACTGGCACAATGAATTTGAACTAACTCGCAGGTAGCTTGTTCATCCCTTATATTTGAATTAGTTAATACCCTGATGGAAAACTACACGTTGGTGCTCGTGATCATGGCTGTGATGATCGGCGCATCCGGGATGGCAGAGAGGCTTAAGATCGCAGTGCCGATCATGTTGCTCGTCGTTGGCCTCGGTATCGGCTTTTTACCCGCAATGCCTGATGTCGAGCTCAATCCCGAGATCATCATGTTGCTTTTCCTGCCGCCGCTTCTCTACGATGCCGCCTTTAATATTTCATTCACAGATTTCCGGACGAACATTAACACCATCACTACACTCGCGATCGGCCTGGTGTTCCTCACAACTGCAGGCATCGCCGTGGTCGCTTATTATTTAGTTCCCGGTATGACGTGGCCGCTCGCATTTGTACTCGGCGCTATCCTGTCGGCTACCGATGCCGTTGCGGCAATAGGTATTACGAAAGGACTCGGGCTAACGCATCACACCGTTACCATCCTCGAAGGCGAAAGTCTGGTCAACGATGCATCTGCTTTGGTCGCTTATCGTTTCGCGATTGCTGCCGTTACCGGGATTGCTTTTCACTGGGGAATGGCACTATGGGAACTCACAATCGTGCTGGGCGGTGGATTCGTCGTGGGCACCGTACTCGCTTTTGCTTTGGCATTCACTATCCGGTTCTTCCGAACGAACGACATGGTGATCATAAGTCTCATGCTGCTCATGCCATTTGTAACTTACCTCGTTGCCGAACATTTCCACGTATCGGGTGTCATCGCTGTGGTGGTACTTGGTCTCAGCATGTCGCGACTCAGTAAAGAGAAATTTCTCGATGCACTAAAAGATCAGTCGCGACACTTCTGGGATGTCGTCATCTTCCTGTTGAATGGATTGATCTTCTTATTGATTGGATTGCAGTTCCCACTGGTATTGAAACACATGACCGGCATGGAGGTTGGCACTTATATAATTTACGCTGCAATTATAATGATCACCGCGCTGGTCATCAGGATGGGGCGAGTCTACATGCAACAATTCAATTTGCAACGAGCCTTCGCCGGCAAGAAACGGGTAAGTGAAGCTGCATTGTTCGACTCACGAACCAGTTTCATCATTAGCTGGTCGGGCATGCGCGGGATCGTATCACTGGCGATCGCTATTGGGTTGCCCACCACACTGGAAGACGGTACGCCCTTTCCCTTGCGCAATGAGATTATCTTTCTTTCGATTGCTGTTGTGTTGTTTTCTTTGTTGGGACAGGGACTCACACTGCCTTGGGTGGTTAGAAAGTTGAAAAAGCAGAAATAACTAAACAGAACCACCGGGCCGTTCCCGACCAGGTGGTTCCAATTGTTTTTAGTTCAACTTCTTCTCTGCAAGGGCAGTTCCCTGTATCCTTGCTTTGATCTTCGCGAATGCAATCTCACGGGCGGTCGATTTGTCATCAGCAAAAGGCGAGAACCCACAATCATCAGTCGTGCCCAGTTGTGCTGCCGGCAGCACACTCGCAGCTTCAACAATCGTATCGCATACCTCTTCGGGCGTTTCAACTCTTGGATTAAGGACATCGGTCACGCCGAGAAAAATTCGTTGTCCCGGCTTTATCGATTTCCTGATCACATTCAAAACTCCCTTCTTGTCTTTTTCACCTGCGTATTCAAGGTAGAAGTTTCCTGCATGGAGCTCGAACAGCAACGGCAACAATTCAGAGTAGTCGATGTCGGCGCTATGTGTTGAGTCATGATCGCCGCCGGGACACGTATGAACCCCGATGCGTTTCTGTTCTTCTTTTGTAAATCGATCGAGAACCGAATTGTTGAGATCAATAAACATTTTTAATAATCCTTTCGAAGGATCGAGCTTTACCGCCAGGCGTGCTTCGGTAAAATCGATCTGAACATTGTAGGCACCGGCATTCAGGCTCTTGCGTATGTCTGCCTCGGCTTCGTTCACAAGATCTTTAATGAATTGATCGCGCGAGTAACCCGCGATGCCTTCCTGCGGGTACAAAAGACTGATAGCCGAAGCCGAGATGACAGCCTGCTTTACCGGCAGTTTCGTGAGCTTCTTTGCTTTTTCGAGATAGCTGTTTGAGTATGTTTGATATTTGAAACCTCCCGCCGTCAGTTTCGGCAACTGTCGCGTGTGTCCATCCGCAAACGGGATCGTTACACCACCCGGTGCCAACGACTTTAGTCCATGGATCGGATAAGTCACAAAACTTGGTTTCGATTGCTCACCGTCGGTAATTACCGGCGACCCTGTTTGCTCAAATTGTTTGATCGTATCTGCCAGGGCTTCGTCCATAAGTCGTGATACTTCTTTTGCATCTGCGTTCGATGTCAACGCATTTATAAGATTAGCGGGACGTGGAATACTGCCCACTGGTTCCGTAGGAATTTTCATTTCTCGTTTTTTAAAATTGAATAAATAGAATTAGCTAATAACCGGAAGGCTATTGCAATTCTGGCGGGTGGGCGATGGATGCCGGAATAATGTCGGGTAAGGCCACACTGCCCGATGGGTAACCCAGCGTTGTGGTCCAGCCCGGCGAATGAAGGATCGAGAAATCGAGAGAGATGTATTCTTTAAGGAAATTCACAACGAGCTTCGTGGAGGTTTGACCTGTCACGTCGCTGAAAGACTGTGCGTATTCCGACAATACCTGGTTTATTTTTTTGAACTCGTTATCCCTGATGCACACGACGGTCAGCGTGTCTTTGGCATATTTCTGCCTGATCAATCGATATAGCTCGCCGTTGTGTTCAAACTTCCCTTTCACTTTTTCGAAGCCGTGCTGATCCGGCATGTAGGGCACCGACACGGGGATCTTTATGGTTACCGTCTCGGATTCGTTAAACAAATCGGCATCGAGGACGCGCCTCATGGAATGTTCGTTCCGATATTGCAGGCCCAGAAAAACACCATAATACCCGAAGACGTTCAGGAGGAGAATTAAAATAAGGGTTATGGAAAAGAGTTTTTTCAAGGCGGTATTACCTAAAGTAAGCAATATTTGGCGAAAATTGTGGTCTAGACCCAGCCCTCTATGAACCGAGTAGTTTATGTTTTCGTGATCTTTTTGTGCGTGTCGTGCTCTACTAAAGACCAGGACGCACAAAACACCAGCGTTTCCATCCCGGTTTTCGCTTCGATCGATCAGTCGGTCAAGACCCAGATCACCGGTTTCCTTACCGACTACTTTGCACTCAACAAAACGTTGATCGAAGACAACCTCGATGCCGCGAAGGTCGCATCAGCCTCGTTCGCCACCACGGCCAATAGTTTCAATATTGAAAAGTTAAGTCCCGAACAGCTGGACTTCTACCTGGTTCAGTCGTCGAACCTGAAAGATGGATTAAAGAACCTCGGCGACAGTAAAGATATCGAAGCCGCGAGAGCCGAGCTTGCAACAATCAGTGAAGCGATGTATGCCATGGTAAAAGCTTTTCATCCAAACGACTCACCACTCTATTATCAATATTGCCCTATGGCAAGAGATAATAAAGGTGCGAACTGGTTGAGTGCTACAAAAGAAGTTGTGAATCCTTACATGGGCCAGATGATGCTCGCATGCGGCCGCACCCAGGAGACAATCGAGTAACTCATAATTGAAGATTGCAATGCTAAGCAAGTTGTCATCGATTTTTGTACTGATAGGCGTAGTGCTTGCATGGTACCTTATCTCTGCATTCGAATTTTTTCCTGCGTACGCATTTCCTTCGCCCGGCTCTGTGCTGATCGCATTCCGTGAAGAGCTTACGGAAGGACGACTACTCAACGACATTGTCGCATCTCTTTGGCGGGTAGGTATCGGCTTCGCATTGTCGACCGTACTTGGTATCCCGATAGGGCTTTGGTTAGGACAACACTTAAAGGCACGACAGGCTCTTGTACCCATGTTGAACTTCTTTCGTTTTCTTTCACCACTTGCGTGGATACCATTTGCCATATTGTGGTTTCACATCGGCGATAAGCCTGCGATCTTCCTTATTTTCATGGCAACTTTTTTTCCGATGACTCTCGCAACAATGGTTGCAGTTGCCGGTGTTCCCAGCATCTACTTTCGCGTTGCGCGCGACTATAATTATAAGGGGATCGACCTTATCACCAACGTAACGTTTCCCGCAGTGCTTCCCCAGGTGATCACAGCGCTGCGTGTTGGATACGGCATTTCCTGGGTCGTGATCGTTGCTGCCGAAATGGTCGGCTGCCAGGACGGCCTGGGTTATGGAATATGGGAAGCAAGAAATGGCTTGCGCCTCGACAGCGCCACGTGTTATATGATCGTTATAGGTTCACTGGGCATGGGCATCGATCGACTAATGGCGCAGCTAACTAAACTACCCGGTGTGCGTTGGGGCTATGAGCGATAAGTCGACTACAAAACTGGTCCTTAAAAAAGTTTCACACAGCTATGGTGCTGTCGAAGTGTTGAGTAACATCAACCTCGAAGTAACACCCGGCGAGGTGATCGTACTCGTTGGACCAAGCGGCTGCGGCAAGACCACCATATTGAATTTATTGTCGGGTTACATAAACCCTTCTTCAGGTTCTATCACACGCGAAGGCGCGATACGCACAGTATATCAACAGGACGGACTCTTTCCTTGGCTTACGGTCTCTGAAAACACAAGCATGGGACTTCGCGCAATGCAGGACCAGGCACAACGCGACCGTGAGATGGCGGAGCTGCTTGAGCTCGTACATCTTACCGGCTTCGGCAATCACTATCCGCATCAATTGTCGGGTGGGATGAGACAACGTGCCGAGCTTGCCCGCGTGCTCGCCGGTGATTCAGATATCCTGTTGATGGACGAACCATTCTCGGCACTCGACTACCAGGCGCGACTGATGATGCGCACCGAGCTCATTCGCGTTCTTCAAAAAAGACCCCGCACTGTTGTGTTCGTAACTCACGACATAGAAGAGGCGGCACAACTTGCCGATCGCGTTTTGGTGCTTTCGAAGCGGCCTGCAACCGTGTGTTGTGAGCTACGGATTAGTACCAAACGCCCCAGGCACGTGGGCGATGATGAAGTGGTCGCTACCATGCGACGAATCTACGCAGAGCTCGGCCTCAGCAATCCTAACCATACGGAATAAAACCCGGGTAAAAAATATTAGCTTTGTGATCCGAACGGACTCATGAAACGCACTGGGTTAAAAATACTGATTGGCGCTGTACTCGTTCTCACAACGCTCGGACTGTTGCGCTATCGCCCATGGAGTAAGAGAAGCGGGCCGGCTGTCGTTGATGTGATCCACGAAGGGGGCAACACCAGGGCCACCCGCGAGCTTACCGTCGGGTTTCTTCCCGTTACCTGCCACCTCACCTGTCCCGTTACCGACTTCGCTTCCAAGACCACGGAAACGAGTACCAATTTCAATTCGCGTGTATTCACGGATTTCCCGACCGTGGTGAGTGCACTGGAGGCTAAACAAGTACAGGCAACGTTCATGATCGTTCCACTCGCGATGAAACTTCGTGAGCAGGGTGTTCCTGTGAAGATATGTTACCTCGGCCATCGCGATGGATCCGAGATCGTTGTTGCAAAGAACAGTCGAGTGCGAAGTCTCACCGACCTGAAAGGAAAGAAGATTGCGGTGCCAAGCCTGTTCAGCAACCAGAACTTTGTGCTTCATAAGTTAATGGCCGACTACCAGATGCAGCCAGATGATATTTCCTTCGTGGTGCTTCCGCCACCCGATATGCCTACTTCGCTTGCGGCTGGTGCGATCGACGCATACTTTGTGGGCGAGCCGTTCTGCGCCAAAGCCGAACTCGACGGGATAGGCCGTGTTCTGTATTATGCACGTGACATTTGGCCCAATTTCATTTCATGTGCATTGGTTGTTCATGAAGATCTCATTAAAGAGAATCCGGAAGTAGTAAAAGATCTTGTGCGCGGTATTGCGCAATCGGGCGCGTGGGCTGAAACACATCGCGAAGAAGCCGCCAGGTTGGTGTCGCCTTACTACAGGCAGGATGAAAAAGTGTTGAGGTATGTTTTAACTGCCGATCCGAAGCGTGTCAGCTACGTCAATCTTACACCACAGGACGAAGACTTGCAATTGATCGAGGATATGGGAAAGAGTATGGGGCTTCTTACGAAACACATCACGATGGATGAGTTGATCGATCGAAGCTTTTTGCCGGAAGAAATTACAGAGGCGCCGATCGATGCCGCCAAAATTCCGCCATCAAAGAATTAGACTATAATTTAATTCACCATAAACACACACAAATCAATTACACAATGGCACAGGAAAAACAACTTCTCGGCAATCAGAAATCGATCCTGAAAAATCAGAACGAGATCAAAGCCAACCAGAAGACAATTGTTGGCAACCAGAACGAGCTCAAAGCAAACCAACGCACGATCATCGGCAACCAGCGCGAGATCATCAAGAATCAGCAGAACATTCTCAAGAATCAGAAGACTCTCGATGTGATCGTAAAAAATCAGAAGGCGATATTGAAGGCAGCGAAGAAGTAATTCTTCCGTTAGATAAAAATAAAAGCCGGCAGGTTACTACCGGCTTTTTTTTATGTGCGTGAACGATCATGCATTGTAAGCTGCACTGAATTCCTTTGCGAAGTCCTCCAGTTTCGTTTTACCGACAGTCTTCTCATCGGCAAGACGCTCCTGCATTTTTCCTGTTCTGAATGCGGCACCCATCTCGACGTATGCGGGCGCGTGCGAATTCGGAACGCCTCCATCCAATAAGCCCTTCAACTGGTCTGCATCCGAAAATATCACCCACGGCAGATCCTTACCGATGGCTTTCCCCAAGGCCGTTGCCACCTCGGCCCCTGTACGCTCATCACTAACGATATGTCGAACGGAGTTGCCTGAGAATTTAAGATCGAGCAGTTCTTGCAAGGCGACCTCAGCAATATCGCGCGGATGTACCAGCGCAATTTTCTGTTCGCCATAGTTTGCACCCATGATCCCCGCATGCTTGATCAAACCAATTTGAGCAAAGAGGTTGTAATAGAAGAATGACGGACGCAAGTGCTTTACGTTCAAGCCAGGGATTGCATTCAACGCCTGTTCGAAATCATACAAAGCATTCACAGGACCTACACCATCTTTGTGATGCGCGCCCAGGCTGCTAAGATTAACAACGTAATTTATGTTGTTACTTCTGATCGCATCGACATAGACATTGCCAACTTCATTTTGCGACGCGCGCCAGTTCGAAGTCTGCCAGATAGGAGGGATCATCGTGTACACAACATCGGCCCGGGCAAATGCTTTCTTCACAAAGTCATTGTCGCTCACAGATCCAACAAGTGCCTTCGCGCCAAGCTGTTCGATGTCTTTTGCTTTAGATGCATTGCTGGTAATGACTGTCACATTCTTGCCCGCTTTCACGAGCCCGGTCACGAGCGGCTTGCTGATGTTGCCGATCGACCCGGTGATAACGTAGTTCTTAAGTGTGTTCATAGTAGTAGAGTTTTTTAGCGTTGATATCCTAACGCTAAAAGTCTTATTTTTACTGGTAGGAATAATATTCTGATATAGTCATTTAAAACAGACTATAGTTGATAATCAAATAGTTATGAAGAAGGAAGCAGCAGTAAAAATCTCTGACCTTGTGAACTGTCCCGTTACAGCAACGATGGGTGTGATCGGCGGAAAATGGAAGATCCTGATATTGTACCTGATCGGCAACGACGTAAACAGGTTTGGCAAACTGAGTATGCTGTTGAAAAGACATCAGCAAGCAAATGCTTACCACGCAGTTGCGCGAGCTGGAGCAGGATGGAATTCTGCGGAGGGTGATCTACCCGGAGATCCCGCCGCGCGTGGAATATTTTCTTACAGAGAAGGGAGAGGCATTGAAGCCTGTGTTCATGGCGCTAAAAGAATGGGGAAATAAATACGAAATTGCCCACGACTAATCCGATAATCTCGCTATGAAGCGCCTTTCGTTGTTCATTCTTTTCCTGGTCATTTCACAATTCGCCCGGTCGCAAGCGATCACCCCAAACAAACTAACCTGCGAGTATCTTACCAACCCATCGGTTGTAGATGTAAAGCAACCACGACTGTCGTGGATCAATCGTGCCAATGACGACAAGCGCGGGCATCTTCAAACTGCCTGGCAGGTGATTGTTGCAACCTCGGCCGATAAACTAAACAGTCCCGACTTGTGGGATAGTGGCAAAGTTCCATCGGAACAAAACAACCGTATTGTTTATAACGGCAAGGCTTTGACCAGTCGACTTGAATGTTGGTGGAAGGTTCGTGTGTGGGATGAAAAAGGAAAGCAGTCGGAATGGTCGGCGCCTGCACAGTGGCGCATGGGACTCCTCCAGGCGAGTGACTGGAAAGCGAAATGGATCGGTGCGCCGTGGGAAGGTGAAGATGCGCTTCCGAAACCCAACAGCCCGGGAGCGCCCATGCCAGAGAATGCACCTTCGCCAGCACCATTGTTACGGAAATCATTTCGTGTCAATAAACCAATCGCAAAAGCAGTAGCGTTCGTAACTGGCCTGGGTTATTTCGAGCTCTATGCAAATGGACAAAAAGTTGGAACCGATGTACTTGTTCCGAATCAAACCAACTACGGCAGGCGGCCGAACCTTTCGAAAGCGCTGATCAATGTGGAGGACAACTTCACCCGGTACAAAGTAATGTATCTCGCTTACGACGTGAAGGATCTGTTAAAACAAGGCGACAATGTGCTGGGTGGAATCGTGGGCAACGGTTTTTATAATCCTGGTAAATTCTGGGCAGAAGGTTATGGCATGCCGCGCTTTCTTGCACAATTACATGTTACATACAGCGACGGTACTGAAGATGTGATAGTAACCGACGAGACATGGAAGGCTATGCAAAGCCCGATCCTGATGAACATGGTTTACTATGGAGAGGTATACGATGCGCGAAAAGAGATCCGTAACTGGAGTTCAAGTGCGGTCGATGATACGTCGTGGCAGAATGCCATCATTAAAAAAGCTCCCGAAGGAGACCTGGTCGCACACACGGCATATCCGGACAAGATAACTGAACGAATTCAACCGGTGTCTGTTCGCAAGCTCGACAACGGAAACTACGCGGTGGACTTTGGTGTGGAGATATCGGGATGGGTGAAGTTTAACAACATTGAAGGTCCAGCTGGTCATACGATCGATATTACGTTTACGAGCAACACTTACTCCGGTGAGAATCATTACACGTTTGCAGGAAACGGCCCTGAGAATTATGCGCCCAGGTTTAACTGGTTTGTGTTTAGTGGTGTTGAAATAAAGAACTGGCCGGGTGAATTGAAGGCAAGTCACGTTACTGCCGAAGCTGTGAATACTTACGTGGATGTTGCAGCCACATTCGAAACTTCCAATAAGTTATTTAATGATATCAATAAGATATGGCGGAGAAGCCAGGTCGACAACATGCATGGAGGTATTGCGAGCGATTGCCCGCACAGGGAGCGGTCGGGATACACTGGTGATGGCCAGGTTGCATGTGCAACTGTGATGCAGAACTACGATGCACAGAATTTTTATTACAAGTGGTTGCAGGACATGCACGACGCGCAGGATGTAACTACAGGTTATGTACCCAACGGTGCTCCGTGGCAGCCGGGTTGTGGTGGAGGAGTAGCGTGGGGAGCAGCGATCAGCATTATTCCGTGGGAGTTTTACATGCAGTATGGAGCGAAGGACGTGCTTGCGGACAACTACGAAAGCATGAAGGGATACATTCGCTACATGAAGACCTGGGTGGATGCCGATGGCATTATGTTTTCACAACGCGCGAACCAATCGGGGAAACCGTTGCAATGGTACAACCTTGGCGATTGGGTGCCGCCCGGCGACCTCCCCCCGAATGAAATGGTTCACACGTTTTACTTCTGGATGTGTGCCGATGTTACATCGAAGACTGCACGCGTGCTTGGTAAAACTGAAGAGTCGAATGAATATGCGAAGCTGGCGGAACAGACTCGACAGGCATTTTACAAGCGATTCTATAATTCAACAACCAAATCGTATGGGAAGGCCGGCGGGAATATTTTTGCGTTGTACATGGGCGTGCCGGCCGATCAATATGAAGCAGTGAAGATCTCGCTTGCAAAAGACATCAAAGAGAATAATGGGCATTTGGACACTGGCATCTTCGGTACGCGCTATTTCTTTGAAGTGCTTGCAGCAAATGGTATGAATGACCTTGCCTACGAGGCAATGAATAAAACTACGGAACCGAGCTTTGGTCATTGGATTGAACTTGGTTCTACGACAACGCGTGAGCAGTGGAATGAAAAAGGTTCACATAACCACCCGATGTTTGGGGGAGCGTTGGTTTGGTTTTATCGGACGTTGTCGGGAATGCAGTATGACGAGAGCCAGCCGGGGTATAAGCACATCATTTTTAAGCCGCAGCCTGCGGGCGATATGAAGTTTGCGTCTTACAAAAGAGAAACGATCTATGGAGATGCGTCCATCCGCTGGGAGAAGAAGGGGGATATGTTGGTGGTAAATGTCGAGGTGCCAGTGGGAAGCACGGCAACGATCTATGTGCCCGCTAAAACTAAACCTGCAGTATTCGAAGTAAAGAGCGGAAAGCATAGTTTCGAGGTGAAGCAGTAGCATGCAGATCGTCATAACCTCGCTGCTTGCATTTATCTCGACGAACGTAGACGACATTTTTATCCTGATGCTGTTTTATGGCAGCAGGAAATTCAGGCCTTCCACGATCATTCTTGGCCAATACCTCGGCATTGCAACGCTGATTGTAATTTCGTTGATCGGCTCTTACGTGGGAAATTTTTTGGATCAACGATTCATCGGTCTTCTTGGGTTATTCCCGATATACTTGGGAATAAAGAAATTTTTTGACAAAGAAGAAGATGCAAGTATTGAGACGAAGTCATCGGGAATTGTAGCAATTGCCGGGGTCACCATTGCAAATGGCGGAGACAATATTGGCGTTTACACGCCGCTCTTTACAACAATGACAGCAGCGGAGCAGATCCAGATGATAGTGATCTTTGGTGTGATGACCTGGTTCTGGTGCCTTGCCGGAAAATATCTTTCATCACGCCCCATAATCGCAAGGCAGATCGACAGGTACGGGCATGTAGCCATGCCGATCGTTCTCATCCTGTTAGGAATTTTCATCCTGTTCGAAAGCAATTCCTTCACCCTTATTGCGTGAGAATTATCAGGTGCACACATGAGGCATGTCTTCTACCTGCTTAAGCAGGAACCCGCCTTATTTTCACTTAAATGTTTAACCACGCATTGGCACTATTCTTCGGCAGTAAACTTCAAATACACGATGTATGAAAAGTTTACCGAAGATAAGTCGGGTCGTTGCAACGATTGTTGTGATGACTGTGGTGATGTTGTCGTTTAGCGCATGCGATGATGACGATGGTGATGATAATGGCGGAAATGGATCGGCCGTAGATCTTGTAACTGTTGCTGAAGGCTACGTTTCTCCAATAGGGGTTGTGAGTGTACCGGACAATACGGGTCGGTTGTTTGTGATCGACCAGGTCGGTAAGATCATGATCATCGGCTCGGATGGAAAAAAGATCGACGCACCGTTCCTGGATCTGACCAGTAAAAGTGTAACGTTGAATGCTGGCTACGATGAGCGAGGATTGTTGGGGCTGGCGTTTCACCCGGACTATCAAAACAACAAGAGATTTTTTGTGTATTACCAGGTTGCTCCGCGCAGTGGCGGGCCGGGCGATGGACAAGCATGGAATAATTTGAGTCGCGTATCTGAATTCAAGGCTTCGTCGGATGCGAATGTTGCCGATGCAGGATCGGAAAGAGTAGTTCTTGAATGGGACGATCCGCAGTCGAATCACAACGGCGGAACTCTTGCATTTGGTGCAGACGGTTTTTTATACATAGCAATTGGTGATGGCGGATCGGCAAATGACGTAGCGCCCGGGCATGTGCCCGATTGGTACGCCGCTAATGAAGGAGGTAACGGGCAGGATGTGGAGGCGAATCTTCTTGGAAGCATATTGCGCATCGATGTAAATGCAACCGGTGATAAACCTTATGGTATTCCTTCCGACAATCCATTTGTAGGGAAAACGGGGCTTGATGAGATCTATGCTTATGGATTCAGAAATCCTTTCAGGATGTCGTTCGATATGCAAGGCACGAATCAACTATACGTTGGCGATGCGGGCCAGGTGCTTTATGAAGAGATCGATGTGGTAACGAAGGGTGGCAACTACGGATGGAATGTGAAAGAGGGTACTCATTGTTTCAATACGGCTGACAACAAAACTGCTTTGAGTTCTTGTCCGGCGACTGACGTGTTTGGTGTGGCGCTTACCGACCCGGTGATCGAGATCAACAATGCTTCTAACCCGGCGGGAGGTAAGGCAGCGACAATTATCGGGGGCAACGTTTATCGCGGCAATGAGATCCCTGAATTTCAAGGGGCGTATATTTTCGGGACATTTGCGCAGGGTGGAAGCTCACCGGATGGAGAGTTGTTCCTTTCGCATCCCGGTGGATCGGGGTTGTGGACCTACGAAGAAATAGAACTGAAGAATTTCTCCGACGACCTGGGTTATTACCTGAAGGGTTTCGGCCAGGATAACAGCGGGGAAATATACCTGACCGTGTCGGGAACTGCTGGCCCGAGCGGGACAACCGGCAAGGTTTTAAAATTGGTAAAAGCTGACAAGTAACTTATTCGACCTTTAAATTCCGCGTAGGATTTCCGGTCACTACGCGGAATGTTTGTATCGCGATCGAGAGCAATGCAAAGGCGAGCACCAGTGCAACTGGTGTGACAATATTACTTGCGTCGATCTGCACACGCAGCGCAAAGGTTGTAAGCCACTCTTCAATCGCCCAGGAGGCAAACGGTATTGCAATAATTCCGGCGATCGTCACCATCAATACATATTCTCTTGTCAGCAAGTGAACGAGATGTTTGGAAGGAGCACCGAGAACTTTCCGGATGCTCATTTCCTTTGCCCGCTGGTTAACCGAGAAAAGTGAAAGTGCGAACAGCCCCAGGCATGAGATCAAAATGGCCAGTGCTCCGAAGAATCCGAATACATTTTTCAACTGGCGTTCGTCACTGTAGAGGCTGTCGTAGTGATCGGCAAGCATGAAGTATTCAAACGCATTGTCGGGGAAGAACTTATCCCATTCGGCTTTGATTGTAGCGATTGTTTCCTTGAAGTTCTCGCCCATTGCGCTTGCCGATAACTGAATATTTAAAAGTGATCCATCGTTGGCTGTGTAGATTGCAGGGCCAAGCGGAATTTTCGTCGAGCGCTGATAATAATCATCGATTACTCCAATCACGCGGCAACGATTTCCATCCCAATGAATGGTTGCTTCTATAGCATCTTCGGGGCGAGTGAAGCCAAGTCGCAGTGCGCCGGTCTTGTTGAGGATGACTGGTTCAACTTTGTCGAAGAATTTCTCGCCGGGATAGTCGGTAGTTTGAAAATTTCTGCCGGCAATGAGTTTGAGTCCATAACCCTCGATAAAGCCGGGGTCGATTATGTTCACATAGTACATTTGTCGCTCGTCGTTTTGTTCGCGACTAACGCCGGCGGTCCAGCCATCGGAGATCTCGAACACGAGGCCCGCGGTGAAGACCTTATCGGCGATTGAATGATTTTGAAGAACGCTTCGCAGTTGTGAGAGCCTGGTCCTGAACGAAGAGTCGGCGTTCGATGGGCTCAATACGATCAATGATCTTTTGAAGTCGATGTTCGTATTGGTTTCCTTCATCACGTTGAACTGGCGGTTGAATGTAACGACGGCCATCAGCAAAGCGATGGCGCACGCGAATTGAAACACCACGGAGGAGCGGCGGAGCAATGCGTTGTTCTTTATGCCAGTGAATTTGCCCTTAAGTACTTTGATGGTGGGAATGGCGGCCATTAACCGGGCGGGTAAATACCCGGAGATCAGCAGACCGGAAAGGAATATTCCGGCAACGATCCATGCAGTTGGCCCGAGATTGGTCCAGTAGATCTTATCCCAGGGGAATTTGATCCCGACGAAGTCGTAGAACCAGGGGGCGCTGATCGCCACGATGATTATTGCGATAACTATGCTGATCAAATTATACACGAGGCTTTCGCTAAGGAACTGGTTGGCGATGTGCCGTTGCGTTGCACCTGCGGTCTTCCTCACGCCAACCTCTTTGGCTCTTGCGAAAGATCGTGCGATCGACAGGTTTACATAGTTGATCCACGCGAGTGCGAGCACAACGAATGCAATCCCCATAAGGAAGAAAATGAACGTGACATCCTTCGCACTGTTGAATTGATCTTCCGCCGTCGAGTATAAATGGATGTCGGTAACTGGTTCAAGGAAGATATCGTACCGGGTATTTTCGGGCGCGGGTTGCTGTCCTGCAAACGCTGTTAATCTTTTTTGGACGTCGGTTGGCGAGGCAAGCCGATTCAGCATAATGTACCCGTAGGTGCTGTACATTTTTCTATACTTGTCCAGATCCCACGAAGAAAATGATAGAAGGATTTCGTTCCGATAGTGAGAGTTCTTCGGCTGGTCTTCCATTACACCTGTTACTGTGTAGTCATGCGTATCGGCGCTCCCGCGGAAGTGAAGGACCTTACCGATCGGGTCCTCATCTCCGAAATATTTGATAGCTGCAGATTCGGAGATAATCATCGTAAAAGGTTCGACTAATGCTTTCCCGCCGCTGCCTGACGTTAAGTGCAGATCGAAGATGTTGATGGCGGCTGGAGTGGTATAGGCAACGTGGTTTTCGTTGAAGGTCCGGCTGGTATTGCCGTCGCGATATGTAAAGGAACAATTGAACCACCACTGTGTTGTTCCGAATTCTGTAAAACTGTCGATGCCCTGAACGTTACGTTGAACTTCGGCAAGATTGAAAGGGCTCAGTGCGCTTTCGCTTCGAAGTTCGCCATTGACATAGGTGCGAAGGTTAACCCGATAGATGTCGGCAGCGTTGGGATAGAATTTGTCGAAGCTAAGCTCGAAGGTTGTGTATTGAAATATCAACAGGCACGCGGCAATGCTTGTAGATAATGCAAAGATCGTGATGAATGAGAAAACCTTGTTTTTCAGGATGTGCCTGATTGCCGTGGCAATGTGGTTTTGGAGGAGGATGAGCATAGACTAAGGTAGTCATTTTACCATCGACGTTGTTACTCCCGTAATGACTGAACCGGGTTTGCTAACCCTGCTTTCAACGCGCGGAATCCTGTTGTAAGTATCACAATAAACGCAGCCAGCACTGTCGCGATGATGAAGGGCATAACACCGATCGAAGTTCGATAGGTAAATGATTGCACCCAGTTGTTCAGGAAGTACCATGTGAACGGCCAGGCAATCACGCTAGCAACCATCAGGAGTATTACGAATTCTCTTACGAGGAGGAAAGACACATTGCCAACCGACGCGCCGAGTACTTTTCTGATGCCTATTTCCTTCGACTTCCGTTCGGCTGAGAACGATATCAGTCCAAACGTTCCAAGGCATGCGATCAATATGGCAAGGCCTGTGAACACGGCGAATACCTCGGAGAATTTTTGTTCGGCAGCATATTGCTTTTGTATGTCTTCGTCGAGGAAAGTGAAAGAGAAGTCGCGATTCGTTACATACTTCGAATACACTTTCTCGATATGTGAAAGCGAACTCTGCACATTGTTGTTCCCGACCTTAACGTAGGCGAAGTTGAATGCGCGTGGTGAAAATATAAAGATTGTTGGAGGGATCTTGCGGTGAAGCGACTCGAAATGAAAGTCTTTAACCACACCAACTACATTGAAACGCTGGTTTCGAAACTCCATCCATTTACCTGCGCCCTCTTTCCATCGTAGTTGTTCCACGGCCGATTCATTGAGGATGATCGACGAGATCGTGTCGGCCGGAAAGTCCCTGGAGAAATTTCTGCCTTCGACAATTTGTGCTTCGACCGTAGAGAGAAAGTCGTAATCGATCCGAACGATCTTCATCGACTTGTTCACCTCGTCGTCGGGGTTTACATCTTGTGCCCGGTAATCGGTACTGTTACCAATCCATCCCGGCAGGCGCATGTTCGTATACCCGGCCCTGGCAATCGACGGCTCCGTAAGCAGTTCGGAGGTAAACGTGTTGATCTTCGCCCGATCCATCGTCTGCAGCGGAACCACCAGGATTGCATCGTCATTGATCCCGAGATCTTTATTCTTCATGAAGTTCCACTGGTTGTAGACGATTGCCGACGCTGCGATCAACCCGATCGATATCATGAATTGCAGGAGCACCAGTCCTTTTCGAAACAACAAGTTTGTTTTGCCTCCCGTACCAGCACTCATCTTCATACTGTTCAATGGTTTGAATGATGACAACATTAGAGCCGGGTACAGTCCGGAGACCAATGCGATAGCAAGCAACGACACAAGCAGTCCTGTCAAAACCTGTGGGCTCAAGAGTATGTTTCGGGGGATCTGCTTTCCGGCGAACTCGTTGAAGACTGGCAACAGAACCAAACAGATGAGCACGGCAAGTAATGTAGCGATCGTCGTCATTACGAACGACTCCAGCAGGAACTGACCGAGCAGGTCGCCTTTCTTTGCGCCGATAACTTTGCGCATGCCAACCTCTTTAGCCCTTCGCAACGATCTTGCGGTGGTAAGATTCATGTAGTTGACGCAGGCAATTACAAGAACGAAGATGGCGATGACAGTGAACGTATAAATACGCGAAAGACTTCCATTCGCTTCAAGTTCGTTGCCAATGGCCGACTGAAGGTGAATCGACTCCAGGGGCTGCAAGAACAATTTGAATGTTGTTGATTTCCAGAAGTCGAGATTTTTGTTGACGAAATCCGGGAACGTTGCTTCCATCCTCGCCGCGTCCGACCCTGTGTTCAGTCGTATATAGACATATTGTGAATCCCAGCCGACGTTTGTAAACAGCCCGGGATCTGTGACCTGGCGGAGCGTTTCTCCAGATATCAACAGATCGAAATGAAAATGTGAGTTTGTGGGCATGTCGTTCATTACGCCACTAACCTGTACGTCGATGGGGTAGTCGCTAAGCCTGAGCACTTTGCCAATTGCGTCGTCGGTACCAAAATATTTGGCGGCCGTCGACTTCGAGATGACGACCTTATTTGGACCTTTCAGTGCTTCGGCAGGGTTGCCTTGAATGAGCGGGAAGTTGAACATGCTGAAGAACGTATCATCCACCCACGCAAACGAGTTCTCTACGATGCGCTTGTCCTGGTATTCGAAGAGTGTGTTACCGTCGGGACTGATCCTGGTCAACAGCTCAACTTCACTGTAGTTCGTTTTTACGAGCTCGGCAGTCTTCCATGCGTTGGATGCATAAGGTTCCCATTGCCCTTGTCGCATGTAAGCGGCGGAAAGTCGATAGATGCGATCGCCGTTCACATGGAACTTGTCGTAGCTCAGTTCATCGGCGATGAAAAGGTAGATCAGCAGGCAACAGGAAAATCCGACCGCCAGGCCAGACACGTTGATGACGCTGTAGAGACGCTCCCGGTTGAATACGCGGAAGGTCATCTTAAAGTAATTTTTGAACATACCGTATCGGTTTAAATTTTTTGATCTGAATGATCGAATTATTCCTGGCCTGAACAGCACGAGAATGTCGATAAAGAACCTGAAGTCTGCTCGCCGTTTCGATGACTTTGCCACGCGCTTTCGATAGACTTCGATGAGGTCGCCTTCGATGTGATTGACGAGTTTTGGATGGCAGTACCATCTGAAAAAATTTACCAGCAGTTGTGGTGGCAAATTTTTCATGATCAGATTCCCCTTAGCTCCAAAACGATTTTTGGAATTGCTTTCCACATTTTCTCGCGGGCTTCTTTAGCGTGCGTGATAGCCTTTTTTCCGAGTGCAGTGATCTCGTAATAATTTCGAGGTCGTCCCGCGCGCTCTTCGGTGGCTTCGCCGGTTGAGGAGCGGATGTACCCTTTCTCTTCGAGACGTAACAATGCGGCGTGAAGGGCACCCATGCTTACTTCGCGATCGAGCTGCGTTTCTATCTCTTCTTTGATGCCGACGCCATATGCTGATTTATGCAGGATCGCTATGGCGAGGAGGACGATCTCCTCGAATTCTCCCAGGTAGAACTTTTTCATATTTTCTAAATGTAGGAAATCTTATTTTCTAAAAGCAGGAATATTATGACAATTGTGCGAGAACCGTCATGGCTTTTGGGGCGTCCTTTTCGGGGACGAAAATATGGTCGTGATTCAGGGCAGCAACCACGTTGCAACTCACGTTCGCGTTGGTGAGGGCTTTTGAGAAGGCGGCGGTGAGGCCGACCGCTTCGAGGGATGAGTGGACGGTTAGGGTGATCCAGGACATGACCACGGTGTATTCCATATTGAGCCGGTCGGCTGTTTCTTTTGTAACGATCACGCAAGTGCCTTCGCTTTCGCGAAACGAACAGAGGATGTCTTTGTTATCGATCTCGCGATCGGGGGGGAGGGGACAGAAAACGTACGAGCCGGGATTGAGAAATGGCGAGAGGGATTTGAGAATTGTGGCAAGGTTTGTTTCTCCGGTTTGCATAATTTCACAATACTAAGTTGTCATGTTTGTGCGAAGGAGCACGGGGGTGACGCCTGGCAAGATATTGGTGGCGCCTCCCGTTTCGCAGACCAGTGCGCTGCCGAGCTCTTTCCCGTTTTGAGTAACCCTTATGCCGTGCTTTGAGGTAGGCTTACTTTCAGCTTTGTCGAAATAAATGGTTGTATAGTTGAATAAATTATCCGTCGAGTTCAATCGATAGTCTGGCTCGTTGATAATGTCAATTTTATACCTCTCGAAGGTAGCGGTCATTAGAGATCAATTTTCCGGATTGCTTGCGCGATGCATTACGAATTTAATGAAATGCCCGAATGCGCCGCCGTCCGTTTGCGAACATTATGTTATCGATGCCGTACACACATCCCCACTCGCAGTACCCTGAATCATGTATTCACCCGTTGGTCGCACTTTTGTATTCATCTCCTTTATGCTTCACAAAACAATCTTCGGACTGGCAGTCGCCCTGATCCTTACCGCCACCTCATTCGCCCAGTCTCCCAAACCCATTAATGTCAAAGTTCTCATCGACAGCCTCGACCGGGCGTTGTTCAAAACCTACATCTTTCCCGAAAAGTCGAAGATCATGAGCGACTATTTAAAACAACAGTTGAAGAAAGGTGCGTATAAAAATATCAAAGACCCGAAAGCGCTCGCCGCAAAGATCGAAGGTGATATCCAAAGTGTACATCACGATGGACATCTTCGTCTTCACTATGATCCCCGGTTTCCCAAAGTGCCACCGCCAATACGACAGAACACTGAGATCGATACGGTCGCTTTAAGAAGCGAGAAGTACAATAACTTCGGTTTCAGAACAAGCGAGATCCTTAATGGAAACATTGGCTACGTACGATTTAACGGTTTCAGTGGGATGGTGGAAGCATCCAAACCAACGATCGTCTCTGCGTTTCGTTTTGTCTCCAATACGAATGCATTAATTATTGATGTGCGTGGCAATGGCGGAGGTAGCCCCTGGATGGTGAAATACATTTGCAGTTTCTTTTACAAAGAACGCACACGTCTCAACGATATTTATGATCGTCGCGCCGACAAGACAATGGAGTTTTGGGCCGACCCTGCTGATGCAGAAAATATGAAGTTGTCGATGCCTGTTTATATTCTTACAAGCAAACGCACCTTCTCGGCAGCCGAAGACTTTACTTACGCGATGCAGACAAACAAACGTGCTGTAATTGTTGGTGATACCACTGGAGGCGGTGCTCATCCAACCGGGCCCGTGTATGTAGGCCAGGATATTGTGATCGACATTCCATTTGCGCGCTCGATCAACCACATCACTAAAACAGATTGGGAGGGAACTGGCGTTCGCCCCGACGTACCCGTTGCAGCTGACGAAGCTTTGAAAAAGGCACAGGAGGTATTTTTCCGGGCGCAACTTGCCACAGCGAAATCCGAAAACGATAAAAATGTCGCCCAATGGTGCATTGATGCCTTGAATGCTCACGAAAACTACGGACAGGACCTGACTACAACAGTACTTGGTAAATACGAAGGCAGCTATGGTCGTTTTAAGGTCTACTTAAAGGATGATGCTTTATACCTCGATGATTTTATAGGTCGCACGTTTCGTCTCAAGCCGATCAGCCAAAGCCTGTTTTTGGGAGACGACTGGTTCCAGGTGGCCTTTTATTCCGAAAATGGGAAGGATAAGATGAAGATGAGTGGAAAACCAGGGTGGGTGGATGTGATGGATAAAGAGTAAGAAAAAAAGTCACAAATAAATGTGACGAAAAGGAGGTTTGTGACTTGTCAACTAACGGTATCCTTTCCCCGAGGGAAATGATGCCAATGTATGTTAACTTCACTGCAAACCTCCTAAGCTATGATCCACAACTACATCAAAATCGCTATTCGCAACATCAGCAAGCGAAAGCTCTATTCAATAGTCAATTCTGTAGGTCTGAGCATCGGTATCGCATTTAGCTTGTGCGTCTATCTTTTTATCCAGGACGAGAAAAGCTTCGATCAATTCCACCGCAATAAGGAGAACATTTACCTGGTCATTAATAAAAGGTTTGAGTACATGCGGTTTAAGAATGGCGAGACCGAGCCATTCGGGGAAACGGTCGAGCAGAATGGAAAGCTAGGGGAGGTGATGCTCGAGGAGTTGCCCGCGGTCCAGGCCATGACGAGATATGTAAACCCTGCAAATGGTTTGTTTCGATATCGGGATAAAGTCTTCAGTGAAAAACTAACAGGTGTTGATAGCGGATTCTTCAAAATGTTTTCATTCGAGCTACTTGCCGGCAGTCGCGACAAACTGTTTGCCGGGAAAAACGACATCGTCATTACTCCGAAGATTGCCGAAAAATATTTTGGAACAGAGGACCCCATTGGAAAAACTGTAACGCTCGACCTCGCTGAAGAGAGATCATACACCGTTGCAGCGGTGATTGCTACACCCCCGGCCAATTCAAGTATCTCGTACGATATACTGATTCCTATAGATGCAGTGCCGTGGTTCCGACGGGATTGGGATAGTCATTCCTATCCAACTTTTGTTCAGCTCCAGGAAGGTACCGACATCGCATCGTTCGAGGATAACCTGAATAAGCTAAACAAGAAATACACTGGCGATGCCGTAAAACAGTTTAGAGAACGTGAAAAGATCCCGGCTGAATTTGAGATGGAGGAAATGTCTATGCTCCGCCTTCCGGATCTTCATTTTAACAGTAAAGTGAAATGGGAAAAGTCCAGTGATCCGAAGTATTCATGGATACTCGGTGGAATAGCACTACTCATTCTTGTAATAGCCTGCATAAATTATATCTCCCTTGCATTAACAAGTTTGTCGACGCGTAAGACGGAAGTGGGTGTGCGCAAGATATCCGGCGCGGCGGCTAGCCAGTTGGCCGTTCAGTTTGGTATGGAGTCGATAATACTCACTGCGATATCAACGGTAGTTGCTGTACTCCTTGTGGTTCTGTTCTTGCCGTCACTGAATTCATTCACGGAAAGGGAGCTTGTTATCTCGCTGACAAATTTTACAGACTTTACCTTAATTGCTTTGGCCCTGACATTTCTTGTTGGCCTGCTGGCGGGATCTTATCCTGCGTTTTACTTATCTGCATTAAAGCCTGCACTGGTGTTGAAGGGCAACTTCAATTCACGTGTGAGTGCCTGGTTTGCGAGGCCGTTGGTTGTATTGCAGTTTGCAATCTCAGCTTTTCTTATCATGAGTTCGATTGTCATGTATCAGCAAATGGAATTCATCACGTCAAAAGATCTCGGTTACAACCAGCACGAGGTTTTGTATTTTCCGACACAGGAACGCTCTGGCGAAAAAAGTGATCGACTAGTCGAGATGTTTCGCGCCAGTACAGAGAATGATCCATCGGTCGTGTCCGTTGCGGGTTCGTCCATACCTTTTACACAAGGTACCCTTACCCTGGGCTTCCAGGATAACGGTCAACCTAAAGTGGCTTCGGGGTATATAGTTGATCCCGGCTACATATCGACTCTACAAATACCGATTGTTGCCGGAAGGAATTTTAATCCATCCAATCCCGCAGACGTCACGGACGCAATCATCGTTAACGAGACACTCGTGCGTGAAATGAAATGGACCGACCCATTGAACGAGCACCTGAACTGGCATTTCGAAGAAGGATTGGGCGACAAGGTGATCGGGGTGGTCAAAGATCATCACTTCCTTTCACTCGAAAGGTCGATCGGGCCGATGTTCCTCACGATGGATAAGACTTTTGGAAACTACCAGTACATTCTTGTCAAGGTTTCAGCCACCGATATTCCCTCTACCCTCAAACGACTGGAAAGTACGTACCGGGAATTAGCCCCGGGTAAACCATTTGAGTACACTTTCCTTGACGAGACTGTCGCGCAGCAATATAAGTCGTATGTGCGATGGATGAAGTTGATGGGGCTGACGACGGGTTTTGCGATAATAATTTCGTGCCTGGGATTATTTGGTCTCGCCGGTACAAACGTGCTGAACCGGACAAAGGAGATCGGCATCCGTAAGGTGCTGGGGTCGGGCGCGAGCGACCTGCTTATCTTATTGAACAAGCAATATTTCTGGCTTGGTGTAACAGCATTTATAGTTGCAGCATTGCCCGCCCGCTATGTAATGAACGAATGGCTGAATAGTTTTCAGTTCAGGATCGAGATCGGATGGGGACTATTTGCCGTTAGTGTTTTGTCTGGATTGGTAGTAGTACTTCTCACCATCAGCTATCATACGATGAAAGCAATAAGAGTGAACCCGGCGAAGACACTGAAGTGCGAGTAGGGGAGAGTTAACGTTATATCAACGCAACGAGCTCAACGCTTCTTTATATTTCTCGTAATAACTTGCCCACTCCTCGCCAACGTTTGGTGCGAATGAAGTATCGCCAAGTCTGACTTTGTCTTGGTAATTGGGATCGTTGCACAATTTGGAGATGATCAGTCCCCTGAAGAAATACTCTGCGCCCCCACCAATCAATCCCTTAAACCATTTTTTTCCCTCGGATGTGAACCTGTCCATTTCTCTTAGTACGGCGGGCAGGTTATCATATTTTTCCACGAAGTTTCTGCCGTCGGTTTGCAGATATTTAGCGATAGCATTACCCCATTGTTCGAAGTCTTCTATTGTCTCAACTCTTGTTGATTCGGGGCCGGTTCCTTCATCGTACTCCAACACGGCACTCCTGTCCTGTAGTGTTCTCAGTAGCCTTCTGTTTTGCGCTTTATGCAGATCGACACGATCTGGTAGCCCCACTTTGGCAATGATCTCTTCGACTTTATGGAAGGTTATTGTCATTTTGGAAAAACCTTCATAATTCGACGACCTCTTGAAATAGAACTGGACGCTGGTGCTTATTTCGGGCCCGTCCTTGTCGTACCTGGTGCCACCTTTTCTCAGTTTGTATCCTTGTGGTTCCAATACGGCGCCTGCTTTAGCAAGTACGATCTCGTGACCTTCGGCTTTTAGTGTTTTCATTTAAAATGGGTGAGGCATAAAAATAGTCAGTTAAACGATCTTCTGAATTCCAGAGGAGAAAGATTCGTTCTCGCCTTAAATAGTTTATTGAATGAGGAAAGATGTTCGAAACCCAGTCCATAAGCAATTTCGCTGATCGTTAAACTGGTGGTAGAAATCTGCTCCTTCGCTTTCTCAATGAGTTTATCGTGTATATGATGTTGCGCACTTTGCCCGGTGAGACTACGCAACATATCGCTCAAATAGCCTGGTGAAAGGTTCAAAGTATCGGCCAGGTATTGAACCGTTGGAAGTCCGCGTTCCATCAATGCCTGGCTATCGAAATACTCATCGAGGATCTGCTCCAAACGTTCAAGGAGAGTGTGGTTTATTGCCTTGCGAGTGATAAACTGTCGTTTATAGAATCGATTGCTATAGTTAAGCAACGTCTCAATTTGTGAAATGATGACGTCATGACTAAAGTCGTCGATCCTGTCTTGAAGCTCCTCGTCGATGTTCTTGAAAATGGTCACGATAGTTGCCTTTTCTTTCTCCGACAGGTGCAATGCTTCATTTACAGAGTAAGAAAAGAATCCGTAGTGTTTTATTTTTTTTGCCAACGGGTAATTCAAAAAGAAGTCCGGATGTATGATCATCGTAAAACCCGTATGATCCCCATTGTGATCGTTGCCAGCAGAGACCTGATTGGGTCCCCTGAAAAATAACCCACCTTCGGCGAAATCGTAATAGCCCTGGCCGTACTTTATCTTGCCCCGGAGATTGAACTTCAACGAGATCTTATAAAAATTGTAGACGAACGATGCGGGTAACTTTGTCACATCCACTTCTGTGTCCTTAATTTCAATCAGGCTGATCAATGGATGCAATGGTAGGGGCAGGCCTAAAACGCGATGCACTTCAGACAATGATTCAAAACGATGTGGCGCTCCGTTTCCTTCGTTCTTCTTCATAGTATTTAACGATTCAATGCATTCATGAATCTTTCAGGATATCGTGTACCGGAAACGATTCCCGCAGGCATAGCTGCGTTGATGCTTTGTATATCTTCTTTCGTAAGCTGAACGTTCCCGGAAGCAATATTTTCTTCAAGGTATTTTATGCGTTTTGTGCCGGGGATCGTGATTACATCCTCTCCTTGAGCTAATACCCACGCGATCGCCAGTTGCGACGCAGAACAACCTTTTGTAACTGCCATCGCCTTTATCTTTTCGACAAGCTCCAGATTCCTATAGAAGTTGTCTCCCTGGTAGCGTGGCATATATGCCCGGTTGTCCTTGATGTCTTCAGGCTTCTTGAACTCACCGCTTAGAAAACCGCGACTTAACGGTGCGTATGCAACCAGGCCGATTCCCAGTTCACGAATAGTTGGCATAACTTCAGTTTCGATGTCGCGCGTCCAAAGTGAGTATTCGATCTGAAGCGCGGTGATCGTGTGTACTTTCGCTGCTTTGCGAATTGATTCTGCCGACGCTTCCGATAGGCCAATGTAGCGAACGATCCCTTTCGCAACAAGTTCGGCCAGCGCGCCTATTGTTTCCTCAACCGGCACGCCCGGATCTATCCTGGCTTGCGTGTATAGATCAATGTAATCTACTTTCAAACGCTGCAGGCTATGCATTACGGCATGACGTATATAATCGGGATGTCCATTCACTGGTCCGAGACCTGAGGGAGATGCCATCATTCCTGTTTTCACTGACAGGAATGCACTCTCTCTTTTTCCCTGTATTGCTTTCGAGATAAGTAATTCGTTGTGACCGGCAAGATAGTAATCGGCTGTGTCAAGGAAATTGTGCCCGAGGTCAATGGCCCTTTCTATGGTTGCGATAGATTCTTTCTCGTCGCTCTTTCCATAAGCTCCCGACATTCCCATGCAGCCCAGGCCGATAGCAGATACCGATGGGCCGTTTGTTCCTAATTTTCTGTTCATCGTATTTCAGTTTTGATAGGATCAAAGATCTATCATGAACATTTTCTGACTTTTGCCGGATTGAGGAATTGTGTAGTCTAAACGGGTTTATCGGGGATGTCGCAAATAACCCTTTTATTGACGTAATAACCGACCATGACTAAGAGATAGCCCGAATACATTTGTAAAAACCTTATGATATGAGAAAGCTAAAGTTACAAATGAACATTTTGCTCGATAACAAATGGGACAGTGGAATGTCACAGTTTAGTATTGACAATCTTGTTGACGTCGATTGCATTCTGCACGGGAGAAAAACCGCGGAAGGTTTTATTCCGTATTGGACTGATGTGGCAGACAATCCTGATGACGGAGAGCATAAACTTGGAAGACGGTTCGCGGAAATTCAAAATGCCATTTTTTCAAATACACTCAAGGAGAGTAAGTGGAGCAATACGATGATTATAAGCGGTGATTTAGCGGACGGAATAAAAGAGTTGAAAAATAGAAGGGGTAAGAATATCATCGTATACGGTGGCGATTCATTTGTATCATCATTGATACAACATGATCTGGTTGATGAATATTATATACTGGCTAACCCCGCCGCATTAGGTAATGGGCAACAAACATTCAATCCGTTGAAAAGCGACTTAGCATTAAAAATTGTGGAGTGTAAGCCGTTTGCATGCGGCACGGTTTCGTTGTTTTACACAAGGTCTAATGACGGAAAAACAGGTGGAGCGCAGTTGTAAGATTTGGTGCTGCGTGTAAGAAAAGGGGTTTGAAAACCCCTTATTCCAGGACTAAGTAAGCTGACTCTACTATTTCTTTTGAAGGCTCGCTCCGACCTTTTTCCACTCTTCCCGGGCAGCCTTTAGGTCATTCTGGAACTGTGTGTTTTGCAGATAGCATTGGATCATTTGAGCCGCTACTTGCCGTGCCGCTTCGTTGTCGCTGGGAAAATGTATTCCCATAATTTCCCTTGATCGCCTGATCTCTTCGGCGAGGGCAATAAACTCTTTCTCCTTTTCAGGAATAACCAAACTCCATGTGAATGCCTGTGTGAAAGCCCAAAGCGTATGGCCGCTTGCGAACGATGGCGAATTGATCTTTGCTAACGCATGAAGCTTTGGCTCCAAATGATAAGGCCGAACACGCAACAACTTATACTTAATAGTAAATTCCATGATGCGCATATCCCTCATCACACCTTTTAAAAGTATCGCCGTCTTTGGTAAATTCTCTGCAGTAATCCTTTCCCCGATCAACTCACGACCTTCAAAGAAAAGATCCTTGAGATTTTGCTTGTACTGTAAGTGATTAGTTAACAAATCGGCTGTCGGCCAATAGCCAATGTTTGCAAGGTATTCAACCCGTTTGATTTGTTCCGGAGTTCGCCTGGACTCAATCTCAAGCATGTGGTCTAATTCTTTCCTTGTTTGATCCGAGCTATTTGCGGGGAACATCACGCTTTCGGACAAAGCTTTTACCTGGTTGTCTGACAAATAGTACGGTTTGACAAGCGTGTAAACGATAGAATTACTGTATTCGCCGGGCGGATACTTTATTGTATCCATCCACGCGCGTTCTGGCGATGGCTTGCCACTGAATTGTTGAAGAGCTTTATAGTGATCACCTACTGGAGCGGGTGACCACGTCTGAGCCGATGCACTTAAAACAGCAATTGTTAATAAAATGCTAAATGAAAGATTTTTCATCGTGTTTTTCGCCATGACGCGAGGAGCGCAAAAAAGACGCAAAGATTTTAACAGCAGGGAAGCTTGTTCTTACAGGTGACTATGTTTCCATAGGAGTCAGTTTCCACAAATAGCGTTCTTTCTATCTCTGACTTCAGCCATTGGCGGCCCCTCTGAATGCGGGATTTTGCCCCTGAATATGAAATTCCGAGACGTTCTGCTACCTCTACCTGCGAAAGATTTTCCAACTCAGTTAGTTTCAATGCCTCCCGATAAAGCTCTGGAAGTTGTGGAAGCAACGTGCCGATATATCGTGCAACACATTCGTTGTAATTAAATTGTTCACCCTCGAGCCAATCAATTCCTGACCAACTTACTTCTTTCGATTCATGTCTGTAATGATCAATGATGGTGTTACGTGTTATCTGATAAATCCATCCTTTGACTTTTTCTTCATCCCGAAGCTGCTGCGACTTAGTTTGGACCTTCACAAACACATCCTGCACAATGTCCTCAGAAAGTGGCTTGTTCTTTACGATCTTCATGACGTAGCCAAGAAGTTCGCTGTGAAAGAATTCGGCTGATGGTGATGTCCTAAGCATGTATTTTTAGACTTAAGTTTTCATTAAATCCCGACGAGACGGCAGCGAGAATTGATCCCGGCAACCCCTGGGGAATCATTAATTGCAACATCCAGGGCCGCAACACGCATCCGGCTTTTCTGCATAAACTGTGATGCTTACAATTCCCATTTTCTCGTTCTTGTAGTCAACGATTTCCTCTGCGCTCAGGAATTGATTGAGTATGTCATCGGGAAGAGTGACATTCTTTTCTTTTTGAATTTTGATGTTAACGAAGCCGGTAAGGCGTATTGTTTCCAGATATTCATTTTTGTCGATTGCGCCGGAAACACAGCCGGCATACATCTCGGCACTTTTACGCAAACCTTCTGGCAGATTCCCAATCAGCACTATATCTGATACACTGAAATGTCCTCCCTTCTTAAGAATTCGAAATGTTTCAGCGAATGCTTGCTTCTTATCGGGAACAAGATTGAGAACGCAGTTACTTACAACTACGTCTGCGATGTTCGAAGCCATAGGAATATTCTCGATGTCACCTAAACGGAATTCAACATTTGAATAGTTGAGCTTCTTTGCATTCTCGCGAGCCTTTTCAACCATCCGTTCGGTCATATCGATTCCGATAACTTTTCCCTTTTCACCGGTAACCGACCTCGCCACAAACGCATCGTTTCCAGCACCGGAGCCAAGGTCGACAACTGTATCGCCTTCTTTGATCATAGCGAATTCAGTAGGCAAGCCACAGCCTAAACCGAGATCAGCATCTGACACATAACCTTTCAGATTGCTATAATCATCTGCCATTACTACAAAATCGGCAGGCCCACATCCGCATGAAGCGCCGCAGCAGCTCGTAGCATTCATGTCCTTCGACTGCTCAGCGATCTGAGTGTATTTCTCTTTTACAATCTCCTTTAATTGTTCTGGTGTTTCCATAATCGTAATATTGCGATAGGTGTAGTTAAAAAAATATTCGTTAACAGCAGCCTGGCCCTTCATAGCTTTCGAAGAGATCACCGATCAGCTTCTTTGCTTTGTTCCAGGCTTTTTCGTCAATACAATAACATACAGTAGGGCCATCAATATCTCCTTTGATCAACCCTGAGTTCTTCAACTCCTTGAGATGTTGAGATACAGTGGACTGTGACAACGGAAGCTCGTCAACAATATCCCCGCACACGCATGACTTACTTTTTACCAAAAACTGGAGAATGGCAATACGTGCAGGATGTCCCAGCGCCTTTGCCAGTACCGCCAGCTCATTCTGTGCTTTCGTAAATTCTTCGGTCTTTGTTAGCCCCATGTCGTATTTAATCGTAATATTACGATATATGTTTCAAACTGGCAAAGAAAAATTATCAATGACCAGTCTGCCGGTGAGTGGTGAACAAGAATTGCGCGATTTGAAGGCCTTCTTGAAATTAAATAAACTGCCATTCGAAGATATATGCCTGGACGGAAACCAGTTCTTTCTATATTATCTCGGTGGCACTTTAGTTGGCTGCGGTGGTCTTGAATATCACGGCGATCATGCACTATTGCGATCACTTGCAGTTGCGGAGCACCTTAGAGAAAAACATTATGGTGTTGAAATCGCAAAGGATCTTATTGAGAGAGCAAGATGCAAATCACTATGGAGCGTCTCGTTACTCACAGAAACTGCCCCGGTTTTTTTCGAAAAGTTAGGATTCAGAAAAGTGGCGCGAGACAGCGCGCCGAAAGAGATCAAAGCATCTTCGGAATTCAGTTCGGTTTGCCCTGTGTCAGCCGTGTTTATGTCAATCGACCTGGCTAACAAAACGGTACTTTAAAGCAATCTGGTGTAGAGCGGTTCGACCTCTTCCCGGCGGAAAACGAAACTATATAGTTAATGGTCATGAACCGCTCCATCCTCATCCCACATCTCTGGAAATTCCCATTCGGGTATTCCGCGTTCATTATCGATCAAATGCTCGTCGAGCTGGATACCAAGGCCGGGACGACTGATGTTATCTTTGATATCTATGTCGCCCTGGGTCATGACAAGCGGCTTCGTGATATAGCTCTTGCCAAGGTAACTGCGCTCGACTTTATTTTCTTTGGGCACTGCCTGAAGACTTGGCAGCTCATGCGCAACGAAGTTCGGGATTGATGCAGCAACGTGCATGGAGGCAACTGCGCCTACAATGCCTTCTTTTGCGTGCGGTAACATTCCGGCGTAATACGCTTCGGCAAGAGTCGCAATCGCTTTCAATTCAGTGATGCCACCGCAGTGTGTGACATCAGGTTGCAGGAGTGAGGCTGCGCCCGATGTCAGCAGATCGCGGAACTGCCATTTCGTTACCATGCGTTCGCCGGTTGCAAATGGTATATGTGTTTTCTTCGCCATCTCGGCCATGAGCGGGAGATTTTGAAACTGAATAGGTTCCTCGAAGAACCACGGCTGGAAAGGCTCCAGTGCTTTGATCAGCAGCATGGACGTCTGCGGCTGATGGTCGCCATGCAATTCAATGCCCATATCTACTTTGGGACCTATAACATCGCGGATACCTTTAATATTTTCGACAACGGCCTGGATAAAGTCCGGGTTCTCCACGAAGCGCGAGTTACGACCTCGGGCGGAAGTAATGCCAACTTTCATTGATTGATAGCCTTCTGACAGAACTTGCCTGGCGCCCTCCGGAGTTCCTGCCTGTCCGTAGCAACGAAGTTTATTTCGTGTGAGCCCGCCGAGCAACTCGTACACAGGCACACCGAGGGCCTTGCCTTTAATGTCCCACATGGCAATGTCTACTGCCGACAGTGCGCTGGTGAGGATGATACCACCGCGATAAAAAGCATGGCGGTACATCGCCTGCCAATGATGCGCGACGAGCCGTGGATCTTTTCCAATGAGGTATTTTTCCAACTCCTGGATGGCAGCCATGGTCGTGGGTATCCTGCCTTCCACCGTGCCTTCACCAATGCCGATGATACCTGCGTCAGTGTGCATCTTCACGAAGATCGTGCGACACGAATGCACCGGAATGATCTCTATTTTGGTGATCTTCATCGGATCATTCGGACCGACCAGCGCCAGGCTGTCGTTGATCGGAATATTGGATTGGTCTTTCGCGATAACCCTCTGTTCAACCGCCAACAATCCCGCCATGCCGACGGAAATTTTTTTTAACCATGATCGCCGCGTCGTCGTGTTCATTGCTCAGGTATTTTTTGATGAATAGATTTCAGTTACCGTTGACAGTCGCGCTTATCACTTCTTCCGAACATCATCCCCAACTAAATCATACCCCCTCCACTTAAACTCCTTCGCCAGCTTTGAAGCAGCGGGCCACGCAATCTGGTGCTGGTCGCTGGCCACCCACTTGCGGCGGTTCTCCTCTGTGTCGAATGATATCTGTATCGAATAGTTAAATAGCGTCGGTTCGGCCTGGATCGTTTTGGCAACATCTTCGGAGAATAGTCGAAGCAGCTTTGATCCGAGGTATCCTTGTTGTACAGTCATGGCCGGCACATAAATGGAATGATACATTTTCTCGAAAGCCTCGGCATTTTCTGTGGGCACAACAAAATCCATTTGCAGGACCATCGCCTTTGTGTTTTCGGAGCCCTGTCCTTTTGAAACAGCAACGCCGATGATGAGCACTTCAAGATCTTCGCTGCCGTTGTTGCTAAGTTCTACAGTTTCCCCTAGCAACGCGGTGAACGCGTCATCTTTTGCAACCTGTTTCGATAAACCGTTCACAAGAAAATTTCCGGACCCTTTGATCACATAATACACTTCTTCCGTGCCACCCAGGGAATGCGGTCCTGTTGTTTTGCCTGGCGGGATGCTCATGTGATCGACGTAGTTCCAGTTGGTGCCAAAGACTTCGGGGCTCAATGCGCGGCGGTACAACACCCCGTTCGACGTATAAGGATGCTTTTCACTTTGCAATTTTTCTTTTTTAAGCTCGCTGTATACAAATACCGGCACCTTATCGATTGTTGTGCCAACGCGGTTGTCGCCGAGGTCGAAAGCATCTCCCTGGCCTTTCGTGCGTGATACGGCGAAGTTGAGCCATTTCACCGGTTCGCCCGTATGATTATAAATAGCATGCGCATCTCCCAGCTTGCACGGAACAATAACGGGTGCCTTTAACACAGACGTGCGACCGTTGACAGTGAATTGCGCTTCGCCGCTAAGCAATACATACATTTCTTCAATACCATGGTGGAAGTGATGCCCGATGCCGCCCTTCGCGTTGATTGTCCCGGCGTGCAGGTAAAGAAAGTTTGTCGACAGATCGTCGCGGCCGATGAGCTGCGTGAATCCCATTTCTCCGGCGCCAGCATGTACCGACTTAAGCATTTTATACTTCGACGCGTCGTTCCTTACGATGCGTTCGGTGGTTGACTGTGCTGATGCGGAAATTGCTGCAGCCACAAGCAGGAATAACAATGACCGTTTCATAAGTTCTCGTTTAATGGATCAGTTCTCCGGAAGTGAATATACGACATAACCTCTGGGCATCGCTCCCGGCTCCTTCGAATGATCAATAGAGTCATCGGTGAAATCGCTGGAGGCGTTAACCACGAGAAACTGTTTCCCGTCAATTTCAAACATTGCGGGTTGACCGTTGGTCTCAAAGCTCAGGGTGGTTTCCCACAACACCGTTCCGTCTGCACTATCGAAGGCATAGAGTTTTCCTCCTTTGGCGGTGGCGAACACGATCCCCGAAGAAGTAACAATTATCCCTTTTCGCAACGTGCCTCCGCCTGCGCCGGCATTTTTGTCTCCCTTTGAAATTGCCACGGCATCTTCACCCACAGGTTTTCTCCATTTGATCGTGCCGGTGTTCAGGTCGTATGCGACGATCGATGACCACGGCGGCATCGAAAGATTTGGCCATTCGAGGCCGTAGTCTGTTGTGTATCGGTCGGTGGGATGCGCGACACCTTCAGGGTAATCGGCCATTGGTGGTTCTTTCTTTTCATCTGAAGGTATAACGGCACCGCCGGATGCAACCACCGGACCTGCGGGTCTCTTATTCGGGTCGCTTCGCTTGATGCTGAACCTGTTTGGCGTTCCGCCGAGGTACCGGAACAGTGACGCGACCGTCTGCTCATCGATGTGCACAAAGCCCGGCATCTGTCCCTTGCCATTGGCGATAACCTCTTTAAACTCAAAAAAGAACATCCGTTGTCCGGCATTTACCAGTGACGGGCCCGCTCCTCCTTTCATATCCTTTCCATGACAGGCCGCACACGTGGTGGCATACAATGCTTCGACGCGCTTTATCTCGTCTTTCGATAGCGTTGCACCTGGTGGTTTCACTTTGTTGAGCCGATAGATGGAAGCATATTCTTCCGTGAGAATGAACATCATACCGTTGTCCGGATCCGCAGCGGTATTGCCGAAGTTTGCTCCGCCCAATGCACCGGGCATCATGATCGTTGAATATTGATCTGAAGGCGGTACGTACAGTCCCGACTTCGCCGAGTCGATACGTTTGATCCATTGCTTTCTTACATCATCAGTAAAGTATGGATTCAGAGTCTCGCGCGTTACCTCGTGACGTGTGAAGGTTGGAAGAGACGATATTGGTTGTGTAGGCCAGGATTTTTCGCCGGGCATCGTACTGGCGGGAAAAGGTTTTTCCTCGACAGGAAATACGGGCTCGCCGGTTTCGCGGTTGAACACGAACACAAATCCATGTTTGGTGGCGATGGCCACAGCATCGATCTTCTTTCCTTCACGCGCAACTGTGATCAGCTGCGGAGCGGAGGCGAGGTCGTAGTCCCAAAGGTCATGGTGTACCGTCTGGTAATGCCAGAGCCGCTTGCCTGTTCTTGCATCTACGGCGACGAGGCTATTGCCAAACAGGTTGGCGCCTTCGCGATCAGCGCCATAATAATCATACGTGGGAGAGCTGACGGGCAAAAAGGCGATCCCTCTTTTCTCATCGATGGTGATCTCGCTCCAGACGTTGACAGCGCCGATATACTTGTAAGCATCTTTGGGCCAGGTGTCATAACCGTATTCGCCGGGTTGAGGGATGGTATGAAATGTCCACACCAGCTCGCCAGTGATGACATTGTAAGCTCTAACATAGCCTGGCGCCGAAAAATAATTTTCACCCGGTGCCGATCCCATAATGATCAGGTCTTCGAAGATGAAGCCCGGCATCATAGATTGAACTCTCCGGATGGAGGTTGGCGGACGGTCGAGGCCTACGCGCAGGTCCACGTGGCCGTTGATGCCGAACGTCGTGATGGATCTTCCGGTGAGCGGGTCGATGGCCTGCAGTGAATTGCCGAGGGTGAACAGGATACGCTTGTCCTTTCTGTCTTTGCTTTCCCAATAAGTGACACCCCTGCGACTGAGTCCCTGCAGGTTGGCATGTATCCATATCTCTTTTCCAGTTAAGGCGTGTAGTGCGATCAGCGAGTTATTTTTTGCAAACACATACATTATTGTGTCGACGACAATGGGACTGAATACCGACAGCAGGCTGTCGCCCGAAGGGTATACCCAGGCGACCTTCATGTTGCTTACATTCTCTTTTGTGAGCTTGTTCGTGACAAAATATTTGGACTGGTCTGGGCTGCCGCCGTATTGTTTCCAGGTTTTATGATTTGACGGCGATGTTCCGTCTGTACATCCGCCGATGGCGAGCGAGAGGAATAAGATGGGTGGCAGGAGAGCAGCGCACTTCATAGGAAGGAGGTTGGAAGAACAAAATACGAAAAATGCAATTTTGCCTTTAACCAAAACCTTAATCCCTAACCATATTCACACACATTTCTACTTTAACGTTCTGATCTTTGGCTTGTTCATGGCGTCGGTCAGCACGATCTCAACATCTTTTTTTTGACGCATTCCGCCATCGGTGAACACGACGTCGGTGAGCACAGCGATCCTCCCGACAACCTTGCCATCGTTAATCGGGTCTAACATATAGACGTCCCGAAATTCAAGTTCCCCGAGGGAATTCGTCATCAGCCGGCCAACTATGCCCTCTACGTTTTTCGATTCAGACTTAACGAAGAAAAAACCGGATTCCTCTACTTCCAGGCTATAGCCGGTAGCAGCGTTTTTTGTGTGTTGCTTTAAGAACGGCCCGATCCATTCTCCGCTATAATTCATAGGAGAATGTGTTTCCATGAATTCTCTTGTCGAGTAGAGCTTGAAATAGGAGCCGTCAACAAGGCTCTCGAATACAGGATCTTCCGAACTGATCATCCCTGGATTATCATTGCCGACGTGAAAATGCCACCCTTCTATGAAGAGATCGTTGGTGATCATTTCGTAAGGACCATAATACATGAAGCCACCAACATGGACGACATCAAAGGGAGTGGAGAAGTCATCTTGCTTCGCTGTCCTCAACCCGCCGGTGTTCATTGAATAGAATGTCTCCTCCCTTATGATCGTGTCCAGGGTAGGATTGACAAACAGCCTTTTCCCACGACCGATAGTAAATTCGAAATCGGTACCATCGACGGATACCTTGTGAGGACCCTCTTCAAGCTCCTTCGCAAGAATCGAATCGGGCAGAGCAATTGCTTCACCATCAAGCGTGAGACTGTGCGTGCCATGCGTTTTGTTCACCACAAAATTATGATCGGTCCATTCGGGCTTCTTCTTGCAACCCGCAATAATGATCAGGCATGCAACACCGGCGGTAATCAAAATTTTCATAGTGATCAATTAGTTGGTTAAAATAATTACCATCCGACTCTTGCACAAGCGAAATGACCGCAGGGAGACGCGTTGATAGTGTATATAGTATGGATTCAATCGCATGCTAATTGAAAGAACTTCAGCCACTACATAAAATTCTATAAGTTTGGAATCGTATGGACTGTGCCCTTCCTTTGACGCTTGCTCGTTGCCCGTTTTGTGACGGCTATTCGCGGATAACGCCAACCTCAGAGCGACCGGAAGAGGGCTGGATTTTGTGGTCGGACGGGACCTTGTGGCATCCGTACTTTGCGCTGTACGAGAGGGTAATGCGGTGCGGGCATTGCCACCGCTTTTTTCTTGTAGATTTCCTCAACACTTTTTTGCCAACGCATTCAAAAGGTACACCAAGAGCTGAGTTTGTTTCATTACGGGATCTCGCGGGCATTTTGGAAGACGTATCAGTTTTTGAGGCGCTGGCCCCTCACGTTAACCTTACTCTGAGAAATAAACACATAGATATAGCTTGGAAACGTGAGGACCTGGAGGAGAGTATTAAAAGGGCGATAGTTACCAAGTACAATGACCTATTCCGGCTTGGCCGTGAAAAGGAAATTGACGAAGATTTGCGGAAGATTTTCGTTGCAAATGCAGAGTGGTTGCTGAAGCGTGGGAAAATGACTTCTTCGAAGGATCCGTTGTTGAGGGCTGAACTTCACCGTAACCTTGGGAATTTTGCCGAGTGTAAAGACGAAATGAAAGAAGCGAAAGAGGTTTGGAAACATGTTCACCTGACCAACGGCGAAGCCTACAGGGATTTCAAGCTGAAGATGCTAATCGCATGCTGGCAGGGGGACAAAAATCCTTTCGCCGTGGCTGAAGCTGGTGATGGATTTAGCATGAAAAAAATGTCCTTTTTGAAACGAATGAAATGGTTGTTCGGGTACCAGCCCGTCACAAGCGCTTGATTAAAGAGTTCAGTCGATATCCTACTTATTTAGAAAAATATGGAGCAGATTATTAAGAATCTTCACGCGAGTATTGCCGATGATTTTCTATCGAAGCAAGAGAAGCGAGATTTCAAACAACTGATTGCAGATCAACCTCTTGATGAGAACCAGATTAACTTTCTTCGGACCAAGGTATTCGAACTTGCCAGCCAGAAAGCCAACAGTGAAAATTTTCAATTCGTGTTGGAATGGGTGAAGGGAACGACCGCTGCCTTACGCACTCCATTCCCGGAGCTGGATTCTTACTTTAGTCCGGGTGAAACATGCCGTAACTGCATTACAAACCAGGTCAGCAAGGCCAGGAGAGAGCTACTAGTGTGCGTGTTTACGATCAGCGATGACCTCATTACCGAGTCGCTTGTTGCGGCCCATCGCAGAGGTGTATCGATTCGCTTGATCACAGATAACGAAAAGTCGTTCGACAAGGGGTCTGATATTAACCAGCTTGCTCGCGAAGGAATTGAATTACGCATGGATACAAGTCCGAACCACATGCACCACAAGTTTATGGTGGTTGATCAGCATAGCGTACTTACCGGCAGTTATAACTGGACACGTGGGGCGGCGCGTTTTAATCATGAGAACATTATTGTCACAAAAGACCCGACCACTGTGCGGATGTTCACAGAGGAGTTCGACAAATTGTGGCCCACCATGGCTCCGTATGATTTGCGATAACTCTGGTTTATTCGAAATCAAATATGCTTCAAAAGCCGGGCTAATAGGACTTTCTGAATCTATGTATTACGATTTGGGATTGTTGGATATCCACGTTGTGCTCGCTTCACCGGGCGTCACGAGGACGCCAATGCTTGGCAAGGCAACTGAGGACGGAGACGATAATTTGAAGGCACTTCCGAAAGAAGGGCAAATATTCTACAAACCCTACCTTGATCATCGAAAGGCCATAGGCGAAAGTTCCGGCAGTTCTAAACTGCTGCCGACAGCCGATGTTGTTGCCAGAAAACTCTTCAAGATAGTAGAGTCAAAAAAAACCCAGCTTAAATACAATCTTGCCCTCGATGCGGCTCTTGTGGACAAAATAATGACCAGAATCATTCCGTTAAGCTGGCGCTTTGCAATGAATAAGAGTATGTATAAACTGAACATGAAGAAAACGGAAAGGCAAATTCAACTTGCTGTTGGCGCGTAAATTTTATACAACATGATGAAACTAATAAGCGTCATATTGATCTTGGTAAGTTCCGGCGCATCCATTTCTTATTCATACGTTGGTATGGTAAAACCGGAAACCACTTTGGTATACAACAAAGCAAAGATATCTCATCTATATATCAAGTTGTTGCCCTTGTTCCTCGGAATTGGGGGCCTGCTCTTGCTACTGCCGCAAACCTTTAAACTTGGTGGAACAATATTGATTGTTCATTCTGTAGTAACGATTATTTGCTTTATTCTCATCAGAGATTGGCGGGGCGGAGCTTTTGAATTTGTGTTTCTTCAAATACCTATTTTTATACTTTGGGCTGGTTATCCAATATTGATAATTGAGAAACTTAAGAACTTCCTAACAGGAACGTTGAGTTGATTGTTAAGAAGTTTTCATCGCCGAATAAAATGGAAAAGCCACCGAAATATAAAATTCAGTGGCATTTACTTCGATTTAGTTGTTGTAGACCTGACGGACAGATTATCGAACCCTTTGAAAGAGTTGTATGCTGTAAGTCAACAAGTTATGACTAGCTAAAGGTTTGAAAAGGGTTCGAAGTCTTCCCGTCGGGTTCGCTGCCGGAACGATAGGCGTCATCAATATTACTTTCCTATTTCAACGCCCTTCGCCACATCAGTAAAAAAACTCCGTAGTTTATTTTCCATATCGCTTGTGTTTGAGTGCTTCATTTCTTGTCTATCAGCGTCATAAGCCATGAAGGAATTATTCAGAAAGGAATAAAAAGATGTCTTCTCTTCCGTTTTGTAACCGTCCTCATAGAACGGCCTATCATAAGTGTAGTCCACCCTTTTAACCAGTATGAAGTTTAGTTTTTTGTCGGTCCAATATATTGAGTGGATTTTGCCAGTCTCGCCGAATAACCAAATGTCAAACACCAAATAGTCTTTGTCCTTGGAATGCAAAGCAACCAATTGTCCTCCTTCCGCTGATTGGTCATACAATTCGAACGTGTCCCTCCGAAAGAGGCCAGAGCTTTTTTCAAAATCGTCAATCAAATTGAAATTACCGTCAGCCTTAGCTGATGTTGATTGCTCATTTTGAGCACTCGTTGGCGTTGAAGTCTCTGTGTCTTTAACCGAACAACTGAAAAGTGCACCGCAGATAACAAAGATGAAAATTGTCTTATTCATTTATGGCCTCATGGAGTTAGGTGTTATTCCAATTTAGGAAATTCAATTCGATGTTCGATTCTTTTAAGGTTCATTCAAATAAATCGTCGAATTAAGGGATTCCTGCGGGTGATGTCTTAAATGTCGAACCCTTCAAAATCTTGAGATAGATCAAAGGAAAGGCATAAAAAAAAAGGACTGCAAGAAATGCAATCCCATATCGTAGACCTGACGGACAGATTATCGAACCCTTTGAAAGAGCTGTATGCTGTAAGTCAGCAAGTTATGATTCCATTGAACGTATAATTTGGGTTCGAAGTCATTCCCGGCAGGTTATCTACAAATGAGACTCATCTATAAAGTTAAGTCTCATTAGGTGTGAATTTTGTGGAAAGATTTTATGGGGCAACATCCTTAAATCCCTGTCGAAAATGCAACCAGAATACAAACATTTAATGTCGTAATCAGTGCCAGCAATATCCAGTAGAAAACTTTCCTACTTCTGGTGTTATCCATGAATTCTTTCCATCCAACAACCAGGTAATATGCAGATCCAATCAGCCTGAATATTGAATAGGATACAGTTGCAAAAATGATTATTAACAAAATCCAAAGTGGCATTACCAATCGCGAGAAATTAATGCCCATGATGAAAAACAGAATGGCAAAACTGATCCAGATCTTTTGTGAACATTCACCAGTCGTGCGGAGCTTCAGCGTATCTAAAAACTTTTTCATAGTCAGTTACTGACAGTCACTGCAATCCGCTGAACGCCGAACAGCAACCGCGACGTAGAAAATGACCTTGCATTGTTTGGATGGTTTTGATACGGTATAGAATACAAAATGCCACTGAAACATAAAATCCAGTGGCATTTACTTCGATTTAGTATTCTGTAGACCTGGCGGACAGATTATCGAACCCTTTAAGGGAGTTGTATGCTGTAAGTAGCCAAATTAGGGGCATTATCTCTGTCTAATGAGGTTCGACGCGCTTCCCGTTGGGTTTCAGAATTGGTTAATCCTCAAGAATCTCGTTAGCTTTAAAAATAATAAAGTTCTGATGCGAACACTTGAACGTACCCTCCTGATCGTGGCATTCGCTGGCTTCTTGATGAGAGCATTACTTATTCCAGGTGGAAGTGAGGTATTGTTTATAGGCTTCACGTTTGCAACGCTTTTTTATTGGCTCCTTTCCTTCGCCGCTTTGAACCATATTCCCCTCGGAGGGTTATTCAAAAAAGTCTCTTACGCGAACATCGGCGCAGGTCGAATACTTGGGGGTATAGTCACGGGTATGGCCCTGTCCACGGTGGTTATGGGAATACAGTTCAGACTATTGCTCTTTTATGGGGCAACCGAGATGATTGTTATCGGGGGCATGACGTTGTTTATGATCTTGTTGATCGCTCTGATCGTAATGATCATAAGGAAAAAGGCAACAGATCCGTTTTATCGAGGTGTATTTATCCGTGGCGGGCTCGCAGTACTAATCGGTATCATAATGGTTCTCGTCCCAACACGAAGCTGGATTAGCCTCTTCCATCGCGACGATCCAACATACCGAGATATCTTCATCAGAAGCGTTGAGAATCCTAAGGACCGGGAAGCTCTTGAAGAGCTTGAGAATTATCGGTCGAACTCAATCAAATGAAATATGGCCGTCTACTTGTTATCTAGAAGTTTTTGACGTGGAATAAAATGAAAAAATGCCACTCAATCATAAAATTCAATGGCATTCAGTTCGATTTAGTATCTGTGTAGACCTGACGGACAGATTATCGAACCCTTGAGGGCGTTGTATGGTGTGAGTCAACAAGTTATGAATTGCACCGCCGTTTGATATGGGTTCGATCCTTCCTGTCAGGTTCCGACTCCGTCGAATATTTCCTTTAATTCAATTTCCTTTTGACTGTCATAAAGGTGGCCTTTGGACTTAAACGTGTCCAGTATTCTTTTCCAAAACCCTTCCTTCTGGAACTGTATAGTTATACCAAAGTCGTCACCACTCTCTGTTAAACCTTGGAAAACGTCCGACCTCATTAAACGTCCATTTTTGAAGTATTGAATTTCTTTACCATTTAATCCTTCTGTTAAAAGTTTTTCAAAGTGGTCGATATTCAGTTGAATAAACTCCAATCCAGGGTCACCGTAACTTTCAGTTGGATGAAAGGAGTACTTATAAAAATACTCTCGTTTTTGTTGCTTACTAAATCCAGGTGTTAACGGGTTGTGAATTTCAAATGTGATTAAGTCGCCATTGTCAAGAATACCTAGCTGAATTGTGGTTCGTTTGTCAAGATTGAAGTTTTTAAATGTCAAGATCTCCGTCTGGCCATGTCGACTTGAACTATCGAGAATGAACATTCCCGTTTTTGTCAATCGTGTCTTAAAATATGCTTTCCAATCTTTCACAGAAGCCTATATGTTCGATTCCCGTATGGTCAGTCTAGAGAAGCTATGAATTTAGACAAATTTCGCGGTGAGTTATCTTAAAGATCGAACCCTTCAATAACGCATTGATTGCTAAAGCTAAGGGATAAAAAAGGATAGCACCCAAATGCAATCCCGTATTGTAGACCTGACGGACAGATTATCGAACCCTTTGAAGGGGTTGTATTCTGTAAGTCAACTAGTTATGAGGCGAAATAGCAGGTAGCTGGGTTCGACATCCTTCCCGTTTGGTTCGACGCTGAAATAAAGCTATTAGTAATCCGGGCGAAATGTCCTCTCTCCTCTGTAAATCAGCAACGTTTTTTTGTCGGTTGAAAGAGATTCGACGTTAAAGTAAAATGTAAGACGATCTGGCAATCTCGTGACAAGTTGAACATATCCGGTCGGAGCTGTGAAAATTTCACCACCAAAAGTTGTTTTCTTGATGCACTCGGTTGTCAATAGAGAAATGTCATAACGTTTATCCAATTCAATTGAGTCCAGGTTGTAAAATATTACGGTTAACTTAATTGAATACGATGCATCGTATGTCTTGGTATTGAACCGCTGATCTTGAATAATTCCTGTCTCTCGTTCTTTCGTATCAATCCAAAAAATATTCTTCTCGTTAAACTTATCCTCGTCAAATCGTTGAAAGACATCCACAGTATCAGTCTTGATTTGCCCGGCCTTTTTTGGCTTTTTGACTTGACCTATACAGGATGGTGCAAGGAAAAGCCCTAAAAGGATAAGCATTAACGCGCGTCGCATGTTGTTAGCAAAAAATGGACGTTTAAGGGGTTTCGCGAAAAAATGAAAAATATGATCTTGTTTACCTGACTTGAGTTAATTTCCGCACAACGCTCTTAGTTCTTCGGCTTCCATGCTGTTGTATTCGGTTGTTCGTGTGCAGTGATTCGTCCAATACGTATCTTTTCTCTCCAAGTCTCTGTTCCTATCGTCACTACCAAGGAACATGGCACTCAGATCATTTTCTTTCCGGGCATAAACGATGTAGTATTTGCCGACCTCAAACTTGTAGCCGCATGACGCGCTGTTCATAGCTGTGTAGATTGTCACAGTATCCGTAAGATGAAGCCCCTTATACTTATCTGTAATTTGAAAGTCGATCTTAAAAATGTAGTTCATTTCAAAGAACCGAAGTTTTTGTTTGTCATTATTTAGCCTCGCCTTAACTACCGAAACGCTGTCGGGATTAATAGTTTGCGAGAAGGCGATTAGCTCTTTGCGTAATACTCTTCCACTAACAATAACTTCTCCGCCGATAAAGGACTCTTTTACCGTACCTGGTCCGCCACACTTGCACGCATAGCTATAGGTCGCGAAGAGAAGTAGTACAGGTAATAGCATGAATTTGAGTCTCATACTGCAGAGTTCGTATTGAGGTTTCGATTCCCGCTTGGTCAATCGATGACAACTATGAATTTACGGAAATTTTCGCGTCGGGAAGTTTTAAGATCGAACCCTTCAAAATCGTGGTGTGCAATAACACCAACGCATAAAAAAAGGATTGCACTTCAATGCAATCCCGTATGGTAGCCCCGGCAGGGATTGTAAATGGTTTGTAAGTGATTCATTTACAAGATATACCGGAGTAGTTAAGAAATCAATTCACCTAATCGTTCACTGGAAGGTGCAGGAAGTAATCACACGTTTGTGATTGGTTGGTGAATTTAGTCGGTGTAGCGGTAACACACAAGTGGCCGAGTCGTTTCGTTTTTTCTCGATGGGTTTTCCTGCTCGGTCGTTGGGTCAATTAACGGCGAAAGATGTCCAGGTTAGCTCAAGTTTGTCCAGTTAAGGGCGAAGGATGTCCAAGTTAGTTCAGGTAAGTTCAGTTAACGGTGAAAGATGTCCAACTTCACAGGATTGAGGA
>DASRSO010000185.1:0-2799 GCA_035656375.1 Cyclobacteriaceae bacterium | reverse complement strand
GCGCCTGCACGGTGGAGTTCCGTAAACGGCGAAGGTTTACCAAACCGGACTTGAGCTCTTTGCCAACTTCTTTGCTGGCGAGCCAGGTTGTAAGTCTTTTCGATGGGTCTGTTTGCGTAGACAGCAGTTGATCGATGTCGTTGGTTGTAACAGCTTTGCCGTCGATCTTGTACGTGTATCCGAAAAGTTTCTCAGTTTGTTCGACGGTGGCTGCGATCCTTTCCTTCACGAGCGGGGCAACGGTCTGTGGATCTGCGGCTGCGATGTAAAGCACACTTTCCAACTGCCGTACCTGCAGCGAATCGAGCTCGCTTTTCCTGCCGAGCAACTCCTTTGCGCGCGTTATGTTAGCGATGGATCCGCCGAAAGCTGCAAGCGCTTCCTCGGTGATCCTGGCGTTATAGGCGTACAGTGTGTCGCCCTCCTGTATGTGAATGTTGGTATCCCACGAGGCATTGTTTGCGGCCGTGAGCAGCCTGACAGATTCGGCGTTGTAGGAATCGAGGAACTGTTGTGCGTCTTTTTTAGGATTGGAGCATGCTGCAAAGACCAGCAGCAGGCATAGTAACTTTTTCATCGGGTAAGGGGAAGGTCACCCAATTTAAAAATTTACCTGCGTCAATCAAAGGGCTACGCCTACTGCTACAGTGTTGTTCGAATATTCATCGACGAGGATGAAGGCTCCGTTCGATTTGTTCTCATCGAAATTGTCGATCAGCAGCGGCTTGGCTGCCTTGATCTTCACACTGGCGATGTCATTCATTTTCAACGAGGTGGGAGTAGTTTTCTCCAACGTTGAAGGAACCTGGACGTAGTTGATCTGCGTGACTTTGGCTTTCGATATCGATGTTCCCTGCTGAAGCAGGTATACTTTTCCGGCATTGAATGGTTCTGCATTGAGCCAGCAGATATTTGCTTCGAGTTCTGTGCGAAGGGCGGCAGATTGATCTACTGGCACCAGCCAGTCGCCGCGACTTACGTCGACATTGTCGGCAAGCTCAACCACCACCGATTCTTTTGCGGTAGCCTCTTGCAATTCTTTATCGAAGAAACTGATGCGGCTTACTTTGCTCTTGCGCCCTGAAGGCTGAACGATCACTTCGTCGCCTACGCGGAGGCGTCCACTAAGCATGCGTCCTGCGTAGCCACGAAAGTCGTGGTGCGATTCGTTGCGCGGGCGGATAACATATTGTACGGGAAACCTTACAGGCTTCCTGTCGAGATCTGTGTTCACCTGGATCGATTCGAGGATGGCGAGCAACGGCTCACCCTTGAACCACGCCATGGATTCCGACTTGCGCGTAATGTTGTCGCCTAACAAAGAGCTGACGGGCATTACGGTGATATCCTGCCTTGCCGGCGCTGAGCCCGCTTCGGCGGAAGCCGGTCCGGAAGACTGTATCTCTTTTGCGAAGTCGAGGAATGTCTTTTCGATCTCGCGGAACGGACCTTCTTCGAAGCCAACGAGATCCATCTTGTTCACGCAAACAATCACCTTGCTGATACGCAAAAGGTTCGAGATGAAATAATGACGGTGTGTTTGTTCGAGAACGCCTTTACGCGCATCGATGAGGATGATTGATACATCGGCCTTGCTCGCACCGGTGATCATGTTGCGTGTGTATTCCACGTGACCGGGCGCATCGGTAATGATGAACTTGCGGTTCCGGGTGTGGAAGTAAATATGAGCTACGTCGATGGTGATACCTTGTTCGCGTTCCGCGATGAGTCCATCGGTTAGGAGCGAGAGGTCGAGAAAACCGATACCTTTTCGTTGGCTTGCTCTTTCGATCGCCTCAAGCTTATCGACAGTTATTGAATTGGTCTCATATAGAAGGCGGCCGATAAGAGTACTCTTACCATCATCAACACTTCCTGCAGTAGATATTCTTAAAACTTCCATGCCCTTAGAAATAACCGCTTACTTTTCTTAACTCCATCGCTGCCTCTGCACGCTTGTCGTCGAGACGTGTACCTCTTTCAGAAATTACCGAAGCGAGGATCTCATCGATCACAGTGTCGAGCTTATCTGCTTCCGAAGGCAATGCTGCTGTACACGACATATCGCCCACGGTGCGGAACCTTACTTTCTTCTTTACGACAACCTCGTTCGCATCGCGGTATATGAAATCCGATACCGGCCAAAGCACATTGTCGCGCTCGATCACTTCACGCTCGTGCGCGAAATAGATCGACGGTATAGCAAGTTCTTCCTCGCGGATATAATTCCAGACATCGAGTTCTGTCCAGTTCGAGATAGGGAACACCCTTACGTTCTCACCTGGCTTGATGCGGCCATTCAGGTAGTCGAACAATTCCGGTCTCTGGTTCTTTGCGTCCCACTGGCCAAACTCATCGCGTACAGAAAAGATCCGTTCTTTCGCACGGGCTTTCTCTTCATCGCGACGGGCACCGCCCAAACATGCATCCAGCTTATTTTCTTCGATGATACGAAGCAGGGTAGTGGTCTGAAGAGTGTTGCGGCTCGCATACTTTCCTTTCTCTTCGGTAGCACGACCAGCATCGATATCTTCCTGAACGTATCCAACGATCAACTCGATGTTGATCTTCTTTACCAGCCAGTCACGAAACTCGATGGTCTCGGGAAAGTTGTGACCAGTGTCGATATGTATCAAAGGGAATGGGATCTTGCCGGGATAAAATGCTTTCTCCGCGAGACGAACGAGCGTGATCGAATCTTTACCACCAGAGAAGAGAATGGCAGGGCGTTCGAACTGCGCTGCCGCCTCACGCATGATACTTATTGCTTCATGCTCCAGGTCTTCAGGAAACTTCTTT
>DASRSO010000184.1:0-9818 GCA_035656375.1 Cyclobacteriaceae bacterium | reverse complement strand
ACTTCTCATTGATGAGACCTTCAAATGACTCAGAAATATCCCGGTTGTCGGGGCTGTTCGATTACAACAGCAGCGAGGAGATCATCTCCGACCTCGTAGCCGTTACCGGTCTGAGCCGTGAAGAGGTTCTGAAAAAAATGATTGATGAATATTTCCATACCGGGAGCAACGTGGTGGCCGATGCGCGCGCGGCAGGTATCGATTTCCATATATACAATTCGAAAATGGAAGCGTTCTATAAGAAGACGAACGCGTTTCTTTTCGAATTAATGGCCGTTCACCAGTCGCCGCTTTGCAGGCAGATCGATGAAACGATCATGCGATACCTTGTGTCGCTGTCGAATGGTGATAAGTCAACAATTAAACTGCTGGTTCTTGGTGACGGCATTGGAACCGATAGCCTTCGGTTCTCGCGGCTCGGCTTCGATGTTACTTCATTCGAGTTTGAAGGTTATTCGTCTTCGTTGGCACGGCGAAGATTTGAAAGGAGTGGCGCAAAGATAAAGCTCATCCACGACCTCGATAAAATTCCGTCTAACGCATTTAACTTCGTGGTGTGCAGGGAAGTGCTCGAACACGTGTCAGATCCCCCTGCCGTTATAGCGTCGATCAACCGGTATTTGATGAACGACGGCTACGCAATAATCACCGAGAGCTTTACCCGCGTTGAGCCCGACTTTCCAACACATCTCGAATCAAATCTCAAGTACGGCGGGAAAACCGTTTCAATGTTCATCGATGCGGGCTTCACCTTTGCGGGAAAGATCGACGATGAACGACCCTTTGTTTTTAGAAAGTCGACGGCCAGTGACAACGCCCGCCAGGCCAGTGTTCCAGGCCGTGGGATCTTCGCACTCGCGATGAGAAAAATTGCATATTCTATCTTACGACGATTCGAATGAACGTTGCACACCTTTCTTGCGGAGTAGAGGGCGGGGCAGACATCGCAGCGGTACGCATTCACCGTGCGCTGATGTCGGCAGGTGTCAATAGTAAATTCTACCACCTCGGGCATGCATCGCCCGACGATACGTTCACGCGGTTTTATGCACGCGAAGGAATGACGGATCTCGTAAAACGGTGGTTGAATATTTATAAGAATCGTTTCGTGTATGGCCGGATAAAGCCCGGCACGGAAGCTTTCACCGACCCATGGGGGAACTTCAATCTTACATTCGACCAATTGAACTTTTCGGATGTCCAGGTCATAACTCTTCACTGGATTGCTGCATATTTCAATCTTAAGCCCTTTCTCGAAAGCGTTCCTGCTAACGTGAAGTTTGTTTGGACCATGCACGACCTCAACCCGATAACGGGGGGATGTCATTACACTGCAGGGTGTAATAAGTTCGAAGCCGAGTGTCGCGAGTGCCCACAACTGTATAACGATGGTATCGTGGACCGCGCGTTGAAAAACTTCAGGATCAAGGCCGATGCATACAGGCAGTATCTCAAAGGCCGCGTACACCTGGTTGCCGACAGTTACTGGATGGGCGAGATGATCAAGCGAAGCAAACTGCTGGGTAACGAACCGTTATCGGTTATCCATTATCCGATTGAAACAAATGCTTTCAGGTACATAGGGAAGAATGAGGCAAGGAAGGCACTCGGTCTCGATCCCAATCGCTTTATTCTCCTTTTTGGATCAGGGGCACTCGATAATGTTCGCAAGGGTATCGATATTCTTATCGATGCGTTGCGCGAGGTCTCCGATCCCGCGTTGTTGTCGCAGCTCCAATTACTTACCTTCGGATCCGGGAACATGAACAAGCTCATGAATGGTCTCGACGTGCGGAGCTTCGGCAAAGTTTCGGCGCACGAATTACTGACATTGTTGTACAACGCCGCCGACTATTTCATCATGCCTTCACGCGAGGAAGCGCTCGGCCAGACAGCCATGGAGGCGGTCTGCTGCGGCACCCCGGTGATCTCGTTTCCTGTTGGCGGGCTACGCGACACCGTCGACGCGTCGAATGGTATATTTGCGGAAGCAATTGATAAACATTCCCTGGCGCTGGCGATCACCTCTGCATTTAAAACTGAATTCAATCGTGAGGAGATCAGCAAGCGAGCAAGGAACAGATATGCATACGATGTGAAGGTGCAGGAATATCTTAAAGTTTATAAAAGTTTATTGTGAATGAACATACTCCAGGTCTTTAAAACCTTTTCGAATATCAAAACACTTAGGTTGTACCTAAGCGCCATTCCTATAAGGGCGTACAAGAGGATAGATGGATGGCTTTCCCTCAACGAAGCGTATCACCTTTACGTGGGAGCACAATCACTCCCTGCGAACGCGACAGTTGTCGAGATCGGAAGCTGGAAAGGAAAGAGCACATATTGTCTTGCCAAAGGATTACGTAGCGGCACAGTTTATGCGATCGACCCATTCAATTCAGATGGAGAGGAGGGAAGCAAACAGGTCTATGAGAAAAAAGCTGCCAACGAAGACTTGTTGAATGAATTCAAAACGAACATGTCGGCCACCGGCGTTTCGAAGAACGTGGTCCCAAAGAAAGGTTACTCCAAAGATTTCATAAATGAATTTAAGAAGATAGACTTCTTGTTCATCGATGGCGACCATAGCATAGAAGGAGCGAAGTTCGACTTCGAAAGTTATTCTCCTATGCTTGCCAAAGGCGGCCTGATCGCGTTTCATGATTACGACTCGGTGCGCAACCAACTCGGTCCCTGGGTAGTTATCGAATCGATCATCAAGAAATCAGGAAACTACGAAGAAGTCGGAGTTTACGACACGCTATGGATGGGCCGAAAGATCAAATGACCAAGTTGCCTGTCAGCGCGATCGTCGCTTCACGCAATGAAGCGGATTTGCTGGAGGATTGCCTTAAGTCACTGAGCTTTTGTTCGGAGATCATTGTTTATGATCTCGAATCGACCGACCGTACGAAGGAAGTTGCCGAGGCACACGGCGCAAAAGTGATCCCGCACAAACTCGTTCCCATCGTTGAAGAGATCCGTCGTGAGTCGGTTGCCATTGCCCGCTTCGATTGGATGTTCTTCCTCGACCCCGACGAAACACTGACCTCACCTTTACAAAAGTTTATCGTAACCAATTTTGATCAGGCGGTCAAGGACAAGTATACAGCATTCGATTTTCCGTGGGTGTTTTTCTATAAGTCTCACCGGCTGCGCGGCGGCGTGTGGGGCGAATGGAAATTCAAACGCTGCCTCCTCGATCGAAGGTCATATAACTTCACTGCCGAAATACATTTCGACATCATGCCCCGGGGTAATGAGAAGGTAATGACCGTTCCCAATCGTGAAGACGCCTACATTCATCATCAGTGGATGCGATCTTCCAAAGAACTTTTCGAAAAGCACCGGCGATACATCAGCAAAGAAGCTAAACAGCTTAAGGCTTCGGGCACGTTGTATTTCCTGAAGCGTCACCTGAAAGTTGTTGCCTGGAGCTTTTACGACTACCTGGTCGTTAAGAAAGGATTTAAAGATGCGTGGACCGGCCTTTATCTCGCATGGTTCTGGGCATGGTATAAGCACAACATCTGGAAAGAGTATTCCGTACTTTCGGCGCAATGACCCTTCCCAGGATATCCATCGTTACCCCGAGTTTCAACCAGGGGAAGTTCATCGAGGAAACCATAAGGTCGGTCATCGATCAGGATTATCCCGATATCGAATACATCGTTATCGACGGTGGCAGCACCGATGAAACGGTAGACATCCTTCGCAAGTACAACGACCGCATAAAATACTGGGTGAGCGAGAAAGACGAAGGTCAGTCACATGCGATCAATAAAGGTTTCGAAAAAGCTACTGGCGACATTTGTGCGTACATCAACAGCGACGATGTGTATCTGCCGGGCGCCTTCCGCGCAATCGGCGAATCGTATCTGAAACAGCACTGGTCATGGTGCTGTACGAACGTCGTTGTCGGGACGTCCATTCAAACCGGTAGTCTGTGGGAGGTAAAGGATTTCAAGCCCGAAGAGTTCTATGTGCAGCAACTCGTCGGCCAGCAAGGCGTGTTTTGGCGCAGCGATGTTCTTAAGAAGCCTTACTTCAGGAAAGAATTCCGTTATGCAATGGATGCGGATTTCTTTTGCAGGATACTGTTGTCGGGAAAACGACCTGCGCTGATTAGAACGACTACAAGTTTCTTTCGCCTTCATGACCTAAGTAAAACTTCCCAGATCGACCACGTGCTCGCAGTGGAGGGACGAAGGTTGTTCCGGGAGATATATTCCAGCCTTGACGAAAAAGGACGGTCACTACTTACCACCGCACAGAGGCAAAAAACTATACGCCAGCTATCGGCCCGTCTGCAGACGCCAGAGTACAACACCCGCGGCTGCCGAAGGCTCGGCCTCTCCCTGATGATGTTGAGAAATTCCCGAAAAAGTACCACAATAAGAATTAGTTTTGCCCAGGTGTTCACCTCGCTAAAGATCGTATTCGGATTTCCCTCATGAGAAGACTAATTATCGTAGTTCCGGTATACAAGCCTTCGGCAAGCGAATATGAAGATCGATCACTGCGGCAACTTTACGATGTTTGTGGTAAGTACGATGTGTGCTTTTTCCACCCCGAAGGTCTCGACCTTTCATATTACAAGTCGCTCGCGTCAACAAAGACCACGTTCAAGTCCTTTCCCAAAAAGTATTTTCAAAGCCTCGAAACATATTCCAAACTGCTCATGAAACCCTCGTTTTATAAAGCGTTTTCAGAATATGATTACATGCTCATCTACCAGCCCGATGCTTTCATTTTTAGGGATGAGCTCGAACAATGGATGGAAGCCGACTACGATTATATTGGAGCTCCTTTCTGGTTTTATTACACAACGATTAGAGAAAAGGCACAATATGGCGGGGTAGGGAATGGCGGTTTTTCCCTGAGAAAAATTTCCTCAATGCAGCGTGTGTTGAATTCATGGGGGCCGTTCTACGATCGCCGCGACATTGACGAGTTGAAGGCGAACAAGAACTTTAAGGGGCGGATGTTATACGAAGGACTCTATTGGCTTGGTAAAATCGGGATCGCAAATAACACATGGTATTGGCTCAATGCATTCAGTGGTTACGAAGATTACTTTTGGGGATGTTTCGCCGGCCCGAAAAAGAAATGGATGAAATTCCCCGAATACAAAGAGGCCATGAAGTTCGCTTTCGAATTCAATTGTGTGAAGATGTTCGAGGAGAACAATCATCAGCTCCCCATGGGGTGTCATCGCTGGTGGGGTGAAGACAAAGAGTTTTGGAAGCCCCACTTTAGAAAGTACAATATAGAAATCAAGTAGCGCTTGAAGATCCTCCACTTACCTTCCACATTCTGGCCGGACTCGACCGGGGGCAAAGAGGTCTTTGTTTACTACCTGGTAAAGGCCCAACCGAACGACGATCATCGTGTATTGATCCATCGCGACGGTCCGCCTTCGGAGTACGACTATGATGGGATCCATACGTATGTTCTCCCAAACGCAATCACTTCCGACGCGCGTCGTTCATACTTCAGTCATGTCTACGATGATCTTCCAGGTTTCGACAAACTGTTAGATGAGTTCCAACCCGATCTCATTCATTTTCATGACTTCAGTGGCGGAGCGTCACTCAGTCATTTACGCGTTTGTAAAACGAAGAACATTCGAACTGTTCTCACTTACCATTCACCCGGGCAATCTTGTCTCCAACGTGCATTGATCCAGGACGGTAAACGGCCGTGTAGCGGTAAGATAGATCTTACTATCTGTACACGATGCAGGTATATAATCAGGGGAGTGCAACCCGGTATGGCTTCATTGATGGCACGCATACCATCTCCTTCGATGTCGCTGAACAAAATATTCCTTCGGGGAGATACGCAATTGTTTTCGGATAGCTGGCACGAATTCCATAACAACTTCGACGCAATACAGGTGCATGCTCGTTGGGTAATTGATCTCCTTGGCATCAACAACGTTCCCAAAAGCAAGATCCGGTTCGTACAAATGGGCGGACATCCATCACTGCCGGCAATGTCGAAAAATCAAAGCGGCGCCTTGCGATTTGTCTTTATCGGCCGTTGCACGGATATCAAAGGCGTTCACCTTTTCATCGACGCGATAAAAAAACTGCCGCCCGATCCTGCCGTTGAAGTTCATTTTTTTGGACCTTACTGGGAGGACGACTATGGACACCAGATGCAGGCAAAGATCGGCGACGACCGGCGGTTCATGAAGCCCCGGCTTATCCCACACAACGATGTGCTGAAAGAGCTGCAGCACATGGACGTCTGCGTGATACCTTCGCTATGGCCGGAGACCGGACCGTATACTGTATTCGACGCCTTCGCGTCACATGCTGTCGTGCTGGGGACAAATTATGCCGGGATAGCCGAGAAGGTTCGCGACGGTGTCGATGGCCTCTTGTTTGAATGGGGAAACGTCGACGATCTTTATATAAAGCTAAAACGGTTGTACGACGACAGGCAATACCTTGCGGCTCTGCGTTCAAACATTATCCCGAACAAAACATTTTCGGAGTTTGGTGTTGACATGCGCAGCCTTTACCAGGAAATCATGAAGGGATGAAAATACTTCATGTTACCGGCTATGCAGTGCGAGGTGGTTGCGAAAAGAATTGCCTTCATTTTATCGCGGGCAGCCCGCAATATCAACACGCGGTTATTGTTTTGGGCATTGAAGGACCCATGTCGGCCGAGTGGCGCGACGCCGGTGCACGCGTCGATCACCTCGATATCCTGAAAGAGAACGTGATCGCGTTTGGCTCCAAACTTCGCAAGTTCATTAAAGGCAATAAGTACGACCTCGTGATAGCATGGAGTACTATTCGTCTGTCGATGCAGCTGTATGCATTCGATAGTGCTACACGTGATGTCAGGGTTTACCTCGGCAACCCGGTAGGCAAGAACTACAGGTCGGTGAAAGACATTGTGCTGTCTAAAATCTATAGACATTCGTGCGGCGTCGAACTGATGGCATGTTCAGGGTATGTATCCCGATCATACGTCGCATCTTCATATTATTCCAGGTATCCCATTCATATTTCACTGAATCCTGTTCCTGTGCCATCCACTAAACCAGTCATTGCACCGGACTCAAGTGTATTGCAGGCTGGTATGGTTGCCAGGCTCGACCGGATTAAAGATCACGCCACAGTGTTGCGTGCATTTGCAGAGGTAGGCAATCAAGACATTAAATATCATTTGCATATTGTGGGGAATGGCGAACAGATGACCATGCTCACCGGTTTGGCCGACAGCCTGAAAATAACCAATAGCGTTACATTTCATGGCGATGTGAAAGATGTGTACAATTACCTGCGATCGTGGCACATATTCACGTATGCAACCACCCCCGAAGAGGGACTCGGGTCTGCGGTTGCCGAGGCGATGTCTAACGGGCTGCCTTGTATTTTATCAGACCTTCCTATGCTTCGGGAACTTGCACCGGGTGCTGAAGCTGTTTGGTTCGAGGCCGGCAATGCGCAAGACCTTGCCGAAAAAGTTATAGCATTGTGGAAGGACCCCGCATCACGAAGACAGTTGAGTGATAAAGCATATGCCCATGCGGAAAGAGCCTTTGCTGTACAACGTTTCATCAACGACTACATCGACGCATGAACTGGCTGTGTTCACAATTCGGTGCCCGTGAAAAGTACGCTATCCCACGCGCCTTACATCGCGAAGGAATGTTGACCGAACTGTGCACAGACCTTTGGGTAAAACCGGGATCATTACTCAGGTTCGTGAATGGCCGGGCGGCAGGTCGCTATCATCCCGATCTTGCGCAAGCAAAGGTTCGAAACTTTAACTTCATGTCGTTATACTGGAATGTGATGACGCGCGTGTCGCCAGGCTTCCAGATAGATACCCGCTACGATAAACGGCTATCGCGATACATTCCGCGACAGCGAAAGAAAGCCGATATATTTTTCGGATATAGTTATTCATCGCGACGTTGCATGAAGATCGCGAAGGCAAATGGTTTTTCGACGGTACTTGGTCAGATCAATCCAGGGCCGCGGGAAGCTGCTATCGTGATCGAAGAATATAAGAACTATAAAAACGGTTCTTTCAAACCATTCGTGCCCGACGAGCGATATTGGGACTTATGGCGTGAAGAAGCCCAGCACGCAGACCGGATCATTGTAAACTCCGAATGGTCGAAACGTTTGCTGATGCAGGACGGTATCGAAGAGAGTAAGCTTGTGGAGATCCCGTTGTGTTTCGAGGAGCCCGTCAGCCTCGTTAACCGCATTTATCCTTCAACGTTCACAAAGAACCAGCCGTTGCGATTGCTATACCTGGGCGGCATAGAACTGCGTAAAGGATTTCACATCCTGAAACGTGCAATGCGTAAGCTCACAAATCTTCCCGTCGTGCTCGATGTGGTAGGGGGACTGAAATCTCCAGACGCGGTCCTTGCAGATCTGCCACCCAATATTATCTATCACAAATCGGTAGCGCCGCGACAGGTAAGTGGTTACTATAAAAATGCCGATGTATTTATATTTCCAACATTGTCTGATGGATTTGGTTTGACTTTGCTTGAAGCGCAAGCCCACAAGTTACCAGTAATCTGTTCGACATTTTGTGCAAGGGTGATCACCAACGATGTCAATGGAATTGTGCTGCCCGAAGTCACTTCTGCATCGATTGTCGATTCGGTTACCCGAATACTCGATCAGCCTGCTTTACTTGAGAAATACACCAGGCAATCGGTTAATATGGAAAATTACAGCATGGCCGCCCTCGCGAAGGCTCTTAACAATATCAAGTTCAAATGAAGATCCTGCACGTTTTGCTATCGCCTCGTAGTGAGGGTACACCTCGCCTCGTACTCGATTGGCTGGCCGTGAAGGAAGTCGACCAGGAAGTGCTGTTCCTTTCGCCTGAAGGCGAATTAAGATCACAGTTTGAACAAACAGGAGTGTGGCAAAAATATAATACTGCTTTTGAAGTCCGCGCCGTTGAGGCAATGTCCATCATTCGATTGGTTCAACAAGTTTGTGTGGAGCGCAAGCCAGATATCGTGATCAGTTGGATCATGAGTCTTTCGCAATGGATACACGTCGGTGCGCGACGCGCTGGAGTTCATCGGCTTATTGCACATGCAGGTAATCCTCCCGGGACTACTTTCCTTTCGAAGTACCTGTTTACGTACCTGACATTCTGGACAGGCAATATCGTTGGGAATCGCATCGTCGCCGTATCCGAATACATCCGGAGAAAATTTCTCGAGATCCCGTTTGTATCGATGAGGCAGTTGGTCATGGTCTATAATTGTTTCCGTGTCGACCGGTTTCTGAACTCCCGTACAACCCGCAATCCTAAACAGGCGATCATGGTTGCTACTTTGGAGTCGCATAAAGATCACACGACCCTGCTCAAGGCCTGGAAGATAGTAGAAGAAAAGAACCAGGGTCTTACATTGCTTCTGGCGGGTGCCGGTAAAATGGAAGATGAGTTGAAGAAGCTCGCGGCATGGCTGGATCTCAAGTCAGTAACGTTTCTTGGATCGCGTTCCGACATTCCAGCGTTGCTCAACGGTTCTGGTATTTTCATCCTGAGCACAACGGATCAGGAAGGTTTTGGAACTGTTCTCCTGGAAGCGTTGGCATCGGGTTGCAAGGTTATTGCGTCCGATGTGCCGGCGTGTCGCGAGGTATTGCGCGGTGGCGAGTATGGCAGGCTTGCGAAACCAGGCGATCCCGGCCATCTTGCGGCTTGTATCATTGAAGCAGCGCAATCGGATCTTGATGAAGCCACATTGAATGCACAGGTGAGATACGCTGCACAGTTTACGCCCCAGAGAATGATCGAGTCATATATTA
>DASRSO010000183.1:0-2648 GCA_035656375.1 Cyclobacteriaceae bacterium | reverse complement strand
TTTATAGGATGCCTGGCCGAAGCAGGTGATTGTAATGAAACAAAGAACGGTGAGGGAGAGTATTTTCATACTTGTTACAGAAAAATATCGCCAATCATATATGTTTTGGCCTTGCCACTAATTAGCACTCTTTCTCCTAAGTTCTTGCATGCGAGTAACCCTCTTCTTTTTGACAATTGTATCGCCGCGAGATCTTCTTTGCCCAGACGTTTCGACCAGAATGGAATAAGCGTGGTGTGTGCCGATCCTGTTACCGGGTCTTCGTCGATACCCGACTGTGGTCCGAAGAACCGCGATACAAAATCGACCTGCGAACCTCTTGAAGTTGCAATGACGCCCCTTACCGGAAGTTGTGCTACCGCACGAAGATCGGGTGCCAGGTTCAGGATCTGTTCTTCGCTCTCGAACACGAACATATAATCACTCTTTCCTTTATAAACTTCATTCGGTTCGAAGTTGAATGCTTTCTTCATCTCGTCTGTTATCGACACCTGTTCGATCTTGTCGGCAGGGAAGTCGAGGATCAATAACTCGCCACGACGATATACATTCAACGGTCCGCTGCGGGGTGAAAAGAACGGGATCATCTCGCTCTGCAAGCCCAGGTGAGTGTAAAGGACGTGTGCCGATGCCAGGGTGGCATGACCGCAAAGATCGACTTCGACGGTCGGAGTGAACCAACGGATATGAAATCCATCACCCTGGCGGACAATGAAGGCAGTCTCCGCAAGGTTATTTTCCATAGCAATATTTTGCATCACCGAATCGTCGGGGAATTGATCGAGTGGAACGATTGCTGCTGGGTTGCCCGAGAACACATTTTCTGCGAAAGCGTCGACCTGAAAGATTTTCATAGATACTATAAATAAATTCTATGGATGATTTTGGGTGATTTTTAAAAACTAAAGGTAAATCAATTTTTCAGAGATTATCTTTGGTTATGAGCAAAACAAACTCCGACTATAACATCGACCTGGCCGTAAAGTATGGTCACCAGGAGATGATTGATGTAAACAAGATTGCACGCGAAACCACCTTACAGTGGTCGAACCAGACCCTCACGCAAGTCAACGGCAGCGTTGTACGCCTTGGTGTGGTGGAAGGGGAGTTTCACTGGCATAAGCACGACAACGACGATGAGTTCTTCTTTGTAACGGAAGGGCAGTTGTTGATTGACCTGGAAGACAAGACGATTACGTTGAACCCGGGGCAGGGAGTTACTATTTCGAAAGGAGTGATGCACAGGCCGCGTGCGCCGAAGAGGACGGTGATTTTGATGGTGGAGACGTCAGAAATACAACCGGTTGGGGATTGATGCAAACCGAATGGGAACCGCAGAATGATGATTACATGAATGAGGAACCGCAGAAGTGGCTGACTGGCTTCGCAAAGCCCGCAGACCGATCGAAGCTTTCCGTCACTTCTGCCGTTCTACATTCATGTAATCATCTGTTCTACTGTTCTCCTGTTCATTCCCTTTTCAGGGTCTCTGCTGGATTTAACCGGGTGGTCTTTAAAGTAAGGTAGCTTAACGTCAACCAGCAGATTGCAATAAGCACAACTGCAGCCCCAATAAATACCAATGGTGAGATCTCAATCCTGAAACTAAAATTTTCCAGCCACCCGCTCATCACCCACCATGTGAACGGTGTTGCCACCACGATAGCGATCAACACCAGTATCGTGAAATTCTTTAGGAGCAAAAAGATAAGATGCGGAACACCTGCGCCAAGCACTTTGCGAATACTGATCTCTTTCGTCTTGCGATAGAAGTTGAGCAGCGCCATGCCGAACAATCCAAAGCTGGCAATCACGATAGCAATTCCTGAGAACAGTCCCATCACAACACCAAGTCTCGATTCGGCAACGTATTGATTCTGGAGACGATCGTCGAGGAAAGAAAATTCGAAATCGAAGATCGGGTCGAACTTACGATAGATCGTCTCGATCTCGGCGATCTTTTGTGACAGATTGTTGAAGTCTGCCCGGATGATCATGTAATTAAATCGATTGGTCATGTGAAAGATCAACGGACGAAGCGGATCGTGCAGGGACTGGAAGTTGAAGTTGTTCACAACACCGATCACGCGGCCACGCAGAATACGATCGTGTAAGTCGATCGATATTTCACCACCAACTGGGTTTTCCATGTTAAGCTGGTCGGCAGCAGCCTGGTTAATGACAAACGTGCGAACAGTATCGGCAACACTGCCGCGTGTAAACAAGCGCCCTTCCTTGAGTGTGATGTTCATTGTCTTGAAGAAATCAGGATCAACATAACATTGCGAAGCAGCGATGATGTCCATCGGTCTGCCAGGAAGGAATATGGGAAACTGGTTGAACGACCCGCCGGGAATATTGGTGGTCGCCGATACATCGGTCACTCCGCTGATCTTCGAAATTTCACTCCTCATCGCATCGAACGACGGGAATTCTTCGGCCTTCAACGGCACCACCAAAACGCCATTCTTGTCGTAGCCGAGTGCATGATTTTGAAGATACTCGAGTTGATTGAAGATGATGATGCTTCCGGATATCAACGCCATCGAGATAGCAAACTGGAACCCGATCAACAGATTCCTGAAGGCACTGCCGCCCGAAACACTTGCACTGCCTTTGAGTATCGCAGAAGGTTTTATGCGCGACAA
>DASRSO010000182.1:0-8303 GCA_035656375.1 Cyclobacteriaceae bacterium | reverse complement strand
ATCGGGTGTGTCGTGGATAACACTCACCGGCCCGCTGAGGTCAACGGAATCGGGAGTGATCTGAACCGCCCCCACACGAGCGTAGTTGTCTTTGAAATTAAGCGCTGTGGTATCGAGAACGAGTTTGAATTTCCTGTAGATGCGGGGTTCGATATAGAGCCTGATGGTATCGAGCACAACATGATTGATCTGTATGGTACCCAATTGCGATGCAAGCATCACGGGAAGTGTGCTTGCAACGATCTTCCTGGTTTCAGCAGGCCGCTCGATCGGTATGGTTAGTACGGGTACTTTCACTCCAAAGTATTTACGGAACAGGTCCCACCCGGTACCTTTTACGTTTATCAGGAGTGTTTGTGGCAGTTGCCCGGCAGGAGCAAACTTACTTCTGTCGAATCCAAACTCGACAGGGAAACGGATGCTGGTGGAGTAACTCTTGTTGAGGGCGTTGAACAACCAGAAGATGGTGGCCGTGATAAAACACAGCGCAACCGCCTTCCAGTTGGTGCGGTTGAAGTGAAAAAGATTGATGAAAACCTTAAGTAAGTTCAATCATGATTTCTTTGCCGGCGTTGCTGCAGGTTTGCTGTTATCAAGCGATACGGCCGACTTCGAGAAACGGATCCTTCCGCCCCTCTCAACTTCGAGCACAAATGTATCGTCGTCGACCTCTGCAATGCGACCGTGAGCACCACCGATTGTGACCACTTTATCTCCAACTTTCAAGGCTTCGATGAACTTCTTCTGGTCTTTCGCTTTCTTCTGCTGGGGACGGATCAAAAAGAAATAAAAGACAACGATCATCAAACCCATGGTGATCATCAGATTCCAGTTCGTACCCTGGGTAGCGCCTGCCTGTAAAAGTATAGTGTACATATGAATGATTTAAGCGTGCAAAATTAATCAAAAAAGCCCTGTAGCGTGCTACAGGGCTTTATTCGTGGTAGTTAAAATTTATTCTAGCGCAGCGGAACGCCGCCTTCAGGCTTCGGGTTAACCTGTGCCTTGAAACGCAACACCAGCGACTTGGGCCATGTGTTGGCATTCACGGTAACGACCTTATTCTGGATACCGGTTTTTCCGTTCGAGTCGAATTCTACTTTCACGAAACCAGTTCCGTTAACCGGGATAGGTTCCTTCGACCAGTCGGGAGCGGTACAACCGCAAGAAGGCTGAACCGACTGAACGATCAGCGGAGCACTTCCGGTGTTTGTAAACTTGTAGGTGTACGCAACTTTTTCGCCTTCGCGGATCTGGCCAAAATCGTATTCAAGTCTTTCGAACTTGAATGCCGGGAGAGGTCCTTCAGGTTTTGTTTCGTTTGGCGCCGCAGTTGCAGGGTCCGCTGCTGCGGTAGGAGTAGCCTGGGCTGAACTCGCAGCGCTCTTGTTCCCTTCAAGGGCAGAAAGACGAGATTCGAGTTCGGCGATACGCTTTTCTGCAGCCTTGTCGCGGCAGCTAAAAGTGGTCGCGGCAACAGCCACTACGAATACCAGTCTAATAAATGTTCTCATTGCTTTTATAGTTACGGCTCAAAATTCGGCATTCGAAAATCGACATTCGAACGTTTAACAAAACGTTAACTCTTTTTGTTTCCACGGATCTGCTCCAGCAGCTCATCCACGTCTTCCAGCAACCGTTCGGCCTTATCCTTCGCTTCCGACACTACTTTTTGTCCTTGTGACTTTGCTTCACTCGCAAGGGGAGACTCTTTTCCAGACACCAGGTCGTTGAGGAAATCCTCAAGTACTTTCTTGTACTTGTCCAGTCTGAACGAAAGTTTCTCTCGTGTATTGGATCCCTTGTCAGGAGCATATAGGATTCCGAGGATCGTTCCAACGGCCGCTCCCGCTAAAAATGCCATTAAGGCGTTATTGCTCTTCTTTCCCATAGGAGCAAATATAATGGAAACCGCCCTATTTGTTGTCGATCAGACCCCTGCCAGATTTCTTGATATCGCCCGCATTGGCGAGCTCCTTGGAGATTACATCGAGTATACCATTGATGAACTGGCGGCTTTTTGGCGTGCTGTACTCCTTCGTGAGCTCGATGTATTCGTTGATGGTAACTTTTACCGGAATATTCGGGAAGTGGATCATTTCGGCAATGGCCATCTCCAGGATAACCCGGTCGGTGAGCGCCAGCCTGTCGACCTCCCAGTTACGGGTGTTCTGGGCTATCAGCTTCTTGTGTTCTTTACCGAGGTTCGCCGATTCGGTAAACAGCTTCGACAAAAATGAACTGTCGTCTTCCCAGTCCAGCGACACTTTCTGGATGTCGATAGTCAGGGCCTTCTCGTCCAAAGATTTGATCGTCTTATCCACCAGTCCTTTTACAATGTCCCTGTCCTCGGCCCAACGGATATCTTCCTCTTCGAAGTAGTCGTTGATCAGGCCGGTCAGGATGAGTTTCCTGTAAAGGTGTTTGATGAAAGTCTTATGCTGATCGAGGTCGGGTTTCTTGCCGCTTATGAATTCGTTATAAGTATCGTCGGGCTTAATGACATCACGAAACCACGGACGCACCTTATCCATCTTGTTTGCCCAGCCCCACTGACCTTTCGCAAGCTCTTTCTTGAGATCTGCATTGTTGGCAAGGGCCTTAACCCACGGGCTGTTCACGAAGTGTCCGTGGTTTACTTTCTTATCGGCCGCGCCCTGTTCGGCCAAAGCCACGATAAGACCTAACACGGCGTAGTAATATCCTGAAAGCTTCTCCACTTCGATCACCATGTTCTTCGAAAGGAACGTGAAGTCTTTCTTCGTGGACTTCATGTACAGATCGAGTGCTTCCTTTACGGTCTTGTTGATGAGTGGATCTGCGTTGTCGGCAGTATCCGGTTTTTTGAATTTGTTCTCGAAAAGCTGACGGGCAACCTTGCGGTTGTTGGCGATCAGTTTTTTGTCCTGAACCTCCATCGAGTTGAGGTCAGGTTGAAAGGTTTCTTCAATGAGAGCGTCGGCAAGAAGATAGTTGGCTTCCTTACATTGCTCGTATGCAAACAAACTTTGCATAACCTTAATTCGAAGCATCCGCCGATTCAGCATAACACAGGAGCGGCAAATCTAATAAAAAAAGCCCCGTAGTATGCACTACGAGGCTTCTTCTTATTGTTACCGAAAACGATTACTTGGTCTACTTTTCTTTCTCTTTCGAAGCTTTTTTCTCCTTTTTCTTCGAAGTGATTGTCAGAAGGTCGCTCTTGCCGTCATAGTCGGCCAGTATTGTACCTCCTTCTTCCACTTCGCCCTTCAGGATCTCTTCAGCTACCGGGTCTTCCAGGTATTTCTGGATGGCCCTGTTCAGCGGACGGGCGCCAAACTGCTGGTCGTATCCTTTTTCAGAGAGGAAGTCTTTCGCTTTCTCGGTGAGCTCTACATGGTAGCCCAGGGCAGTGATCCTGCTGAAGAGCTTGCCAAGAGTGATATCGATGATCTTGTGGATGTGCTCGCGCTGCAGTGAGTTGAACACGATCACGTCGTCGAGACGGTTCAGGAACTCGGGGCTGAAGGCACGCTTCAGTGCGTTCTGAATTGTCGACTTCATGTTCTCTTCTTCGCTCTGCTGCTTTGCCTTGGTGGCGAAGCCGATGCCGCTGCCGAAATCTTTCAGGTCGCGAACACCGATGTTCGAGGTCATGATAATGATCGTATTGCGGAAGTCCACACGGCGGCCCAATCCGTCTGTCAGGATACCGTCGTCGAGTACCTGGAGGAGGATGTTGAACACGTCGGGGTGAGCTTTCTCGATCTCGTCGAGCAACACAACCGAGTATGGTTTCCTTCTTACTTTCTCAGTAAGCTGACCACCTTCTTCGTAGCCGACGTAACCGGGAGGCGCTCCCACGAGGCGCGACACAGAGAACTTCTCCATGTATTCACTCATGTCGATGCGAACCAGTGAGTCTTCTTTATCGAAGAGATAGTTAGCGAGAACTTTAGCAAGCTCGGTTTTACCAACGCCGGTAGGACCGAGGAAGATAAATGAACCGATGGGCTTGCGGGGATCTTTAAGACCAACGCGTGTACGCTGGATGGCTTTCGTAAGCTTTTTGATAGCCTCTTCCTGGCCGATCACTTTGCCGCTGAGCGAGTCGCCCATACCGAGCAGCTTGTTGCTTTCTTTCTGGGCGATACGATTGGCGGGAATGCCCGTCATCATACCGATCACGTCGGCAACGTTGTCTTCTGTAACGGTATATTTTTCGGTGCGTGTCTTTTCTTCCCAACGAGCTTTGGCCATGTCGAGCTGTTCGATGAGTTTCTTCTCACGATCTCTTAGTTGAGCAGCTTCTTCATATTTTTGGCTCTTCACCACGCGGTTCTTCTCTTTCTTCACTTCCTCGATAGCTTCTTCAAGCTTCACGATATCTTCGGGAACGTGAATGTTGTTGATGTGAACACGTGCACCGGCTTCGTCCATCACGTCGATGGCTTTGTCCGGAAGGAAGCGGTCGCTGATATACCTGTCTGAAAGTTTCACGCAGGCTTCGAGAGCTTCCTTGGTGTAGCTCACATGGTGGTGATCTTCGTATTTCTCTTTAATGTTATCCAGGATCTGGATGGTTTCTTCAACCGAAGTGGAATCAACCATAACCATCTGGAAGCGACGGGCGAGAGCGCCGTCCTTCTCAATGTACTGTCTGTATTCGTCGAGTGTCGTTGCGCCAATGCATTGGATCTCTCCGCGTGCGAGGGCGGGCTTGAACATGTTCGAAGCGTCGAGTGAACCGGAAGCGCCACCGGCGCCAACGATCGTGTGGAGCTCGTCGATGAACAGGATTACGTCGGGTGACTTCTCGAGTTCATTCATGACTGCTTTCATGCGCTCTTCGAACTGACCGCGGTACTTGGTACCAGCGACGAGTGAAGCGAGGTCGAGCGTAACGACTCTTTTTCCAAAGAGGACGCGCGATACTTTCTTCTGGATGATCCTCAATGCGAGACCTTCGGCGATGGCTGTTTTACCAACACCGGGTTCACCAATAAGGATAGGGTTATTCTTCTTGCGGCGGCTCAGGATCTGGGCCACACGTTCGATCTCTTTTTCACGACCAACGATCGGATCGAGTTTGTTCTCCTCGGCGAGTTTGGTAAGGTCGCGACCAAAATTGTCGAGCACTGGTGTGCGCGATTTTTCGGAGCCCTTTTTCTCTTTGCCTGTGCCACCGGAGCCGCCGGCACCACCTGCGCCAAACATTTTAGAAGAGTCTTCGTCTGGATCGTCTGTGTCGGATGAAGCTTGAGGATGTTCGTGCTGGTATTCCAGCATTTCTTTTACAACATCGTAAGCGACATCGAATTTGTTAAGTATCTGAGTTGCCAGGTTATCGGGATCGCGAAGTATCGACAGGAGCAGGTGCTCTGTGCCGATAAGTTGCGCCTTAAATACCTTGGCTTCGAGATAAGTGATTTTCAAAACTTTTTCCGACGCGCGCGTGAGGGGAATTTGTGCAAGGCTTTTTATCTGATGTGTCGCAGTGCCTTTAGAGATCTTTTCGATCTCGGAACGGAGTGCATCGAGAGGTACGCCAAGCTTTTTGAGAACACCAACTGCAACACCTTCGCCTTCTCTGATCATTCCTAATAAGAGGTGTTCAGTACCGATGTAATCATGGCCCAGTCGCAACGCTTCCTCCCTGCTTAGTGATATCACTTCTTTAACGCGGTTGGAAAATTTAGCTTCCATATTATCAGCCATAGTATAAAGGTAAATGTAGACTTTTAACGCTTATAATTCAATTTGAGAAGTACTGCCGGCCTAATTTAATCTGAGTTCTCCGGGCCGGCCCTGGAGTAACCAATTAACAAGATTAGAATTTCATTTGTTCACGCCTTTGCTGGGCTCCGGCGAGCGAGGCTTCTATCGATTGTTCTGTGGATTAAACCTTGATGCCATCAACACCCTGCCCGCCTCGGGCCCAGTGCAGAACAGCAAGTCGAGGACGCTAAGGTTCTCATCAAAACTACTGCCAAATACCTGATAATAGGGTGTGGACCGATAGAATCCGCGTACTATATACGTATTCCTTGTGGTAATCAACGAACGCGCGTCGAAAAAAGGTTCATTAACAGTTTTTTCGTACTCCACAGTCGCCGACAACGCCTTTCTCCACTTTAAAGATTTGAGACAGAATGACAGAATCTGAACATTCAGATCGAATATAAAATCTGTACCCGAATAAATAATTTTTTGAACGTCGTCGGAGTAATGTTCGTAGTACGGACTGTTCCTGTAAGCCGACTCCACGGTACGCCAAAACACATCGCGCCAACGTGTGGAGTAGTCGATCCTGACTTCACCGTAAGGAACCTTACCGTGTTTTCCCGTCAACGGTACAGACAACATTTCCACGCCCTGCGTTGTCTTAATGAAACAACGGTTGCGATAGCTTTGCTTTACGTAATGCTCGTATTTTTCAACCTGTATATTTTCGAAGTCGGAAAGAAGAACGAAATATTCCAGTGAAGGAAAAAAATGAAGATCAATTAAAACCTGACTCGCCACTCTGTTTCTTTTAAACATTAAACTCCCCCAGGCCATACCTGGTAACGACAGGTTCACCTGACGTAAAGTCAACTATTGTAGACGGAATGTTGCCACCTGCGCCGCTGTCTATGACAAGATCGACTTTATGTTTCAGATCTTCATAGATCTCTTCGGGATCGGTGGTATACGTTTTGATCTCGTCGTCGTTTTTGATGGAGGAAGTGATCAAGGGATTACCAAGTTCCTTTACGATAGCAAGTGGTACAGCGTGATCGGGTATACGAATACCGACGGTTTTCTTATTTACATCAAGAACTTTTGGAACGTTGCTTCCCGACTCGAGGATGTAAGTGAACGGACCGGGAAGAGTTCGTTTGATAATTTTAAATACAGGGGTATCGATACGACGAACATAAGTTGAGACGTCGCTGATGTCGTGACAGATGAAGGAGAGGTTGAGTTTTTGTGGTTTGATGCCCTTTACGTTACATAATCTTTCGATAGCGCGGCGGTGAGTGAGGCTGCATCCTAAACCGTAAATGGTATCAGTAGGATAAACGATGAGGCCGCCGCCGCGTAGAATTTCCGCGACCCGGGCGATCTTGCGGGGCTCGGGGTTGATGGGATGGATCTTTATGATTTCTGCGGCCATGATAAATGCAACATTACTAAAAAGGGTTTTGTTCTCGGTTCTATGTCTGATAACCGGCTGACTTAACGGGTCTGCGTTTATGGAGACACCTTGGGATCTCGCCATAATTGTCGGACACCTTTTAGGCCGTCAGATATCAGAACATAGAACCCAGAACCCGCGAAGCGGGAATTAGTTATTTTTGTGGTCCGAATATATCCGTCATGGCCCGCAGACCGCAAGAGCTCAATAAAAGGAAGTTAGTATTCTACGTCGTAGTATCTACACTACTGATAACATTCAGTTTCTACGCCTACCAGATCTGTTACACAGCAAACATTCTCGTAGACAAAGAACGTGGTGTATTCGAGATCAAGCGCGGTGCAACGTATCGCCAGGTCCTGAAAGACCTTTATGACCAGGGATTCATCAACGATGCAGTGTCGTTCGGATTCCTCGCCCGACTGAAAGGTTACGACAAGGTTGTACACCCGGGGCACTTTGCCTTTAGTCCAAACATGAATAACCTCCAGGGCATCGCCGTTCTGATGGGCAACGACCAGGTGCCTGTGCGTGTAACATTCAACAACATACGACTGCTTGCCGAGCTCGGCCCCAGGATCACAAAGAACACATCGGTAACGCCACAGGAATTCGATGAAGCTGTAGATCGTTTCGTGAAGAGCAACACCGAAGGCTTCACAAAAGAAAACATACTCAGTATGTTCATCCCTAACACGTACGAAGTGTACTTCAACATCACCGCCGACGAGCTTGTTGAACGTATGCACGAAGAGTACGTGAGTTTCTGGAACGATGAAAGAAAATCAAAAGCACAAGCCCTCGGCCTTACACCAATCGAAGTAAACATCCTCGCTTCGATCGTAAGAGCAGAAGCTTCGAAAGAAGAAGAAGCTCCGAGGATCGCGGGACTGTATCTTAATAGACTCAAGAGAGACATTGCGCTCCAGGCAGATCCTACACTCGTGTTTGCAGTTGGCGACTTCACACTGAAGCGGGTCCTCAATGTTCACAAAGAGGTGGATTCACCATACAATACTTATACGCATACCGGGCTGCCTCCCGGCCCGATCAACATGCCCGGTATTTTGTTCATAGACGCGGTTTTGAATGCCGAGCAACACAATTATATATATATGTGTGCGAAGGAGGACTTTTCGGG
>DASRSO010000181.1:0-22434 GCA_035656375.1 Cyclobacteriaceae bacterium | reverse complement strand
AAGCAAACACACCAGCTGGTGTTTCATCGAGGCCATGGAAGATATTTACAGCATCAATAACCACATGCTGCGCACCAAATGTAGTCGCCAAAAAACTTGCAATCCCAGTCACCGGCAGGTTGTTCTCTCCACTATCAAAGTTCTCATATTTCGCATAAACACTTGCATCAATCATATCTCCGGGATGTACCGCAAGCATGATACCTCCGCCGATAGGTTGCTGAGTGATCCCGTTATTTATTCGGATGACATTCGCAGGGCTTGAGATAACGTCTGTAACACCATCAACCGTTACAGACGACGGGGTATGATTCACATAACTCGATATTGTTTCCGGAGTTATCCCGTTAAAATCATCCTCCTTACCCTCCAACACTCTTTCGTCCTCCATGGTCGCCATATATTCTGCCACAATGTTGTCGCCAATTACGGCCCGAACATTTCCCAGATGGTCGTTCAATTCATAAAACGTCATGTGGAACTGAGGTTTGTACATTCCCATCCTGTTTCCACTATAGATTGGGAATTCCGTCAGAACGGTTGGCTTGTCCGACCCTTCAAGCACCTTGTCGTAACTTGCGATCACCGAACCAATTGCATCCCTGACATACCAGGTCTTCAATTTTGGATCACCCTCCGCATTATAATTTGTCTTCGACAATCGAAACCCTCTATCATCATAAGCATACTTAGTCACGAGTTCGTTGGATTCGTTCTTAACCTCAGTCACCCTGTCTGCCGCATCATACGTCACATTCAGTTCTTTGTCCGGGTCCAGATTTGGCTGGGCTTGCTTAGTCATCCGACCTACGAGATCATACTCATAACTTCGGAGAGTGGTAGGTGAGCCCCCTGGTGTTGTAATTGTTGTCAGCCTGTTCCGGTTTGATTCGTATCCATAAACGAAATCCGCAATAGTAGTACCATGACTATTCTTCCGATTAAGGGTCTGAATATTTCCATTAAGATCATAACTACCAATCGACTCTTTGTAAGGATCTGTAACGCCCGAAATTGCATTTGTCCATTTCGCGCTTTCAAATTGCTTTCTGGAATCGTAAGAATATCCATATCCTACTGTCAAATGATCATCGATTGGAGAATGCCAACGATTCCCTTTGATCAAGCCGGTAAAGCTATCCACCACCCCGCTACCATATGTTGCTGTGGATGGTGTATGCCCATGGGAGGCGTAGTCTCCACTATAATAGTCCAATGTCATACCAAACACATCAGTTTCTTCGTCTACGGGACTGTTGGTCTTATCGGCGTCGTTGATTGCCTTCAAAGCGCCAGTTATTGTGTAGATGTAGTCAATGCCCTGCACGAGTTCATGATCGCTGTTTGTATACTCAATTCTCTTTAGCGGACCGTGTTTGTAATAGTAATTTGTGGCCTGCAAGGTTAATGAACTCGCATTCGTTACGATGCCATTAATATTATACTCCAAAAGGTCGGTCGTGGTGTAAGTCTTTACAAGGCGTCCATTGTAGTCGTATTCATAGAAGTGTGTAAACCTTTCGTCAGCGACATTCTTTTGATAGACCACCTCTTGAACAGCGCCTGTTGGGCCATAGCGATAGTCGAGTGTTTTTACTCGCTTGTCTGGTGGCAGATCTGAGTCTTTCAGTATCTGCACCATCCACTCCGCCCTGCCCTGCTCGTCATAACTGTACCATGATGTAGAATTTTCATTTCTTGAACATGATACCGCACCGTGCACAAATCGTTGTATCCGTCCAGTGCCAACCAGGATGGTTGCGTCAGCATCACCCGTGATGTCCGCTGCGGGTATATCATAAATTGTGAATGTTTGAAAATGTCTCTCTCCTTGCGGAAGAAGACCGCCTGTGGATGTCACATTTTCCAGTATTGATGTCATCGTACTCCGATTGAATGCAGTTCCCGATCCCCCTGGCCTGTACTCGCCAGATTCGATCGGTCTCCCCAGTCTATCATAGTTTGTGTAACTATAGTATGGGTACGACTTGCTTGCCTGGTCTGCGTCGCGAGAAAAACGGATCTTACCGTCCTTTCGGTAGATATACTCGGTGGTTCCTGCGTCGGGTTCTGTCTTACTCAACAGCCATCCTTTGTGATTATATGTATATGTTGTCTTTTCAATCGTAGAATAGTTGGAGCCGTTATAGGCACTTACGCCGTTGGGAGGTATGGACACGATCAACCGGTTCAAATGATCGTAAATACCGTAACTTCTGGAAATTGGTGTAGATCCAGTGCCGAAGTACAGACTGATCAAAGCGTTACCGGATTTATCCGAATATACAATTGACTTGTTTCCATCGGCATCGAACGCTATAGTTTGAAAGAACTGGTCTTCGAGATCTGTGGGTGCATCCAATACCTCACTGTACACTTCAAGATAATCTGCAAGCTCGGTATCATTGGACAGAACCTTGGCTGTATTTGACTCAGCTAATTTTCCCGATCCCGCTTTGAATACATCTCCTGGCATTGTCGTCCCTTTAACAGCTCCGCTTCCATCGTGGTGCCAAAGTGTTCTGCTATATGGATAGCTCGTTACTGGTGTCAATGGTTCGTTCATGTCTTCAAACCCTGTGCCCGCATCGCCATTATTGGTGCTGTAATACCATCCAAGCGTCCCCTCTGTGGTATTAGCAACAGGATCAGGGTCGTTCTCCTTTTCTGTGGCATCAAAGTTCAAGTGAGTGTAATCGGTCCCTCCAACATTCTTCACAAAGTCTTCCGCAAATGCAAAGCTCAAACCGTTTTCACCCACCTCTGGACAATACCTCTTACCCTCGGGACCTTCTAACGGTACAGACGATCGGACACCGGTGGGGGCCGCTAGAGTGGAGATTGCTGGCCTTCCCTCCGCATCGAAAATAGTTTGTGATGTTAATACCAGGCCGGCAGACAGATCCTTTGTTTGGAGTTGTATGGGTCTCCCAAGATCATCTGAAAATGCTCTCGAGACAGCAAGAGGTCGACCGTATTCGTCATATGACCTGGTTTCCACATAGTTCATCTCAAGATTATGACTCGCTACTGCACCTGGAAGGAGGACCAGTTCTGCACCGAAATCTAATGTCACCCCGGGTTTCACTTCAATGTAACTATTGGTCTTCACCGTGACTGCGAAATGTTCTAAAACGATACTTGCAGGAGGGTAATCAAAATGCCCAAGATCATCTGGCAGGATAACAGGACAGTCGTTTGTTAAAATCTCATCCCTTCCACCGACAAACACAAGCATAGGATCGAGGTCTGGACATGCCGACCGACCAGCCTTTTTATCGAATGCAACTACAAACTTACCCAAGCCAATGAGCGTTGTAAACTGGTTTCCATCATCAGCAATTTTGTCGCCAGCATCGGAGTAATTGATTGTATAGTTGCTTGAGAAATCGGAGACACCCGTGATCTCAATCGTGTTCTCCTCGTCCTTTTTGACGCCATAACCATCGACATCGGCGAAGTATTCGACGCCGGTACCGGTTAACGTTCGCTCGGCGCTCTCGGGTGAATCGTCATAACAGGTTGGAACTACTTGTACTGTGGCGGTTGGACCGGGCATCCATGTTTCACAATCATTCTGGATCTCAGAAGTGAAAACATATGTTCCGAAGTCTACATCGAAGTCTCTCAATATTGACGTTGCATAGAATGCATCGACGCCATTTATCCAGTAATGAATATTTGTAACGTTGGGTGTATAGGATGGGTCTTTAGCATATGTTAATTGTATTTCCTCTACTGGATCATCCGTAGCTTTTTGGAATAAAAGACTGCCATTTAAGACACCGGTTGGTGTGAGGGTTCCGCCAGGATTTTTGTTTTGCTTTCTTATTACGAAGTAACCAATCAGAACCTTGCTAGTATTACCGCAATTCCCAGCAGGGTGCCTAATATAACTCACCGTTATTGTGATCTCCCCCTCTTCTTCATTTGCCCAGGTTATATCAATCTTGATATTACGGGGATGATCATTGTTCCCGTCACGAATGACGGTAAGGGAGGTATACAAATCGGTATCACCCTCAGGAGCTGGATCATCATACACCACATCAGTGCCAGAACCACAAATAAAACCTGACGTTGGGACCGGCGTACCAGTTGAAGTCCATGTAAATGTTTCGTCTTCGGGGCAGGCGTAAAGGATAGTTGTCTGGGCTATGACCTGATTGAAACACAGTATAAGGAACACCAAAAAGACTGAACTCAAATAAGTTGCTGGTTTCATATCTTCAATTATTTCTGCCGTAGTTGTAAATAAATTCCGCCTGTACCTTATCCGGTTTGAAACTTTCCAGATCCGTTCCGAAATCAAAATTCAATTGTTCCTTCTTCGTTCTTATCAACCTTCCCTGAACATCATAATCGAAGTGCGTATAGAAGTTATTACCATCAAGAATATCAGTAAGCTCCCGACTGAATGCGTCGTAGACGTACGACACCATTGAACCATCCAGCGGGTGAACTCTGAAGTCATCGAAATATGCACCACGTACCGAATTGTTGCTGACACTAATCGTTACTTCGGTATTGTTTGGAGCGACAGTAAGTTCAAGCAGGTACCAGCTCTTCGATTTATTCTTCTGATGTACAGGTGATGCAGAATGCGTAACACCGCCGACTGTGTACGACAATTTTACCTTGTCAAGTTCGCCTTGTGTTTCCCCTTCTCCAGGAACATATACCCACACACTTGCTTTGTATTTTCTATCGACACCCGGATCAGTAAGTGTGAAATTGAAGCCGCTCGTTTTCGAATCGACAAGTAAGCTGTACTTTCCAGTGTGAGCCCTGGCCGCCGACGGTGTGCCTGAACCACGATCAACGCCACCTTCCTTCGACGTATTACCAGCCATATACTCAGCTCCTGCATAAGCCATCTGCTCATACTTCGAATTACCAGCAGCGGCAATTATCCGCGCGTTCGAAGGATCGGACCTCACGGCGCCATAATTTCCATTGAGATCAATTCCTTCCAGTTCCCGCGAATATGTATCCACTAATGTTACCTCGGCAGTTTTTTGCCAACGAGCGTCATCGCCAGGGATACCGTAGTTGAACAAATACGAGGCAAAATCATCGTAGGAATAAAGACCGTCCGGTTGGAGAGCTACAGTGCCATCCCATAGATAACTTTGATGGGGCCTCCATACGCTGGTCAATGGACCGGCCAGTCCCAGCACAGGAACTTCGTTCGACCACGTTTGTGCTGAAGCAGATACCACACCGATCGGAATTCCACTGCCGTTAACTTTATAAGTCGTAGATCCGGCAGATTGTGTCAGCATATTCTTTCTTCCTGGATGACCTAGTTTAAGTCCCATCTCAGGGTATTGTCTATATGCCGGTTCTACCACTGTTACAAATTTGTTCCCGTAGCTGTCTGTCGTCGCCGTGCGAATAGCTTTGCCGGAATAGAAGTCAAATTTTTCCATGGCAGATTCTGTTTTTAACCCAGTCTTGTAGTTGACTGTTTCTTCGCCAATTTTTATCGATGGAAATTCCTGGTGTTGACTCACTACACCCAGGAGTCGGTACTCATCATGAAAGACCATACCGAGGTCATCGTCCGGCCTGGTTTGATATGGAATTTTAGCGCCTCTCTTAAAGAGAACCAGGCGTGCCCGGGCATACGTCTCGTTTAAGACTCCCTGATCATTGTAATCCGACGAAAGCAGTGGCTCGTACTCGTCGACATTATCGTCATAAGAATCAAATCCATCGTGTGCATACTTGCTTGTCGTTTTCGAAACCATTACGTCGCCTTCAGTTTTAAATAGTGTGACTGATTTCATACCGCCCACCCTGGAAGAAAAATCTTTTAAGGTCACGTTTGCAGTATTGACCACGTCATAGAGCATCCCCTCATACTCACCATCTTGATAATAGTCTGTTCGTACTTTTCTTATGTCAACCATCCCCTCCTTGTATGTTTCAAATTCAAAGGCGGAGTAGTTCGGCAGTTCAGTCGTCACTCCTTCGCTTGTCACTTCTTCCTTCATTTTAACATAGCCGTATAACACACCCGGGCCCGGGACTTGTCTTGCGATGTTGATCGTAGAGTTAAAATTTCGGAGCATTGCCTTCCTGATCTCAATTTTTGTTCTAATCGGATTAGCTACTGCTGCGTATTCAGGTATTATAAGAGGTGGTAGTATTTGAAAGGGTTCGTATGAGGTAACCCCGTCGGAATATTCAAACTTAGTTTTGCTTGTTTGGTTCTCGCCAACTACCGAGATAGACTTAACACGTAATCCCCCACCCAGTTTGGGCACATCCGGTAACGTAACAAAACCCGCAGGAAAATAATCCGGATAGGCCTCATCATCGGTGTATGTAAGCTCATAGATCCACAGGTTGCTACCAAATAAGGCACTATTAGAAACTACTTTATCTTCATTTGAAATCTTGTTGTAGAAATCCCCGTCAGAAATAACTATATAACCTTCATCGTCATCCACCTCTGTTATCTCTACTTCGTCATCGGAAAACAGTATAGGATTGTAACCCGGTGCTATATCATCCTCGTTGGTGGAGGGAGTACAAAAGTTAAGACATTCAAAGTCGCCGTCCGGCTTATAGTAAGATCCAACGAGGTCAACCCCGATTTTTTTGCCGACCGAGAAATAGTCGTCAAGGTCCACACTAGTTTCCCAAAATGTTAGCCTGAATTTTCCGGGGTCAAGAAGATCCCGCGTTACATACTTTGTTCTAAATAATCGTTGCCTTGATAGGGCTACGTCATCGTAAACGTCGCTTTCATACTCGACTCGTATCTCGGCTCCAACTGGCGAAAGAATTTTAGTAAGACTCCATGCATCGGTATTAGCAGCCGAAGCAGTCGTGGTAATGCGGTCTATGTTCTCGTTTTCAAGCTCCACGTAATCACTTTTATAAAAGCCCCACATATCGTGCGCCTTTGCCATGTACGCTGGATTATATCCGTAGTCAAATTCCAATGGAGGTATCAGGGAAGTGCCGCCCTTTCCGCCGTTCAACACCGACAGTAATGTTAGCTTCCCCTTCGAATCGGGATACACAGTTTCATCATAGCTGTTTGGTGTTCCAGTGGCCAGGTCATATGAATAGTCAAACGTCACCTTTTTTAATAGGTATTGATCGCTTGTCCGTCCGGTAGACCAATCGATGTAGTTGTAAAGTTTAATCGCGTCCAGTTTTTTTAATGGTCGGGGAAAATTTGTCCACGATTCGATATCACAAATACTCTTGCAACCTTCCTGGCAGGATGCCAATGGTTCCTCATCGCAATTACCTTGCTCGCAATGTGCTTCATCGCAATTCGCCAAACAGGTGGTCATACATTCACCGTACACTGGAGTAGGAACGAAATCTCCGTTGTTCCTCGACGTCGTTTCCCTTCCATCAAAACGAAGGGACTTCTCAAAGACCGCCACATGAGTTTCTGTGTTGATCCTCTCCAGGTAATAAATCTCCTTCATGCCGTAAGAATAAAAGTCAAACTCACCATCTACATCCTTGTTATAACCTACACCTGGATTTCTCCACTTATAATCTCCGACATACTTCTTGTAGTGAAAGTTGACCCAATACCCTAGATCACCCTGGTCGGCAAGACCGTTCTCATTTTCGTCGACGTAGTCAGGTCCGGTTACAGCCGTTAGCATCCACGAGTAGGCATACGGCTCATTCTTAACTAGCTCATTTGAATGCAACACGTCCTCTTCATCCAGGCGTTTGCTATACATATATTCTCCATAACTGAGAGCAGGAAGCGCGTAGTGATAGTTAACACCAGAGGCATTTGTTATCATAAAGCCACCAATGGAAGCGTTGCTTGGCCTAACAAATCCCTCAGAATTCGTGTTGATAAATCCTTCCTCGAAAGGATGCTTTAAAGTTGTTTCTCCCCTGATATCGGTATTCGAATACCATTGAACATTATTAGACCCAGCGAGTGCGCCATCGTCGTAAGCGGACTCGTCGTCTTCACCAGTTGCACCTGAGGCGAATTCGTAAGACAGATCCCCTGAGTTGATCGTCAGATCGGGGGCATCGCTTATGAACTTGTTGGAGAAATCATTGACGAACCTAAATCCCGCTTGCTGAAATCCTACTTCGTCAGTTAAAGGATAGCTTTTTGTATAGACCTCGAAATGTGTTCCACCATCTTCCTCAATTCCGCTTTTGTCCTGGCGATATAGCTCCTGGTTAAAAATATATGGACGTATGGTTCCTCCAACTCCTTGCCCGGCAACTGAGTAACTATCAAAATCCGGAAAACTTCCACCAACAACTTTCTCCGGGTCAGAAAACTCCGCGACATCGATATCGGTATCAAGAAGATCATAGACATCAAAGGCATTGCTAAAGTTGTCGGTAGTCCCTCCAGGTATGTAGAGCGACCCGTAAGTGTTAACTCCAACTGTTTCATCGGTCCAATAGCGAAGGTAAGATCTTGCGAGGCGAAGGCTTACTGTAGGCGCAATAGGAATAGCCACGTGTAAACCACTTTGAGACGTACTGATGTTCCCACTCTTGTTGTTTGTTACTTGAGATGCTCCAAACGGATTCTTTAAGGAATGGTTAAAGGTTCCATCGGAGCTTAGCGATGCGCCAAGTTTGCCTGAACTAACACCTAAACTGGCATTGCCTGACAAACGCCATCCATCACCCGTATTCGACAGAGCAGCGCTTCCGGTCAATCCCAGCGTCACTGCCCCTTGAAAATAACTCTTACCAATGCCAGTATTCAAACCAAACGATTCGAAAGAATTGCCATAGGGTCCGATGCCTGAGTTGTAACCAAACTCCAAAGGACCATACCCGGCATTCACTCCCATTGACGTCCCTATCCCAAATCCCCTGTATGTATCGTTAGCAAAAACAAGTGATGCACTCACCGAGGCGGCTTTGGCCACACCAATATTTACCCCGATTTCAGTTGTAACTGTCTCGCCGCCCTCCCAATATGTACGCTCGTTCGTGGTCGAACCCTTCTGGTCATCGGGATATCCATTTACCAACCGCGAGATCGACCCCGGATTAATGTTCCACCCCAATCCCACCCACGAAGCTTCCTGGTCCGGTAAAATCCCCGCATGGTACGACAATGACAACGGATAACCTCCTGCTGGTCCTGGCACTTCAATCACCGGCGTGTTATAAATAAAATCCCCGGTTGACATACTCACCATGTCTGTCGTGTCCACCGGTTCGAAGGTTGAAAACTCGGGTGCCGTCGGACCCGCCGTCAGCGCGTAGCTAACAGTCGGCGCAATGATTTGTCCAATGAAGAAGACCACAAGAAAAGCTGCCAGCGGTCTTCGAAGAGTTCGTAAAAAGATCATGCTGCGTCGATTATTTTTTTCCTTCCTTTTTCTTCAATGTTTCCACTTCCTTCTGCAACTCAATCACATATAGCGTCAACTCCTCTATCTTCTGCAACAACTTCGCGTCCATCGATCCCAACTCCACTCCTTCTGTTTCAACTTCTTTCGCCGATGGTATCTCCGGCAAGTGACCGTTCTTCTTTATGAACTTCTCGACATCACTCAATGGCAACAGGTTGTAGTTCTTCTCGAATACAAAGTCAGACCATTGCCCCTGCGGATAAACTTTAATGATGTCGCTTGCCCGGATCTTTCCATCCACCGAAAGGCGGAAACCTTGTGTTCGCATCGTTCCGATGCCCACTCCTCCAACCCCATCACAGAAGATCGCCGAACAGATACTCGTGTTCGTTACTGTTATCGGGTTCTCGGCAACGACGTTGCTCTCTTCGCATTCACCACATGTGTATGTCAGCGTAAGTGTTGCCGCATACGTGCCAGTCGTGTTATACACATGCGTTGGTGTCGGATCTGTCGAGGTCTGTCCATCACCAAAATCCCAGAGGTACGAAGTCGTACAACTTTCGGCGCCTGTAACTGCGGGGTTAAATGTGTAGGTGTAACCTTCAACGTCTGCTTCAAAGTCAATCGACGGAACGGTACAGGTGACAGCATTGAGGGTAATAAAATTGCTCTGTAATACCAGAGTCGAAGCCGATGAGTTCTTGATGCGATAGAAGAACTGAATACCATCGTCCGCCGATTCTATATCCTCAAACACAAACGTATGGCCAGAAGTGGATTCGGTATTCAGCGCCGTTGCCGTACTACTGATCCAACTGAACCACTGATACGTGCTGCCCGGACTCGTGCTCCTGTCTATTGTAGTCGTCAATGTGAGATCTCCATCAATTGCACCGTTCACCGTTCGCTCTGTATCTACCAGGGCTTGAGGCGTGATGACAGTCGATGACTTTAATGCAATCAATCCAAGCAAATCGGCGAACGTGAATTTATTATGACTGAGGTCAATCGTGGTGAGCGTGGAAATCGAACCGATCGAAGTTGGGACAACACCGGAAAGCTCGTTAATATGAAGGTCAAGTGTTGTGAGATGGCTTAGATTTGCTAATGATGCCGGTACACTTCCTGTGAAGCCATTACCTCCAAGGCTCAAAGTTCTCAAGTTATCCATATTTCCCAACGATGATGGTATCATACCCGACAGGTCATTCCCGGTCACATCCAGTCGCCACAGGTTATCAAGGTTTCCGAGCGACGAAGGCAGGTCGCCAGACAACAAATTTCCCGGCAGCCAAAGGTCAACAAGGCTCGAAAGATTACCGAACTCGGTCGGAATGGAACCCGTTATCTGGTTGCCTGTCGGGCTGCCACTTAGCTGAAATATTTCGAGATTCGCCAAACTACCCAGCGACGAAGGGAGTGTACCCGATAGTTTGTTTGTATGTAAGTACAATTGCTTCAGTGCAGTCATGTTACCAAGCTGAGATGGGATCGAACCTGTCAGTTGATTACCCTCCAGGTGCAGATACAACAAAGAGGTTAGTGCACCAAACGTGGTAGGTATCGATCCCGTCAAATCGTTACTACTCAGGAATAACTGCGTAAGAGCGGTTAATGAACCGAGCGAACTCGGAATCTCATCCTCAAAATCATTGTCGCCAAGATGTAAATATGTAAGGTCTGTACAGTTCCCAAGCGAGGAAGGAATGGCACCAGATAATTGATTCATCCCAACGGTTAATTGTTGAAGATCCGTCAGATCCCCAATCGACGAAGGCAACGATCCAGTCAGGTCATTATTAAATAATTGGATGTCCCTAAGTAGTGAAGCATCACCTATTTCAGAAGGTATCGATCCGCTTAAACTTGCACTGTTTACCCAGAAGTACAACAGCTTGCTCATGTTTCCAATAGACGTCGGGATCGACCCGGTTACATTGTTTCCACTGAAGTTAAGACGGAACACTTCGGTGAGATCTCCAATGCTTGATGGAATGTCACCCGAAAGACCATTGTCGGGAAGCCATATCTGCGTGATGTCATTATTCTCCACGGTAATCCCATACCACGTCGCATAGTTTGTACTCGTTGCCACCGCTGGCCAGCTCGTCGGCCAGTTCGTAGCCGTCGTCCACGACGAACCACCCATTGTCGTGTAGATATCCTCCAGCACAGCAAGCTCCACCGCGTCGGGCACATTTCCCTCTGGCAGTTTTTTTTCATCGGACGCTTGCAGGATGAGTGGCGTCAGGAAAGTCACCAGCATCCAGGAGATAAGTTTCAATTTCATTTTAAATGGATTTATTTTTTAATGCTTTTCAATAATTCCTCCTCATCAAATATCCCCGGCGCCTCATTCAAGTCCTCCACCTCGAATCGAAAGACCCGTTTGCTCGTTCCTAATCCGAACTCGTCGAGATTGAATTCTATGTAGCTACTACCCGGATCCAACTCATTCTTCTTAAAAGCAAAGAGCACATCCGAAGATGTCGCCGCTCCAAACGTGCGACTGTACACATAGTCTGCTACGTGCGTCGTGTCACGCTTCGAACCAACAAGCAACACCTTATCGGCCATCCCAAACGAAAGCGTCTGCAACAACTCGCTAAAACCGGCAATTCCAACTTGCGTCGGAGTAACTATCTCCTTCCCGCTTTGACTCAATCGCAAAATGAAGTAATGCTGACCCGCATACTTCGCACGAGCTTCGCGCAACATCCCAGGCGTTATTAACTTTTTATTTCGAAGCTCTCTCGCTACCAGCAGATCATTCGGCTGCCAGCTCACAGAAATTCTTGTCTGACCCGACTGAACCGATTTTGTCAGCCCATTATCATTATCGCTTACGTACTTTGCCAGATCAGCCTCGGAGAGATATTCTTTACCACAGCCAGTTACAATAAGAAACAGAACGGCATAGACAATAAAGTATCGTGCTGACAATAGTCGCATGGTGGGGATGGCTTGGTTTCGCTTGACTCTCGACGAATGAACAACGTTTGAGGTCGCAGTAAAAAAGTATCTCCGAACAAAACTTACGTTCTGCTTGCAATCATCAAGAATTAAGAAAGGGAATGCATTTGACAGGAAAACAGTGAAGTCAATACTCCCTGGGAGTGATGTTAAAGTTTTTCTTTAAGTCGAAAACGCAGCTTTCGAGAAAACTCTACCCGCTTATCGTGAAAACTCTAAATGTTGCCTTGAGTTAAAATCAAATTCAAACATTACATCGAAAGTTTCCGAATTTCCTGTTTTGAATTATAAAAGCAGCACCATGCGTAAGACTTATACACAGGCGAAAAAAATTAGTGATAAAAATTTTGGATGAACATAGCGTTAACACGCCATGCGATCGTGTGTGATTCGGCAACGAAAAATTCTTGATTCTATTTCAATCTCCCTTTTCCAACGCCTTCAACCTTCTCTTCGCATCCTTATACGCCTCATCCTTCCTTCCCGTCTTCTTCTTCACTTCCGTGAAATATCTTTTTGCCTCTTCTTTGTTCCCTTGCTTCTCCGCAATCTCTCCCAACGCAATCATTGAAAACAAATAATAGCCCGTTTCGGTCGCGCCATTCTGTTCCGAATACCTCATCGCCTTCTCGTAATATTTTTTCGACAGGTCGAGTTGCCTTCGCGTCTGGTACATCTGTCCCAGGAAAAACGCAGCATAGCGGCCACTCGTTGCTTCATATCCCGTCATCGCACTGTCGATACGGTTAATGATCTCCTTCGATTCACGTTCGAGATCAACATACATACCGCGACCATACAACATGCGGGCATAGTATCTATGGAAATATGGATTATCAGGATATGTCTTGTGCAAATACTCCGAGATCTGGAACGCACGCGGCTGATCATTTTCGTAGCTGTTAAGAATTCTCATGAGCCACACCATCGCTTCCGTGCGCGTGTAAAAAGCGTTGTACGAGACTTCCTTCAATTGTTTCAGGCCAAGCGCCTTGTCGCCTTTTCTAAAGAACCACAAGAGCGGTCTCACGGCCGGATAGTTTTCAGGAACCCAAACGGAAAAATAGTTGTAAAGTGCATCGCCAAATAAAAGCTCCGGGCTAAGGTCTTCCTTCTCTTTACACTCTTCGAGATAGTCGAGCGCATCTTTTCCGGCGCTTGCAGCCTTTCGCCAGTTGCCTCGCTCTTCATCGGAGTACAGACGCCCTTTGAAACCGTAGGCTGCCGCAAGAAAGAATGCTGCTTCGATCCGGTATTCCGGATGTTTCTTATGCAGATTATTGGCAAGCATGATCGAGCTATCCATGTATGCCAAAAAACGATCGTCGTGCGAATTGTCTTTCGTATCGGGCATGATCTTCCACCACTCCCCCAGCCCAATCAAAAAATACGGAAGAGGATGCCACGCATACTTCTGCTTCAGCCACTGAAACTGCATTTCCGCCTTGTCGAATTTAAAGTTATAGAGATCGTCGAGGGCCTGCGTTGTCTCGATCTGGATCTGCGGATTGGATATGAGAATGATCGTTGTATCTTTTCGCACCGCTTGCGCCGAGGTATCCATAGCGGCAAAAATGGAAACCACCAGGGCGCATTTTGCGATTAATAACCTTGTCACACTCATATCGGGGTCCTAAATAAACAAAAAAGGCCTGTTAAAAGCCCACGTCAACTTTTTGCATGGAAACGTCCGTCTCGTCAAAATCGTTTTTTTCAGCCGACAAGAAACTCACCTTTTTACTCTTATTAATTGTCACCTACGTGGTGCTCTATATTAAGATCGTTTTCATTGAAAATGAGACCGCCGCTTTCGAATTCCTGGCTGATCGCCCCGAAGGCACAGTACTCAGCGCCCTCGCCGCCCTGCGGTTTATCTCGGTTCCAATTATTTACCTGTGGAAATTCACTGTCATTGGCTTCGTCATCTGGGTGGGCTCTTTCATGTGGGGCTACCGGGTCACCTTCAGCCAGTGCTGGGGTGTGGCCATCGTGTCGGAATTCATATTCGTGGTGCCTGAACTCATCAAGATCTTCTGGTATTTCGTGGTCGATACCGACCCAAGCTATCCCGAGATCAAGGCTTTTTATCCGCTTTCCCTGATGAATCTGTACGATTATACAGAGATCGACCCTCGCTACGGGTACCCCCTCCGCGCCCTCAACTTCTTCGAACTCGTCTACTGGTACCTGCTCACCACCGGAATTCATTTTTTTGCCCGCAAGAAAAAGGACATCGCCATGCTCATCGTTTTGTCGTCGTATGTGCTCATGTTCTTCCTCTGGCTGTGGTTTTACACGGTGGTGTATAAGTGACAAATCGTGACAATTAAATCTGTATTTTCGCCCTTCATTTCAAAGAAAAACGGCGTCAAATGACATTTCAGAAAGCAAACAACATAACCGGCTGGGTAGTATTCGCGATCGCCCTCATCACCTACTGGTTGACCTTCGAAGAAACCGCCAGCTACTGGGACTGTGGTGAGTTCATAGCCGTATCCTACAAGCTCGAAGTTTCACACCCGCCCGGAGCCCCGTTGTTCATGCTCGTGGCCCGCGTGTTCTCCTTCCTCGCCATGGGCGACAAAACCATGGTGGCCTACTGGATCAACGTGCTCAGCGTGGTCGGCGGCGCTTTCACCATACTCTTCCTTTTCTGGTCGATCACTTTGCTCGGCAGAAAAATGTACGGCTACAACAAACTTTCAGAAGTCAACGAAGATAAAACACTCGTATTGATGGGCGCCGGTGTCGTTGGTGCTCTCGCATACACATTCTCGGATTCATTTTGGTTCTCGGCTGTCGAAGCCGAAGTTTACTCGATGTCGGCGTTCTTCACCGCACTCGTCGTCTGGATGGTGCTCAAGTGGGATGTAATTGAGAATGAAGATGAAGCCAAGGCTAACCGATGGCTTATCCTCCTCGCATACATGATCGGCCTGTCGATCGGGTTCCACCTTCTCAACCTGCTGTCGTTGCCTGCGCTTGGCCTGATCTACTACTTCAAAAAATACAAACCATCTACCTGGGGTATTATCGCCGCCCTCGCACTCAGCGGTGGCCTCGTACTCTTCATCAACGATTTCATCATCCCGGGTCTGCCTACCATTGCTGGCGGATTCGAAGTATTCTTTGTGAACAACATCGGGCTTCCATTCGGATCCGGGGCTCTTGTATTCTGCCTGTTACTTATCGCGGGACTTTACTTCGCGATCCGCTTCAGCCAGAAGAACAACCGTCCCCTGCTCAACACCTTTGTACTCGCAACAACATTCATCCTCATCGGTTATTGCTCGTATGCTACTATCATCATTCGCGCAAACTTCGACCCTCCGATCAACGAGAACGCTCCTAAAGATGTAATGAGCTTCGTCCGTTACCTGAAACGTGAACAATACGGCAGCCGTCCATTGATTTATGGTCCGTATTTCAATGCACAGGTAGTTGGCTACGAACAGGGCGCCCCTGTGTACACCAAAGGAAAAGACAAGTACGAGATCACCGATCACAAAGCGGAATACGAGTACGATCAGAGCGCATTCCTTCCACGCCTCTGGAGCAGCGAACACGCACAAACATACCAGAACATGGTTGGCCTCGGCGAAGGTGAAACGCCAACTTTTATGGACAACATGAAATACATGTTCCAGCACCAGATCGGAACGATGTATGTCCGTTACTTCTTCTGGAACTTCGCCGGTCGTGAAAGCGACGAACAAGGCGCGCGATGGCTCAATCCCTTCGATTGGTTCGATGACGAAATTCCCGCAGCGATCGCGGAAAACCGCGGCCGTAATAACTACTTCATGATCCCATTTATCCTGGGACTCATCGGCATGTTCCACCAGATCGTTAAAGACACAAAGAACTTCGCGGTCGTAGCATTGTTGTTCCTGTTGCTTGGTGTGGCAATCGTTGTTTACCTCAACTCTCCCCCCGTTGAACCGCGCGAACGAGATTACATCTACGCCGGGTCCACGTATGCCTTTACCTTCTGGATTGGTCTGTCGGTGATCGCACTCGCCGACCTGTTCGCAATATTCCTTAAGAAAGCCCGGCCTTCGGCTGTCATTGCCACTGTAGTCGGTCTCCTCGCCCCCGGCATTATGCTCGCAGAAGGATGGGACGATCACGATCGCTCGGATCGTTTCTTCTCGGTCGACTCTGCTAAAAACTATCTTGAGTCGTGTGCCCCGAATGCAATCCTGTTTACCGGCGGTGACAACGACACATTCCCTCTCTGGTATGCACAGGAGGTTGAAGGCATCCGCACCGATGTGCGGGTGGTCGTGCTGAGCTACTACAACACCGACTGGTATATCGCACAGAGTATGCGCAAGCAATATGAATCGGAGCCGTTCCCCTACACGTTGTCATTGAAACAATATCAACAAGGCGGACCTAACTATTATCTCCGCGTAAGACCAAACGACCGTATCAAAGTCCTCGACGTAAAACAATTTATCGATGCACTGAGTAAAGACTTCGAAGGACTACGAGGTGAAGAAGGCAACATTCTCCCGGCTCGTCAGCTGGCCCTTGCCGTTGATACCGCGCATGTACAGTCACTCGGTTTCATTTCGAAAGAACAGAAGCCATACATAACGCCCATGATGACATGGAAGGTGACACGCGGCCTCATCGAGAAGAAAGATCTCGCGATCATGGATGTGATGGCAACGAACAACTGGGAACGCCCCATCTACTTCAACCCCACATCACTGGCACAGATCTATATCGACCTTAGCCAGTATGCGATCATGGAGGGTATGACTTCGCGACTCATTCCTGCGAAGAACCCGAACCCGCAGAAAGATTATGTGAACACATCGGTTGCATACGATAACATGCTGAACAAGTTTGGTTATCGCGGTCTCGACAATCCAAAGGCTTATTACAACGAAGACTATCGCGGGTTTGTTCAGAACCACCGCAGCTCATTGAACTCACTTGCCGAAGCATTGCTTGATGAGTACGAAGTGGAATCCGGCAACGCAGCCGAGGTGATCTCTAAAGAAGGTGTTGTTGAAGACAAGAGAGAGAAAGCGAAAAAGGTAATTTACTTCAGTCTCGACAAGATGCCCGATGTTGCTGTTCCGTACGACCTCACGATGACAACAACAGTTCAGCTTCTCATGCGCCTCGGCGATAAAGAAAAGGCCCTGGAGATTGCCAACACCATTGGTACCCGCGCCGACGAAATGCTGACTTATCTTATCCGCAAGGATGCGGGTATAAGCCTTGAGCTTCGCAAGAACATGTTCATTATTGCAGATCTTCAGCGTGTGATGCTGGAGAACGGCGAGACGGAGCTTGCGAAGAAGTACGAGGACATGTATCAGAAACACATGACTAACCTCGAGCCAGGGGCACGTTAAAAACTTACTTATTACAGAAGACAAGCAGATCGAGAGCGTTTTCAGCGCTCTCGACTGTTTTATAGTCGTCGTGTTTTATTGAAAGAACGAGTTCGTCGGCCGCGGACCTCAAGCTGTTCCTGTTTCTTCTGTTTAAGATCTCATAGGGAATTCGCAACAGCGACGCCGGAAGCCAATACTGAAGTTTTAGAAAGTCCCAGCGCATTATTCTATTAACGGCCTCCTTGTTGCGCTGATAGTACTCCATCACTTTTTCATTACCTGAGATGCCGTTAACACGCACTTTGGAGAATATCTTCGAACACAGGTCGCCCAGTTCCTTGCCCGTATACTCACGGATGTGCCACGGGTTCCTGGAGAGCGACATCGGCCTGTTGGGTGTCGTGATGATCGCCAGGCCTCCCGGCTTCAACACACGGTGTATCTCTTTAAGAAACTTCACGTCATCTTCAATGTGCTCGAGCACCTGGAAAGTTATCACCACGTTGAATGTATCGGAGGCAAATGGACTGAGAGGAGGAATGTTGCCACTATGGAATTTACCGGTGGGATATTTTATTTTCAATTCGTCGATAACATTGGCAATCTTGTCGATAGCCGAGTACGACTTTGCACGAGGCAGTACGAGGTCGATCCCACGGCCTTCGCCACAACCAACCTCCAGTACGTCGCCCTGAATGTAGTCCTGGGCTACAACATAAGCCTTTAGCAATCGTTGATGTATGGGGTTGTCGGAAGGGATGGCCTCCGAAGTAATTTCAGTGGTATATACTTTACTCATTCCCCGCAAAAATAAGGAGTAAGGAGTAAGATTTAAGTAGCGAGAAGCCTAATTGATGGCTTCCTGTACTTACTCCTTGCTCCTTACTACTGGATTCTTGTACTTTGTAAACTCGAAACATGAAGCTTGCTCTTTCATTATTTCTGGCCCTGACAGTTTTCGCGGGATACGCTCAATCTATTGCCAGCTCGAATTTCCGGTACTGGTACGATCCCGATAACGCCGATCAATTCAGCCTTAAGATCACCCGGTCGCCCGATTCTATTTACGCCTACTACAAGATCGACACCACAATCTTCAGCGCCACCTGGGAGAAACGCGACTCCTACGGACAGAAGAACGGAACCCCCGTTGATGCGCAAAAGACCGGCACCGCCGAACAAGGCCGTCTGTCGTTTCCTGTGCCCGAAAAGCCCTGGTTGCTGGTTGCTGTTTTGAAAGACAACAGGACCGGCGAAACCCGGATCGACTTCCGCCTGATCGAAGCGAACTATCCTCCCGATGGTTTACTCATGCAGGACGATGAGCCTGTATTCGCACCCTATGTCAAGGTGAACTCGCAGGCAACGATCACCAACAACTTCGGTCCCAACCTGAAGGTTTATCATTACAAGGAACGATTCCCTGCCGGGTCGCCGCCATTTGCCGAAAAGGAAAAACGTGTAGACCCGATCATGGAAGTCGACTCTATTTTCTCTGTTCGCTCGGGCGATAATTTCAGGTTTTCGAGAGAGGGTTTGTACCTCGTTCAGTCCGACACCAACGCGCCCCGCGGAATTGCGTTCAGGGTCGCCCCTGCGTCGTATCCGAAAATGACGAAGATCGAAGACCTTTCGTCGTCGCTTGTGTTTATCACAACTGCAGAAGAAGCTGAACAACTTAAGGCTGCCGGGGCCGACAAAGCCAGGTTCGACAAGGTTGTACTCGACATCACGAAAGATAAAGAGCGTGCGAAGACACTGATCCGAAACTACTTTCGAAGAGTGGAGGTTGCCAACATCTATTTCAGTTCCTATAAAGAAGGCTGGAAAACCGACCGTGGTATGATGTATCTTATTTTCGGTTTGCCCGATGAGATAAATCGCAACGGGCAATATGAAGTGTGGACTTATAAGAACATGAATGCAAAGTTCACGTTTGTGAGGACTGGCAGTGTGTACGACCCGGATTACTACGTGCTTGAAAGGAATAAGAGATTTTCTGAAGCGTGGTATTATACAATAGATATGTGGCGCAAGTCGCGTATCAGTTCATCGGTTAAAAATTAATGAGCAGCACAACAACTATTTTTGGAACAAGGGCCGTTATCGAGGCCATCCGCTCTGGCAGGGAAATCGAAAAAATATACGTCCAGGCGGGACTCAGCAACGATCTCATTAAAGAGCTGATTTCCGAAGCGAAAAAGCGCGAAGTTCCTTACTCATTCATTCCACAGCAAAAGCTCAATCATCTCGGTTCCAAAAATCACCAGGGTGTGGTTTGCATGCTGGCTGCGATCCAGTATTCAAAAGTTGAAGATATCATCGACAAGGTTTACAGCGACGGTGGCGAGCCGTTCCTCCTGGTTCTCGATCGCATTACAGATGTACGCAACTTCGGAGCTATCGCAAGAACAGCAGAGTGTGCCGGCATCGATGCCATCATCATTCCCGAAAAAGGCAACGCACCCATTACTCCCGACGCGATCAAAACATCTTCCGGGGCTCTAAACCACCTCCCGGTCTGTCGTGCAACCGACATGAAGAAACTTGTTCAGCAATTGAAAGACAACGGCATACGTGTTATTGCATGCACCGAAAAAACCAACGACGACATCTATAAAGCTGATTTCAAATCGCCCGTGGCAATCATTATGGGATCAGAAGAAGATGGGATCTCACCCGAGTTATTAAAAGCAGCAGATCAACTGGTGAGAATTCCCCTGAAGGGAAAAGTGGGTTCATTAAACGTATCCGTGGCAGCCGGTATCGCCATCTACGAAGCAATACGTCAGAAAGGCTCCGCCTCCTGACTCCTGACTCCTTACTTCTTACTTCTTACTCCTTAAATAAATTTATCCCCGTTCTGCTTCGCCTTTACGTCCGCCACAAACTTCCGGAACATCTCTTCCTTGTCTTTTTCGCATACGATCACAACATTATCGAACGCTCCCACGAGATAACCGTTTAGTCCCTGCACCACGATAAGCTTCCCTTCCGGTCCGCGAATGATCGAGTTACGGGTATCATATACCAGCGCGTCGGCTTTCACGTCGTTGTTGCTGCCATCGCGATCCGAGATCTCATGAAGTGAAGCCCATGAACCAAGATCTGACCAGGGAAATTTGCTGAGCGCAACAAACACGTTGTCGGCTTTTTCCATGATCCCGTAGTCGATGGAAATATTCTTGCACTGTGAATATGCGAGTTGGATTGCTTCTTTCTCTCCCGACGTGTAAAAGCTAGGTGCAGCTTCTTCGAACACTTCTGTCATCTCCGGGAGGTAGTTGCTGAACGCATTAAGGATTGCCTGTACACCCCAGATGAAAATACCTGCGTTCCAGACGAAGTCACCACTTTCAATAAACTTCTTTGCGAGCGACAGCTCAGGTTTCTCTGTGAATGTTTTCACTTTCTTCAGAGGACTTGAGCCATCGATGTACTGAATGTATCCATAGCCTGTTTCAGGGCGTGTCGGTTCGATGCCGAGCGTGATGAGATTATTTTGACCTAATGCATAGTTATAGCAACTCTGGATCGTGTCTTGAAATTCCTTCTCGTTCAGCACGAGTGCATCGGAAGGAGTTACGACAATGACCGCGTTCTTATTCTTCTGGAATATTTTATACGAAGCGTAAGCGATACATGGAGCGGTATTCTTCCGCATCGGCTCGGTGAGTATCTGATCCGGTTTTAATTGCGGCAGTTGTTCGGCTGTGAGCGCACCATGTTCCTCGTTTGTTACGACGAGTATATTCCCGGCGGGGCACAAAGGTGCAAACCGGTCGAATGTCGATTGAAGAAGAGTTCTGCCGGTTCCGATTACGTCGAGGAATTGCTTGGGCCTTGAATTGCGGCTGTAGGGCCAGAAACGTGTTCCAACACCGCCTGCCATCAGGACTACGAAGAGATCTTTATTCATTTAGCACACTAAAAGACAATGAGATAAGATAATACTGATTTTTGGTTTATGCGATACCTTCCTTGAGTAAATCATGCAGATGTACGAACCCGGCCAGTTTTTGACCGTCCATCACAAGTAATTGGGTAATACTTTTCTCCTGCATGAGCTGCAGTGCCGACGTTGCATAGTCGTTGATATCAATCTTCCTGGGAGAAACGGTCATGATGTCTGATGCGCGGATGCCTTCAAGGTTGCTCCTTTTTTCGAGCATGCGCCGCAAATCACCATCAGTTATAATGCCAAGTACGGTATCGGCGTCGTCGACCACGGCTGTGGCCCCTAAACGCCGCGAAGATATCTCCAGGATAACGTCTTTCAGTGCGGCATCTTTCTTCACTTTGGGGATTGCCTTCGACATCAGGTCAGACACTTTGAGGTATAGTTGCTTTCCAAGAGAACCTCCCGGATGAAATTCGGCAAAGTCCGAACGGGAAAAATCCCGCATGTGTAAAAGACAGACCGCCAGTGCATCGCCAAGTGCGAGATGAGCAGTTGTGCTTGTCGTTGGAGCAAGATTATGAGTGCATGCTTCTTCCGCAATCGTTGCATTTAGCACTAAATCGGCTTGCTCTGCAAGGTATGATGTTGTGTTGCTGACAAGAGCAACAAGTTTAACTCGCCTGCGTTTTAATAGCGGCACAAGGACTTTGATCTCGGAGGTGTTGCCACTTTTGGAAATACAGATCACAATATCGTCGCTCTGTATCATACCCAAATCGCCATGAATCGCGTCGGCCGCATGCATAAAGATTGCAGGCGTTCCAGTGGAATTAAAAGTCGCCACAATTTTATTGGCTATTATCGCGCTTTT
>DASRSO010000180.1:0-17098 GCA_035656375.1 Cyclobacteriaceae bacterium | reverse complement strand
GATCTATGGAATGACTGAGAACCTCGCGTGGGCGACTGGTAATGTACCAGGGGTGAGATTCGGGAGCATAGGAAAGCCGTGGACAAACGTAGAGTCACGAGTTACTCAAGATGGTGAGCTGCAAACCAGGAGCGATGCAACAATGCTTGGTTATTATAAAATGCCGGAGCTTTCGAAAGAGACGTTCACCGACGATGGGTTCCTGAAATCGGGAGATATAGCACAAATCGATAAAGACGGATTTCATTTCATCACGGGAAGGATCAAAGATCAATTTAAAACAGACAAAGGGAAATACATCGCACCACTGCCAATCGAAATGAAGTTGATGTCGAATACAGATATAGAAAATGTGTGCGTGGTTGGAATGGGAGTGCCGCAACCTATGGCGTTGGTTGTGCTGTCGCCAGCGGGTAAAGCGAAATCGAAAGATGAGATCACGAAGAGCATGACGCAATTGCTCGCAATGGTTAACAAGGAACTGGAAGCCTACGAAAAGCTCCAGGCTGCGATCATAATGAAAGATGAATGGACTGTTGGGAATGGGTTGCTAACGCCGTCGTTGAAGATAAAGAGGAATGAGGTAGAGAAGATACATCTGCCGGCATACCCACGGTGGTATAATTTAGGGCAACAAGTTGTTTGGGAAAAGGATTAAGGAGGGCATGCTCGATCAGTCAGACTCCTTAATTCTTGCTCCTTGCTCCTTAATTCTTACTCCTATTTTAAAGTAAACCCAAACTCAATCTTAGGCTTAGGATTCACCTGCCGGCTGATCTGGTACGCAAACGCCATCGCATTCAAGAAAAAGATCAGAAGGTATCCCACATTGAACAGCAACGGACTGAAATTCCAGAAGCCCTGGTAGGTAAGCATGTCGTAGCTGAACATAAACACACCCATTACAATACTTATTGCAGAGAACCATGCGCCCGCCCGGTCGTAAATGATCGCTTTTGCAACAACAAACGCTACGTAACCGAGAATTACCCACGCAACGAATTGATATGCGGGAAGGAGATTGGTGTAAGTGACGGCCGGCGACGCAACGGTGAAAAGAATAAAGATCGAGTTCACGACCAGCAATGAATATTTGAACACGTTGCTCACATCGGAAGGAAAAAGCTTCCCGACATAGAGCAAGCTCCACATCATGGTGAGATACAACGTGAGGTACTCGATCTTCACGCCCAATTCCCAGTCGAGTGAAGGAAACCAGTTGACGAACAGATACAGGTTGGTGAACACCGCACGCAGAGCCCAGGTAAGACAGATAGCTGCGAAGTAAAGTGCCGCTTTCTCCTTTCGGAAGAAGAAGAACAGCACAACAAAGAAACATCCGATGAAACCGAGACCTGAGAACAAAACGATATTGGTAACAACCGCGTCTTCGCGTTTCTGGTAAAGTTGTTCCGGAAGTCCCAGGTAAATATGGTCGTTCGAGCCACCGCGTACGTGGTGGAAGTTAGAGACGTGGAGAACGAGGTTAAGTGTATCTGACGATGGAAAGACGACGGTCTTCGGGAGCCATTGCGGGACCGACTCTTTACGACTGGCACCAACTTCGCCGTTCGAAGCGACATCTTTTCCGTTAACCCAAAGCTGGTAGCTTGAATAAAAGTCGGGAAGCTCGAGCGAGAGCATGCTGATGTCGTGAGGGACAATGACGGTTGCGGTGTACGTTGCGAAGCCCTGGCCGGAAAGATTAGTGGAACCGGAATAGTGTCCGTTCCAGAGTCCCGGGAATGTAAAGTAGTCCCGGGATTGTTGTGTTGCAGTGGGCATCACGAACTGTTCCCAGTAGAATCCCCATTCGCCGTCGAGGCGAACCGTACCTTGTTTTTGAAAATCCCAGTTACTTAAATCGAGGTGCCCATTTTTGATGTTTGGTTGCGAAAAGGCAATAACAGGAACCAGCAGGATCAATACTTTCAGCCAACTTTTCATTGATATGAAAGTACTCAGCCTGCCGTTAAAATGGGGTTCTCAATGACGGTAAAACTTACTTGAATCTTGCCTTGAAATATTCTACTGTGTGGCTCCAGGCGTCTTTTGCGGCAGCTTCGTTGTAACCTTTTGCGTTACTCGGATTTGCGAAGGCGTGATCGGCGTCGTAAGATTTGATGGTAAGTTTTTTCCCTGCTTTCTCCATGTTCGCAGCAAACTTGTCCATAACTTCTTTGTTGATGCGCTGATCTTTGGTCGGCCAGATGTTCAAGACATCGGTGTTGAGTTTCTTAAGTTTTTCAACGTCTTCGGTGGGCATGCCATAATACATCACACAAGCGACGCCTTGTTTCTCTGCGGCGATAGAAGCGAGCAGTGAGAGTCCTCCGCCGAAGCACCAGCCGATGGTTCCGATCCTGGCTTTGGGCCCGACGTAAGCGAGAGCGCCTTTCATGATGGCCATGCCGCGTTCTTCCTTGAATTGTTGCATGGTTTGTCCGGCTTCCTGGGCAGTGGTTGCCACTTTACCGTCGTACATGTCGAGAGCGATGACGTTGACGTTGCCGAGTGTGCTATGAAGATTTTCAGATTCGCGTTTGATGTTGTCGTTTAGTCCCCACCATTCCTGGAACACGAAGATCCAGTTGTCGGTTTTATTCTTTGCCTCAATGAGGTATGCGTTGGCTTCGGCTCCATCGGGTGTTTTGAACTTGATCATCCTGCCTCCAGCTTGAGTGACGTGTTTATAGACACGAGGTGTTGGGTGCTCTGCGTTGAAGGACGGATCTGAAGCGAAGGCGGCAAACTTCTCGGTGGAGGAGGTGTGGCAGACTGTGACTTCATCATTTTGACCGAATGAGGTCAGGCTGACGAAGAAGAGAAGAATGATTGAGCTGAGTATGGTTTTCATAGGAATTTTTTTTCTGGGTTCTGATGTCTTTCGGAGGAGACGAATGTACGTATTTGGAGAGATCATTTTTGTTAACGCATCGCAACCAAATGATCTCTCCCGGTCCGCAGATCCTTTAACACAATGATATCAGAACTTCGAACCCAGAACCCGAGAGCGCAGCGAGTGGCTAATCCTTCCACTGCCCTGTTATTACCCTATCGTAAGTAATAAAGTCTGTGTTGATCGGCTCGAAGCCGTTTTGTCTTAATAATAATGCAACCTGACCCCGGTGATACGTCCCATGATTGACAAGATGCATCATGATATGCTCTACGTTCGTTTCGTAATAGTCGCCAACATAATTCTTGTACTTCAGTATCCTGTTGAAATTATCTGTCGAGTCGATGTACTCCAGCCATTGTTTGGAACCATCGTCGACCATCTGCCGGAGTCGTTCGAGTGGATAGGTTTTCCAGAGTTCAACGTCGGGAGGAGGAAGACCTTTGATGCGGTGTAACCACAGGAAATTGGCACTGAGCTGGTGACTGAAAATACTGAGGGTCTTTTCGTGGGTCACGCCCTGCGTCTCGATGGCCTTCAGGACACGCCGGTTAGCCCACTCATTATACCGATAGAGTTTAAGAAAATACTCTTTCATATATATCGGGTTCTAAGGGAGGCCGAAGGTACAATCTTTAAGCTATCTTCAAAGAAAAATTACCCCTATGTACCGGTATTCCTTACTCATGGTTTTTATTGTTATGGCGGCAACCGTTGCAGCCCAGGAAAAATATCCTACCAAAACCATCGAACCTTTATACGACATCTCTCTCACCGACGCCGAACGCGACTCACTGAAAAGCAACATCGAAGGATTTCAAAAAGAATACCAGGCACTACATCAATACAAGCTCGACAACTCTGTCGGCATGGCATTGAAATTCGATCCACGACCCAAAGGATTTCAAATACCGGCAGCAACCGGTCCCGGCGACTGGGCTTTACCAAAAAATGTAACAGTACCCGCTAATAAAGATGAGCTCGCATTTTATCCTGTCTACAAACTTGCAGCCCTCATTAAGAGCAAAAAGATTACATCCACCGAGCTCACATCTTTATACATCTCACGCATAAAAAAATATTCCGACACACTTCAGTGCGTTATCTCGTTACTCGAAGAACGTGCGATGCGTGACGCAAAGAAAGCTGACGAAGAAATCGCGAAAGGAAAATATAAAGGTCCACTGCACGGAATCCCGTATGGTGTAAAAGATCTCCTCGCTGTCGAAGGCACAAAGACCACCTGGGGCGCTGCACCTTTTAAAGATCAGTCAATCGACAGGACCGCGGAGGTCGTAAAGAAACTTGAAGCCTCCGGCGCTGTTCTCATCTGCAAGTTTACCATGGGCGCCCTCGCCATGGGCGACATCTGGTATGGTGGCGTCACTAAAAATCCGTGGAACATGAAGCAAGGATCTTCCGGTTCATCCGCAGGTTCAGCCTCCGGAACAGCCGCCGGTCTTGTCGCATTCTCAATCGGAACCGAGACACTCGGTTCTATCGTTTCACCTTCTACACGCTGTGGCGCAAGCGGACTCCGGCCAACTTACGGCAACGTAAGCACCGACGGCGCAATGACATTAAGCTGGAGCATGGACAAGATCGGTCCAATCTGTCGTTCTGCGCTCGACTGCGGTCTTGTACTGCAGGTGATCGGCAGCAACGTGCTAAGCTATCCCAGGGATATCAGGAAACTTAAAGTCGCTTACCTGAAAACATCGTTCGAATCGAAATATCCCACGAGGGCAAATGACTCAATTGCTCTGAAAACTATCCGGAACCTTGGAATAGAACCTGAAGCAGTAGAGTTACCGTCGGGGATCCCAACCTCGGCGATACGCATCATGCTTACTGCCGAAGCGGGTGCAGCGTTCGATGAGCTCACACGCACAAACATCGACGATCAACTTACCGATCAGCGCAAAGGGGCGTGGCCGAATACCTTCCGTGCATCACGGTTCATTCCCGCCGTCGAATACATCAACGCATCGCGAGCACGCACACAACTCATCGAAGAGTATCACGCAAAACTCGGACAGTACGACGTCATAATCTCACCAAGTTTTGCCAACGGACAATTGCTCACCACGAATCTCACAGGTCATCCCTGCCTCGTGGTACCCAACGGTTTCAACGACCAGGGGAGCCCAACGAGCATTTCGTTCCTGGGAAAACTATATGGTGAAGCAGCCCTCGTTGCTTTCGCAAGAGCGTACCAGGAGGCAAGTGAATGGGACGAAAAAGTACCGCCGCTTTTTGCGAAATAACTATGAGATTATTGCTGCTGATCTTTGTGTTCTTCAGTGATGTCAATATCACTTTGAAGAACAATACCGAAGCTGAACAAAAAGCGAAAGTTCAACTCGAAAGAATTATCGCGACCTACAGGATCTCGCAATGGCTGTACACCAAAGACATCATGATCAACGAGAAGGAATATATTCCGTTCAGTCATCCAATCCTGACTGTCAACCACCGGTATCTCGATAATGATCTGAAGCAGATGAGCACTTTTATCCATGAGCAATTTCATTGGACAGAAAATCGGAAAGCAAAGGAATTCGCGGCAGCTATCAATGAGTTCAAACAAATGTTCCCTGAAGTACCGGTCGGTAAAGACGGAGGTGCGAGAGACTCCTACAGCACCTACTTGCATTTGATCGTATGTAACCTTGAGTATGAAGCTATGACTTCAATCGTTGGACAAGCCGAAGCACGGAAGGTTATCGAAAGCTGGAGCCACTACAAGTGGATATATGATAAAGTCCTTAATGATACCCGAATTGCCGAGGTCACGAAAAAGCATGGGATTACTATTTGATCTTTTCGGAGATCGACTTACGTAGTTCCTGTTTCTCATCGGCATTGAGCGCCGTATCGTCATCGATCAATGTCAGGGCTTGTTGATAGCTTTTCTTTGCCTCATTTGTTTTATTGAAAGCGGCCTGGGCATCGCCAAGCAGATCCATTGCCTCTGCTGATGCCGGAAACAACTGCACACCGAGCTCTCGCACGGCCACACTGAGCTCCGGCTTGTTGTTGCGTGAGAACCTGAAGTTGTAAAGATTCAATGCACCGAAATCGAGAAACTTAAGCCCGGGATTTCCCTTCAGCGCTTCTTTTGCAATTGATTTTACCTTGTCGATCTCGCCAGCCATGATCATCGTCTCCAGTTCAAGTGCAGACGGAACTGGTGGCAATCCAGGTTTCTTCAACTCTTTTTTCACCAGGTCGGGCAGTCCATTCTCTTTCGAACTTTTCATAACGAATTGTTTCGCTGCCGCGTCATCTTTTACATACGCATCGAAGAACTTTCCGATAGTTGTATACAGATAATTGTACGACTGTTTGTTTTCGTCGGGGATCTGCGGTACCGCATAAAGTCCAGCCATGAGATACGAATGATCCATGTTCTTGAAGACGTAATAATAGCGATCGGCATACAACATCGAGTTGTATACATTTTCGCTCAGCGTTAACCACTGCTGCGGGTTCTTCTCGTCTTGCAACACAACAAAATATGGCGCCTTAAGTGCGGTTGGATTGTAGTAGATCGAGTTTTGTAAAGTCTGTTCGCTGCCCGTTTTTCCTTCCCAGCCGTCGATGCTCACAACGGCACGGGCTTCGCCGCTTTTCATCTGGTAAAGTAGTGCAGTCATTCCGTCGAAGTTGATACCCATTACCCCGATCCTTTCGAGGTCGGCTGCGGGAACGCTGCGTGCGAACGACAAAAGATATTCGATGTTGTTTATCCTGTCCATGATAACATGCTGCGGGCTGTTCACCTGTCGCGAGCCATCGCGATTGATGCCTGGTGAGAACAGAACGATGTATCCGATGCTGGCGAGGTGCTCGTACAGTGCTGGGTGATTCGAAGGGCCGCCATCACTGGCGACAATGATCACCGGGAAGCGTCCGTTTTTGATCGGTGCGTCTTTCGTTGCGAGTTGCGATTGACTATAGATCGTTTTTACCTGGTCGTCTGTTAGCTGGATGCCGGCGCCGAACTGCGCGGGAAATCGAAGGACATCGAAAGACTGTATTTTTTGTTCCTCTGTTAATGTTTTGAAATCGTTCCGTTCGCGAGTAATGTATACGTAGTCCTGGAACTTCATTTTGTTAACGCCAGCAGATCCCGTCGGGTACCACATACTAATCTGTATTGGGAGTGCGCGTTCTCCTGAGTTCTTCTTACCTTCAAAATTGGTGGGAGGTATGATGGTCCGGCCGTAATCGTACCGGTTCAAAACCTGGTAGCCAACTGCGTGCGGACCATTTGTTAGACTGCTCCACGGGGGAGCAAACAGCACCGAATAGATTGACAAGATGAGTAGTTTCATAAGAGCAATCTAGAGATAAAGAAAAAACGGGCATAAACTCAATTTGCGGTATTTATGATCGAAAAACTGTTCTATCACATGAAGTTTGCTTTCAGGATCTTTTTGAAAGACAAATTCTTCTCTGCACTGAATGTTCTCGGTTTGGCGATGGGCATTGCGGTAGCAATCATTCTTGTGTTGGTCCTTGAGAACGATCTCACTTACGATCAACATTACGCTAAGCATAAAAATATTTATCGTCTCGGGTCGCACTATGTGATACCAGACATCGATCAAATGACCGGGTTAACGGGTCGTGAGCTCGCACCTATCCTTAGAAATCATTACCCGGAGATCGAGGTAATGACACGCGTCAGCAAGCGTGAAGTTGAACATCTGCTGGTGTCAGTTGGTGAAAAAACATTCTACGAGGAGAATGCTGCCGAGGCGGACTCATCTTACTTCAGTGTTTTCGATCATCCATTTATCGAAGGCGACAGGTACACCTGTCTCGACGATCCAAACAATATCGTACTCACTCAATCGATAGCCCGTAAGTATTTTGGCGATGAGAGTGCCATCAACAAATTGATGACCGTTGCCGGCAAAGAAAGAAAAGTGAGTGCTGTGATCGCAGACTTCCCCGATAACACAGACCTGAAATTTGATCTTCTTCTTTCCGGCTTACCTGAGATCCGCCGGTCATGGAGACAAACACACGTCGACGGCAAACCGATGAACCTGACGTTCTGGAATCCGGACAGCTATACCTACATGGTTCTCCCGGACAACTACGATCTCAATAATTTCTACAACAGGTTTCAACCCATATTCGATGAATACTATAGCGGGCTCGGGAATGATTTTATGAATACGCCTTTCTTACAGCCTCTGGACGAGATCCACTTCTCGGGTTTTGAGGGTGAAGCATCGGGAAACAAGGCCCATCTCTTTGCGTTGACGGGCATTGGCGTATTGATCGTACTGCTTGCATGCATCAATTACATGAATCTTTCGACAGCAAAAGCCGTCAAGCGATCGACGGAGATCACCATGAAGAAGATTTCCGGTTCGGGAAGAGGAACGTTGGTGCTTTCGTTGATCGGTGAGTCGGTGTTGTTGTCAACGTTCGCCTTGTTGCTTGCCGTGGGGATTGTTTACGTGGTCCTGGTGCTTACGTCATTCAACGTTCTCATCGGTAAACATCTAACATTTCAGCCTGGGATTTTATTCCCGGCATTCATGCTTTCAACCTTTATCGGTGTGCTGTCAGGAATCTATCCCGCGTTTTACCTGACAAACGTTCCAATAATCGCTTCACTTAAAGGATCATTCAAGACTGGTAAGTCGGGTTTGTTCATGCGGAAGACACTCATCACGTTCCAGTTCTGCGTATCAATCTTTGTCGTGTTGCTCACCATTCTCATGAGCGATCAGATAAAGTTTGCCCGGACGAAAGACCTCGGCTTCGATAAGAACAATTTGCTCATCATTCCACTTCAGGACAAAACGACCGGCAAGAAGATAGACGGTATAATAAATGAAATGACGAGCGATCCTGGCATTATATCGGCAACTGTTTGCAGCCAAATAATTGGCACAGGTACCGGCGGCGACCAGATCTTTGCCGAAGGACCAAACGGAATGCAACAGAATGCTGCGCAAGTTCTTTATGTGGGCGATAATTATCTCGAAACTGTAGGATTGAAGTTGATCGAAGGAAGAGATCTTGCGAATGGCAGCGACGATGAACAGGCATTCGTCGTGAACGAAGCGATGGTAAAAATGATGGGTTGGGGAGAAAACGCAATTGGGAAGAAGATGACTTTTTTTGGAGGCCACCATCCTGGTACCGTGGTTGGTGTTATGAAAGACTTTAATATGGGGTCGCTCCACGAAGCCATTGAGCCTCTGTTCATGATCAAAGCGCACTGGGAGCCTGGCTATTTACACCTGCGCCTCAATGGCGACGACATTCCGGGAGTCGTGGAACGTGTGAAACAGAGGTGGTCGGCAATTGAGCCACAGTATCCTTTTCAATATTTCTTCGCAGATCAGAAATATGACGATCAATACAAGGCTGACATAACACAGAATAAGTTGCTTACCACGCTCTCGTACGTGAGCATCGTGATATCGCTGCTGGGATTGTTAGGTCTTTCTGCGTTCACGGCTGTTCAGCGCACGAAGGAGATCGGTGTGCGGAAAGTTCTTGGTGCTTCGGTGATGGGTATACTGTTCATGCTTTCGAAGGATGTGCTGTTGTTGGTGATATTGGCGGGTGTTATTTCTTTCCCGATAGCGGGGTATGTGATGGATGCGTGGTTGGAGGGGTTTGCTTACAGGGTGCCGATTAATTACGTGCTGTATGGGGTGACGATGGTTGGCGCACTGATGTTTGTGCTTTTTGTGACGGGGGTTCAGTCGATGAAGACAGCGAGAGGGAATCCGGTGGAGGCGTTGAAGTATGAGTGAGGTTGAGGGAGGGAGGTGAATGCGGGGTGTCGCGGGGGTTCGCGGAGGGCGCGCGGAGGTACGCGGAGAAATTTTTATGATGGGTGTTATCTGCTAAATGATGGGTGTTATCTGCTAGCAAATTTTTGCGCTAACAAATTTCTCCGCTAACAAATTTCTCCGCTAATGAATTTCTCCTGTAATGGATTTCTGCTCTAATGGATTTCTCCGCGAACCTTCGTCTCCTCAGCGTATCCACCGCGACACCAATTCCACACTTTTCCTTTTACTATCCGGCGGATTGTACCTCGTATTCCCAATATGAAAAAACCCTAACAACTTATCCTCCGCCCCTAAATCAAAAAATGGCTTCGCCTCTTCATAAAAAGTAATCCCTCCCGTACTCAAGTATGCCCCCAATCCATATGCTGTAGCCGTGAGATACATATTCTCAACCGCACAGTACACCGCACCAATCTCTTCAAGCTCCGGAACACTTTTCTTTTCATCCCGCTTCATCCCAATCGAAATGATATGCGACGACTGCATCGGCTTTGTCCTCAGACCTTCGTATTTGTCCTGTTCAAATTTTCCTTTGGCAGTAGTTACCTGTTTATAACATTCTCCCTGGAACTCCGCGAGTTTCTTTATGCCTTCCCCCGTAAACACGATGAACCGCCACGGCTGTGTCACCTTGTGCGTGGGTGCCCATGTTGCATTAAAGAGTATTTGTTCAACGATCGCATCGCCTACTTTTTCTGAAGTATAGTCGCGGGGAAAGATCGATCTTCTCTCGCGAATGAGTTTATTGATAAGGTTTACATCGTACATGGTGCGAAGGTATCAGTAAGGCCTGACACCTCCAATGGCTGCAAACAATCCCGTCGCCGATCCAACGATGTTCACCATGCAATGGATCCCCACGCTCGCCCAGACACTTTTCGTCCACCACGCCGCGTAGCTTAGAACAAGACTTACCATAAAGATCGCTGCGTAGTTGTGCGGTTGCCAGAAATGATACACCGTAAATAACGCGGCATTAACCAGCGGAGCCAGCGAACCTTTCATCTGCGGAAGCAAATAACCGCGGAAGTAGAGCTCTTCGACAACCGGCCCCACAACTCCATCGATCACGATCCCCAATGAGAAAGTTATGATCAGTGCCTGCTTGCTCGCCCAGTCGAATCCCGGATCATAAAACCACGAAGGAAGCCATGCGAACAGGTTCGTTCTCGCCCAAAGTCCCACTGAAAACATTGGCGCATAAAGTACCAGGCATGCAACAAAACCTACGGGTATCCAGAGTATGCGCGGCCTGGAATTGAATGGAGACGTCCAGTTTCTTAGGTGTACGATCCCTATCGGGACTAGTATAAGGAGCTCGGCAGCCAGCAATGCGATCATGCCGGGGAACCCGTGCGACACAACAAAGAGTGCGACCAGTAAATAAAAAGCCAGGATTAGCAATCCCGGGTATAAATGAAGAAGGATCAGTTTTGTTTTCATGACCCAAAAAACGGGTCAAAAACAGCGCTGGTCGTTCGACTTCACGAACCCGAACGCATTTTTCTGAAAACCGAAGGGGTGTAACCGGTCTTTTGCTTGAACAGCGTGTTGAAAGACGATTTTGAGTTGAACCCCACCTGGTACATGACCTCTTGTACTGTAAGCTTCGGGTCGTTCGACTCGGTCAGAATTTGTTTCGCGTCTTCGATTCGTAAGCCATTTACGTAGTCGAAGAATGACTTTTGAAGGACGTCATTAAGAAATTGCGAGAGCAACCGGGTGGGAATTTTGATATGCTCGGCCAGGGCGTCGATAGTGAGCTCGGGGTTGAGATGTACTTTCTCTTGCTCTGCAACCCTCAGCTTCGCTCCGATATTATCGAGGTCGACTTCACTCAATGCCTGTCGGGCGTATCTCTTTGCGGACGTTGAAAGATCGATAGCAGCAAAAAGTCGCGGGTCCTTCATTCTTTTCAGCACCAGCTTGTTGATGTAGTAAAGCAACATGGCTACTACCACGACAAGTCCCGCTTCCGAAGCGCGTTGATATCCAAGGAACGACGCCGATGTAACAAACCATGAAATGACGAACGTGATGCCGAGGGTTCTTAATGTATACTCCAGCCAGCGAACGTTCACGTTCTCGAGCGAAGCATACCTGTCGTGAAGAGAAAGATGGTACGTCCTGATCTTGAGAAATGATATTCCCACGTAGACAAAGAAGTGGAGGAACACGGCGGCTGAAATTATAAGTCCGGCCGATACCGGGATCCTGCGTTGTACGATCGATAAAAGTATGTCGGCTTTAAAACTGGTGATCGTGTAGAAGATGATCGTAAGCAGCAGCGATACGACCATGGGAATGAAGTGAAAGAGGTCTTGCCATGTGCGTTTCCTGTCGGGTCGGATAACATTTAATGTATACAGGTAAAGGATTGGACCATAGGCTAGCGGCAGACTGTCTTCCAACAGAGCAAACTCAAGGTGGTCGAAATAGAATCCATTGATCATTAGCACGCCATCGATCAGGTTGAGTGCGACCAGGATAAAAAACGCAGCCAGCAGGCCGTTTCTGGTGGGGAGGCTGATGAGAAAGCCGGCGATAAGCAGGTACTGGAAGACCACTACCGCCACCAGTATATTGAAGAGGGCCGGATCGAATTGAGCTTGCAAAATCTTATGAATTTGTTCTTCGGGATGTGAACGTAATCAAAAAAATAATAGGTTAATTTAGCCTTCCAACCCCCTGCCTGAACATGTACCGATTACTCCTTCTAGTTGGCTTCGTGGCTACCTCGTGCGCCCCAACTTATATCTCCAACTCCAGGAACGTTCCTATGTTTGCGGACGGCGGTGAATTTGCCGGGTCCGTGGCCGTTTCTTCGGGTGTCGATCTCCAGGGGGCGTACTCACTCAGCGACCACGTGGCTCTTATGGCAAACGTGAACGTGCTAAGTCAGAAGTCGACCACCGAAGACGGTGAGTCGTTTACGCGCAAGAATACTTTTGCCGAAGGCGGCCTGGGTTATTTTACAAGGACAAAGACAATGCGCACTGAAATATTTGCAGGTTACGGAATGGGCAGCAGAACAAGTTATGAGGCGCTGTACTTCTTCAGAAAAGCGAATGCCGAACCACTCATTGCTGATGGAAAGTATTCGAGGATATTTTTTCAACCGTCGATCAGTACAAACAAACGGAAATTCAACATAGCGTTCACAGCAAGATTTTCTATGGTGAACTTTACCGAGTTCAAGACCAAAGATCCCGGCGCTGCAAGTCCGACATTTAAGCCTACCGATGGACTTCAACTGTTTATTGAGCCGGCGATCACCACAAGATTTCATCTCGTTGGAAACCTGCGAGGCTTCTTCCAGTTAGGCCTTAACCGCCCTGTTCCCGACGATGTTTACTACACATTTGTTCCTCTCCAGGCAGCGGTAGGAATTCAAATACATACCGGCCAGCTGCGCACGCGTGTCTATTAAGCCAAAGCTCGGGCTATTCGATCTCACCATGGTTACGGTGAGCCTCGTTATCGGCATGGGAATTTTCCGCACGCCGGTGGAGGTTGCAACGAAAGCCGGAACACCAACCGTATTGTTCGCCGCGTGGATCGTTGGCGCTATTGTTAGTCTTTTTGGCGCACTCACTTTTGCAGAGATCGGTTCGAGATATCACGTAACCGGTGGTTACTACAGGATATTCTCGCATTGTTATCATCCCGCTTTTGCCTTCATGGTAAACTGGATGACGGTGATTGCCAACGCCGGTTCGACAGCCATCGTTGCCATCATCGGCGCGGAGTACATCAATCCACTCATCATGCCCAACATCGATCGTGAGATCGGCATACGGATCACAACGATTACTGCGATCGTAATTTTATATACCGTAAACATGATCGGCATAAAAATGAGCGCCCGCACATTGAACGTTCTCATGATCATTAAGATCGCGATGATCGTGTTATTGATAATGGCCGTTTTCACCCCGACTACAGCGGTTCAACCGACTACGACTGAGCCATCGAGTTTGAACTCGTTTTGGCTTTGTTTCCTGCCGGTGTTCTTTACTTATGGCGGATACCAGCAAACCATGAATTTCGGAAGCGATGTTCCAAACGCCGGCCGCACCATGCCACGAGCCATCTTTTTTGGCATCGCGATCATACTTGTGTTATACCTGTTGCTAAACTTTTCCTATTACCACGTTCTTGGAATGGAGGGCATCGCCAACTCGACAGCCCTCGCATCGGATATGGCTGCGCACATCTTCGGCCCCAACGCTTCGAAGGTTGTTGCTGTCGTCATGTTCCTTTCGGTGATGGCATACGTCAATGCCTCGATCATGTCGAACCCCCGCGTGTACTACGCGATGGCCGAAGACAAAGTGTTGCCGCCGATCTTTGCCCGTGTAAATGAAAAGACGCAGGTGTTGGGATTTTCCACAACGTTCTTTGTTGCTTTCATGCTGATCACGTTGTTTGTTACTTCGTCATTTTCGAAGGTATTGAGCTACGTGATGTTTTTCGACAGCATCTCGATCATAGCAGCTTCGGCCGCAATCTTTGTGTTGCGACACCGGGCAAAAAAGAACGGCGAACAAGGGGAAGTTTACAAGATGCCGTTTTATCCGTGGCTGCCGGCGGTCTTTGTGATTGCGTACACACTGGTGAATGTGAGCATACTTGTTTCAAATCCACTAGCTTCGGGAGTAGGTTTTGTGTTGTTCCTTTCTGGATTGCCACTTTTTTATGTATTAAAGAAATTAGTTCATGGATGAATTGTCGTACATATTGAATGAACTGGGCGAAGATCGCGATCAGTATTTTAATGCCATCGCACCACCCATAGTTCAAACAAGCAACTTTGCATTCAGGTCGGTTGCCGATTTTCGAAAAGGACTTAGTGACGAGTATTACTCATTACTTTATTCGAGAGGCAACAACCCGACCGTCGACATACTCCGCAAGAAGCTCGCAGCTCTCGATGGCGCCGAAGATGCCCTGGTATTCGGAAGCGGCATCGCTTCTATTGCAATACCCATCATAGCTTTGTTGAAGTCGGGCGACCATGTCGTTAGCGTGGCCAAGCCCTATAGCTGGACCATCAAGCTCTTCGAAAAATTATTACCCAAGTTTGGCATCAAGACCACGTTCGTCGATGGGACTGTAACCGCCAACTTCGAAAAGGCGATCACCCCCGAAACCAAACTGATCTACCTCGAGTCGCCGAATACTTTCACATACGAACTGCAAGACATTGCAGCAGTGACTGCTCTCGCAAAGAAGAAGGGCATCATCACCATGATTGATAACAGCTACTGCAGTCCACTCAACCAGCAGCCGTACAAAATGGGGGTGGACCTCGTTGCCCAGTCAGCCACGAAGTTTATCGGCGGTCACAGCGATGTGGTTGCGGGCGTCGTCACCGGCTCAAAAGCAATGATCAAAAAGATCTTCGATGCCGAGTTTCTCAATATCGGGGGTAACATCTCGCCGATGAATGCCTGGCTGCTGATCCGTGGACTCCGAACGATCCACCTGAGAATGGAACGCGTTTGTGCAACCACGAAAAAAGTGGTCGACTTTCTTGCCACACGACCTGAAGTAGAACGCGTGATCTTTCCTTTCCATCCATCGTTTCCTCAATACGAGCTCGCGAAGAAACAGATGAAAGACGCCGGTGGCCTGTTCAGTGTCGTATTCAAAGCAAAATCGATCGACCAGCTCGAAGGATTTTGTAACTCACTCAAAAGATTCTTCATGGCAGTTAGCTGGGGCGGGCATGAATCGCTCATCATCCCCTCTATCGTTACAATAAAACGGGAAGACTTTAACCCAGCCGAACCGAATCATAGGTTGATTCGCTTCTATGTTGGTTTGGAAGATGCTAATTATTTGATCGACGATATTCGGCAATCTCTCGAAGCCCATCTAAAGTGAGATTGGGTTCGATGCTGTGAAAAAATCCTTTCAATGAAGTGATCACGAAGCTCAATCCACCCGTTGCGATAGCAGGGCAGTCGTCGTTCAGTTCTTTGCGGATCGCAGCAACCATGCTTCTCACCAGTCCGTCGTAACCGATCACAAGTCCCGACTGAATTGCGGTGATCGTACTTTTCCCGAGTGCTGATACAGGCATTTCGAGGGGCACGTCGAACAACTTCGCGGTGTTTTGCGAGAGTGCTTTGATTGCTGTGCGCAGTCCGGGAACGATCGAAACACCGAGTATTTTTCCACTGTCAGATACTGTTGTGAAGGTAAGCGCCGTACCGAAGTCGGCAACGATGCAGCTTCGCTTCAACTTCATGTATGCGCCCATTGCATTTGCCACAAGGTCGGAGCCGATCTCGTAGGGATTCAATACTTCTATCGGAAGTTGCTCATAGACTGTCGGCCCCAGCAGTATCAGTTCTTTTTCGAATAGAGTGCGTATAACTTTCTGGATTTTTTCTGTAAGGCCGGGGACAACACTGCTCAGCACAAGTTTTGTAACACTTGAAACCGGAATACCAGCCTCAAAAAAATAGTCCCTGATCTTTACACCATAAAATAGTTCGGGCTGGTGCGTACGTGAGGGAATTCGCCAGGTGTGCTTCCATTGTGTTCCATCCCACAGGCCCATGGTGATGTCGCTATTGCCAATATCGAAAACGAGAATCATGGCGCCAAAAATAGACATTCTGCTGACATACAGTTGTCACAAAGAGAGGTAGTTTTGATATAGTATGAAAAGTGCATTTGAGACGATTGAAGAGATGATAACGAGCCTGCCCAGGAATGAGCAGGTGCTCGTGAACAGGCTTCGCGCGATCGTAAGGGAATGCCTTCCGGCCGCAATCGAGAATGCTTACTACGACTGGCGCGTGCCTTTTTACAAGAGAAACCGGCTGATCTGTTTTATCTGGCCGCCATCGCTGGAGCTTGGAAAATACAAACCCACTCCCGCACAGATCGAGAGAGGTGTATCACTGGGTTTTTGCCAGGGCAATAGAATGTCGAATGAAGATGGAGCACTACTCGCAGAAGGACGCAAGCAAGTGTATGTGCTTTATATTAAATCTCTAAAGGAGTTGGACGAAAATCTTGTAAGAGCTTTGTTGTTTGAAGCTGCTATGGTCGATGAAGAGTTCAAAAAGAAAAAAGTAAAGCGACCGGCTCGAAAACGAACCGGTCGCTGAACCAAACCTGACTTATACTTACTACTTCTGTTCTTTATTCTTGTTCTTCTCTTTATCCTTGTTCTTATCCTTATTCTTGTTTTTGTTCTTATTCTTATTTTTATTCTTGTCCTTGTTTTTTGGTGGGTCCTGCACCACTGCTTTTTCCTCTTTTATTACAAGCCTGTCCTGCGCGTTTAGTGTTGTCGTCACACTGATCGCCGCCACTATAATCCCTAACATTAACATCAGCTTTT